>JBEIEK010000021.1:0-33685 GCA_040382995.1 Planctomycetaceae bacterium
CGCACCGGTCAACAACTCAACTGCCGGTGGCCTGTCCACAGCTGAAGTTCGTAAACTGAAATATCAGGCCGACACTGATCTCCTGGTGGCGACCTTCCACCGCGACCAACTTCGCTCCTCCAACATCGACTGGGTCGTGACGCTGTTCCTCATCGGAGTCCATGTGGGAGCCCTGGCGGCCTTTCTGCCGTCACTGTTCAGCTGGTCCGGCCTCGCGATCTGCCTCACACTGCACTGGCTCACCTGCAGCATCGGGATCTGCCTGGGTTACCATCGTTATCTGTCCCACAAATCGCTCAAACTCCGCTCCCCGGCCGAATTCTTCGTGCTGGCCTGCGGCTGCCTCTCCGGCGAAGGCTCACCACTCACCTGGGCCGCCACCCATCGTCTGCACCACCAGAAATCCGATCAGGAAGGCGACCCGCATTCACCCGTGAAAGATCCTGCGTGGTGGTCACATATGCTCTGGCTGTTTCCCAAACGCACCACCGAAGCAACTCGACTGCTCATGCGCCGCTACTGCCCGGAACTCATCAACAGGCCGCTCGTCAACTTCTTCGAACGTACCTTTCCACTCTGGCTCTGGGGCAGCGGCCTGACACTCCTCGGCGCCGGCTGGCTTGTCGGTGGCTGGCAACTCGGAACCTCCTGGCTCGTCTGGGGCATGTGCGTCCGCATGGTTGCCGCCTACCACAGCACCTGGTTCGTTAACTCCGCTACCCACCTCTGGGGCTATCGCAACTACGACACCCGAGACGCCTCCCGAAATCTCTGGTGGGTCGCCATCCTCGCCTACGGCGAAGGCTGGCACAACAATCACCACGCCCACCCGTCAATCGCCCCCGCAGGGCACAAATGGTGGGAACTGGACATCACCTGGTGGTCCATTCGCCTGCTCAAGGCTCTCGGTCTCGCCTGGGACGTCCGCGACAAACTCCCGCTCGGACGCAGCGCCGACGATGTCCGCGATATGCAGGAAATCGCCACGCCGGAGACCATGGTCGCCTGACAGTCCCAACCACTGCCCGAACGAATCACAAAAAAACGTCCTGTGGCGTGCGGTCGATGTCAATCGGCCGGTAAGGCCTCGGTGCGTTCCTGATGCGGTTCCGGCCACGCGGGCACGCACCGTTACCGGGGGATTCACGTCCCCCGCACGCCTTGTCACGGTGGGGCGGATCCAAAGTACGAAATCAGGTGTCCTTAACACCGTTTCACCATCCCGGCGACAACAGCCGGAAGTCCGTTGCACCACGCACTTCCGGCCTCCCTGCGCTCCGGAAAGACGGAAAACGTCTATTCGCGCCGTTCCCGCCATCAGCTAGAAACCCGACCGGATCCGGCCCCCAGTCACTGGCCTCAGCTTCAGCGAAGGAACGCTCATCATGCAGCCACGGCATGCTCTCTCCATCAGCATCGCGGTGCTCTCCGGCAGCCTGATCTCAGGCTGTGGCGGAAACAGCGAACCCCAGCCCACCGCCACCACCGCATCTGCTGACGTCTCTCAGCCAGATCCCTCTGGCAACCAGGCCTCGGCCAGCCCCGTCATTCGCCAGGCCGGACTCACCGCCTCCATTCCTGACCCCGCTGAGAAAACAACTGCCGCCTCCCCGCCAGAGCAGGGGGCCACTCCAGAGCAGCCCCAGTTTCCCGACGACGAGGCCACACAGTCTCTGGCGGAAATCAATCGCCTGAGGATCACGGCGTTCCCCAGCGATGTGGAAGCCGCACGCAAAGCACGCCGCGAACGCAACGACCGCATCATCGATCTTGCCACACGAGCCATCCGCGGCACCATGAACGACAAGGCCCGCAGCCCGCAGTTTGATTCGGCCATCAGGCAGCTCCTTGAAGCCCGCTTCCAGATCGCTCTCACCGGAAACGAAGAAGACATCGAATCCCTGTACAGTGATGTTCAGGCACTGTGTGATCGTGACCCGAATTCACCGGCAGCCGCCGAAGGCGTCTACACCATCGCCCGGTTCGCCCATACCAAAGCAGGCCTCATCGGCCGCACTCAGCCCGTCTGGTTTGAAACCCTGTCTCGATGGGCAAGAGAATTCGCAGATCGGTTTCCAGAGGATCAGAAACGCGGCACCTCACTGCTGTTCGGAGCCGCTCGCAGCTGCGAACTGCACGCAGCGGCCTCCACTGACTCAGAACTCGCCTCCCGACTCCTCACCGAAAGTCGCCTCTGCTACACCGCGCTCGCCGAGAAGTTCCCGACATCTGATCAGGGACAGGAAGCAACCGCCGCTCTCCGCCGACTCGCTCTGCCCGGCCAGATCCTCACCCAGTTCTCCGGCCCCACCAGCGATGGCGGCTACGTCTCCGCAGAAGACTTCAAAGGCAAACCCACCCTGATCTACTTCTGGGATTCCCAGTCAGACGACTTCCGCGAAACAATGTTGCCCGCTCTGACACGCATTCGCGAACAGCTCCCACCGGAACGTCTGCGGATCATCGGTGTTGCTCTGGATGAAGATGAAAGCGAACTCAACGCCTTCCTCGAACAGCACCACGCACCTGGTCAGCAAATCTTCTTCCCACAGGCAGCCCAGCGCTCGTGGAACAGCCCCCTCGTCCGCTTCTGGGGACTCGCCTCAACCCCCTCCATCTGGGTCCTGAACTCAAACGCTCAAGTCCTCTCCACCAGCGTCTCCGTCGACCAGCTCGTACCCACGCTCCAGCAGGCTCTTCGCAAGTCCTCCCCGCCGGCCACCAACCCCTGACGCGCGGATCCAAACGTCTCAGGCTGTCTGCGCAGCCTCCAGCTTCATCAGCCCCGTCAGCGTCTCTTCGGTGTTGGCGGCCTCGCGCATCGGCCACGGCAGACGCTTTTGCAGTTTCCGCTGCAGCGCGGGAAAGGACTGCACCAGCCCCCCCGATACGGCCACCCGATGCCAGGCAGCTTCAGGCGACAGCCTCGAAGCACACACTCCAGCCGCCTCAGCCATGAAATCAAACGCAGCCTGAAACAGTCGTCCCACCGTCAGGTTCTCCGTCGTGATCCCCGCCAGGCGGCCCTCACTTCCAAGTGCCCCCGCGAAGAAACTCAGATCACAGCTGAGCCCTCCCGAATCTCCGGCCGCCTCACACGCCTCCCCAATCAGCTGCCACGAATTTGCAATCGACAGCCCCGCAGATCGAGCCAGTTCCGTCAGCAGCGACTCCAGTACCGTCAGTGATCGCCCCGCAGGTATATGCGTGATCGTGTTGAGGTACTGTCCGCCAAACCAGCAGCGCGTCTGGCAATCGGCAGGCTCAAATCCCTCCGTAATCCGACTCACCTGCGCGCCTGTCGACAAATTCACCGATAACTCGCCAGGCTGCAGGTCAATGCCCCGCAAGGCCGCCTGCTGGTCACCAATCGACGCATAACATTCCAGAACTCGCCCCTGCCAACTAAACCTGCCTACGGGTTCACCCTCCGCAACGAACTCAGGCCAGTTCAGTGCATCCAGCCGGAGCAGCCCGAGAGCTTCGCGGTGCCACTCACCCGTGTGCAGATTGATCAGTCCCAGACCCTGCGTGCGATGCATACGCGGAGGAACGCCACAAAGTGCTGCCGTGATAAAGTCGCCACAGGTCACAGGAATCGCGCCATGCGGCAGCCCACCATGCTGCACCAGCCACGACAACAGAACCGTCGCCGAACCCGGCTTCAGCTCACGCCCCAGTTCACGGTAGATCGCATCGGAAAAGACAGCCCGAGTGGCCTCCAGAAACGAACCACCGCTCGGCAACGCACTGCCGCTGCTGCCCCCTGCCGGCACTAACGTCCGCTGGTCACGCCACGACAGATAATTCGTCAGCGGCTCACCAGTCCGGCTGCTCATCAGCATGATTCCGCCCATCTGGCTGCAAAAGCGAACCCGAGTGGCTTCCGGACAGCGACGCAACAGCTCACCCAGAACTTCCTTCACGCCCGCAACCATCGCCACCGGATCGACTTCAAACCAGCCGGCCGGCAGCCCTCCCACAGGATCCGGGAACGGCACTCGGAAGACGTCCTCAATGAGCCCTGTCGCTGCATTGACCACCGCCCCCTTGATCGATGAAGAACCAACGTCGATGCCGATGCAGCGCATCTCTACGATACTCCTCAGTCACACCCCCTGAAGAATCCAGTTCACCCCAAATCGCAGACCCTACGGCACCGCCACTCCCGACAACTCACCCGCCTCTCGCAGCTTTGCCCGCACGTCCTCAGGCAATGGAATCCCCGACTCCCGCGCCCGTCGCAGATTCTCCATTTCCCGCTGCCCCGGCAACAGCACACCACAACTGCCCTCCGCCGGATTCGCACTCTGTAACTGGTCCCTGAGCTTCCGGATACGCTCCCGCCATCCAGCCGCATCCGTCAGCGCGCCCACATCGTAAACCGTCATCGAAGCGTTGTGCCACGAGGGTCGCTCCGGAGGGTCGAAGATCCAGCTGCCCACGTCCCACGTCATCCGCCCACCCGGCAGTACCGCCGACATCACCTCGCACCAAAGCCCCAACCCGTAGCCCTTGTGCCCAGCCATCGGCGCAAGCGCCGCTGATTGAGGATACAGTGAACCATCCGTTGTGGGGTGACCATCAGGACCAATTAACCACGTCGACGGAATCGGTTCACCCCGCTGCAGCGCCGCGTAAACCTTCCCGCCCGCAACCGCAGCAGTGGCAATGTCGAGAAAAATCGGATCTGCATCCGTCGGAATCGCAAATGCCAGCGGATTGCTCCCCAGCACCGCTCCCCGTGACCCCGGTGCCGCAACACTCGGGATGTCATTGCCAGTCACCAGCGCTGCGCAGCCCGCCGCCGCGGCCTGCAGCGCGTACTGACCCGCCGCACCGATGTGACCTGTATTGCAGATCGCCACCCAGGCCACACCACACTGACGAGCTTTCTCAATCGCCAGTTCCATCGCCCGAGTACAACCAACCTGCCCCAGTCCCGAGTCGCCATCCAGCACAGCCCACGCCAGACCGGATCGCTCCACACGCGGCACTGCTCCGGCTCGATAGCCACCCCCCCGCAGCTTCTTCAAATACCCCGCCAGCAGCTTCGTGCCATGCGTGTAGACACCACAGGCGTCCGTGCCCACAAGAGCTCCAGCAGCCGTTGAGGAATCCTCAACGGAAAGCCCCGCCCGTGTCAGACACTCTGCTGCAAACTCCTGCAGTACACCAATCGCAATCCCTGCTGCCACCTCACACATCTCCCGCCATGATCTGGTCAGTTGCTGCCAGTACCACTACCGGTACCAGTACCCCCGCCTCCGCCAAAGCCAGCATTCCCGCCAGCCATGCCAGCCGATGCACCCGCCCCACCCGCCGACTGCGGCTGACCACCGCCCGAACTCATCATGCTGCCCAGCCGCGGAGTCGGCATCGAACTGCGATACAAACTGCTGATCACTTCCACCTCCGCAGCCGGACGACCTACCTCACGACACTCTCGCACCGCCAGCGGTATCTCAGCGGTCTCGGGGACCCGCTGAGCCATCGCGGACCTCACGGATGCCAAACGCACCTGGTCCGCCTCACCACTGAACGTCGACTGCACCCAGACCGACCGCCGCTCCACCGGCACGTCCCGCAAAATGTACTCCAGCTGCAGCTCCCCAGCTCTCGTCAATGCATTCGTCTGACTGTCGAAATGACGGTTGTAAAGCGTCGTCTCCTCCTGCCAGCCAAGACCGGTCTGCACCTCCATCACCTGCTTTACCGACTCACGGTCCTGGCAGGTGTAGGGCAGGGGCCAGTAGTGCTGGGAATAAAAGGTGTGCGAAAACTGCTGCGGGGGAGCATTCGAACGCTGCTTCGCCGGCCACACTTTTCCCTTATACCACTTCTGACGAACCCCCGGAGGCAACTCTCCCTGCTCGGCCCACCAGCCCTCCGAGCCGGGCGCGTAACGGCTCCGTTCGTCGTGATGACTCCCCAAAAACCCCGTTGAACAGCCACTCGCAGCCAGCGACGTCATCATCAGCCCGGCAGTCAGGTACCTCCGCATGAATCGCACCGCCCCTTCCAGCCACCCACAGCCGCAAAACCAGTACCCACCCGGGACATCCCAGCCCCACATACCAGGCAGCATTCGCTCGCAGAAATCGCGCTCCGCTCCCCGTACTCCCTCTCTCTTCGGCGTTCTCGCTGCCCCACTGTCAGGCAATCCTGCCTCCCACCACCGCTCCCAACGTTCCAGTCTGAAAGCGTCACAAAATCCGCAATTCCACGAAACTCGCCCCAGCTCCCCCAGAAACCCGTTTCTCCCTGGTGATCCACTGCCGCATGGCCCCCACACCACCCCCCCAAAAAAAAAGGCAGCCGCAGGAATCACCCCGCGACTGCCGCTCAAGCTTCCAAACTCAGACCACAGCCAACTCAGAAAATATCAAGAATAAAGTGATGTCCGCTGTGGTAAGGCTTCTCGGATGGATAAAAGTTGTACCAGGACCGGTTGTACACCGGAATCCTCATCGAAGGCTCGTAGCGGTAGTACATGTGGTCGTACTGCTGCGGCCGCTGAAAATTCTGAGGATAATAGATGTAAGGGTAATAGTAGAACCGCTGCCAATCAGAGGGCTGACCCGGAGGACCAGCCTGCAGCCGTGGTGCCGACACTGACATGGCAGCAACCAGAATGACCAACATCATCGCACGCCTGAACATCCCTGCTGTACTCCCTTCGAACCAGGATGAATTCGACGAGCTCGGCAGGCGGGCTGACCTGCAGACAACCGTCGTTGCCTCAATCGCCCCCGGAAACAACAGCCAGTACCGCGTTGCCGAGTCTCGTCTGAATGTCTCTGCGATCCCCACAGGAGCAAGGAGGGCAAGTCTGCCACTCCGCGGGAACCCCTTCTGAACCTATCATCGGCAGCAGGCTTCCCCGAAAATCACTCCAAACCGCAGATTCGTCAAATTCCGAACCCAGCTGGACTCACATTTCATCATAGTCGTCGTACTTGCAGACGTATCCAGGCTGCGCCGCACGAACCTGCTCTTCCTCAAATGCCGCCAGCACCGCCTTCTCCAGTTTCTCCCGACACACACTGTTGATCGGGTGCGCGATGTCCGCAAACAACCGCGGTCGCTGATCCGAAACCGGTTGGACAGGCTGCGGTGAACCACAGTGGGAACAAAATCGAGCCTTTTGCTCGTTTTTTCCATGACACCGGGGACACTTTTCCATGATCTTGCGGCTTGGCATCGCCACAAAATTCCCCCGCTGACCAGCAATGATCTTCAAGTCACGGACCACAAACTCCCCGTCAAAAGTGATCGAACAAAACGCCCGCAATCGATCTTCGGGGTCGCTGGCAAGCTTGATCCGAACTTCTGTAATCTCCACTGCAGGCTCACTTTCCGCTTCAATGTCTGCAAAATCTTCGACGCATTCGTAATTCTGCACTCCGGGCTGACATCCTTACACCCGAGAAATTACCAAAAGTCGCAACTTTCGGGGAAATCCGGTGCTGTATTGTATACATGTACACTATTCACTGCACCCAGTTCTTCACAAGCTTTTCCCTACAAAACTCCCATTATTCCACTGAATTCGATAATCCGGACTTCACCCGCTGGTTTGACTTCCCATCGCCGAACACTACGCTGCTCAATCACAACGCTGCACCGGAACCGGCTTCCGGTCAGATCACGATTTTCCCCACTTTTCCGGCGGCCACAACCGCCCTTCGCTCGTCACGCAGGAGACACCGCATGGCTCGTCCCGTCACCTTGTTCACAGGTCAGTGGGCTGACCTGCCACTCGAAACACTCTGCGAAAAAGCAAGAAAGTTCGGCTACGACGGGCTTGAACTGGCCTGCTGGGGAGACCATTTCGAAGTCGACAAGGCGCTCTCCGACGACTCCTACTGCGCCCGCAAACGCGAACTGCTCGAAAAACATGGGTTAAAGCTGTTCGCAATTTCCAACCATCTCGTCGGCCAGGCCGTCCTCGACAACATCGACAGTCGCCACAAAAGCATCCTCCCGGATTACGTCTGGGGCGACGGTGACCCCGCCGGAGTCAATCAGCGGGCGGCAGAGGAAATGAAAAACACAGCCCGCGCCGCACAGAAACTCGATGTCAGCGTCGTCAACGGGTTTACCGGTTCCTCCATCTGGCACCTGATCTACGACTTTCCCCCAACCCCCAAATCCATGATCGAACGCGGTTTTCAACTGCTCGCCGAACGCTGGAACCCCATCCTCGACGTCTTTGAAGACTGCGGCGTCAAATTCGCCCTCGAAGTCCACCCCACCGAAATCGCCTTCGACATCCACTCCGCCGAACGCGCTCTCCAGGCACTCAATCGCCGCCGCGAATTCGGATTCAACTTCGATCCCAGCCACCTCATCTGGCAGGGAGTCGACCCTGTGGAATTCATCCGAGCCTTCCCGGACCGGATTTACCACGTGCACATGAAGGATGCCTCCGTTACCCTCAACGGCCGCTCCGGTATCCTCAGCAGCCATCTCTCCTTCGGAGATCCCCGCCGCGGCTGGGACTTCCGCAGCGTCGGTCGCGGTGGCGTCCGCTTCGAGGAAATCATTCGCGCCCTCAATGCCGCCAAATACACTGGCCCCCTCTCCGTCGAGTGGGAGGACAGTGGCATGGATCGCGAACACGGCGCCACCGAAGCCGCCCAGTTCTGCAAGAATGTCGACTTCCAGCCATCAGGCCGCGCTTTCGATGCGGCATTCGCTGAATAATCCTCCCCGCACCTCATTCACAACCCTCCGCCCCAGGTTCGCATCACAGCCTGCGGGCGGTTTCGTTTTTTCCCGCGAAACTGCGCTCCATGCCGGAAAGTCTGCCCGTTGAACAGGTCCTCCCGGATCTGCTCGCCGCCCTCCGCTCGCACGGCTGCGCTGTCCTCAAAGCCCCCCCAGGGGCCGGCAAAACCACAAAAGTCCCCCCCGCAATTCTCAACGATGGACTCCCAGCATCCCAGCAAATCCTGATGCTCGAACCGCGGCGGATCGCAGCCCGCACCGCCGCCGCAAGAATGGCCGCAGAACGCCGTGAACAGGTCGGACAAACTGTCGGCTATCGTGTTCGATTCGAGGAAGCCGTTTCACGACAAACCCGCATCCTCGTCGTCACCGAGGGCGTCCTCCTTCGCCGCCTTCAGGATGATCCCTTCCTCGAAAACGTCGGCGTCCTGATCTTCGATGAATTCCATGAGCGAAGGCTCGACAGCGACCTCGCACTCGCCATGGCTCTGCGCGTCCGCAACACTGTTCGTTCGGACCTGAAACTCATCGCCATGTCAGCCACACTGGCCCCCGAACCCATCGCCGACTTCCTCGACCAGTGCCCCATCATCCACAGCGAAGGACGGCAACACCCCGTCAAAGTCAGATACCTCCCCCGTGCCGATCGTCGCCCGCTTCCGGAAACCATGGCCGACGGCATCCAAACAGCGCTGCAGGACTCTCAGGGACACGTCCTTGCCTTCCTGCCAGGCCTCGCCGAAATTCATCGCACCCGCGACCAGCTGGAAAGCACAGCAAAACGCCACAACCTGCTCCTGCTCCCCCTCTACGGCGATCTGCCCTCCAGCGAACAGGACCGCGTGCTTGCGCCCACCAGCCAACGCAAAGTTATCCTCGCAACCAACGTCGCCGAAACCTCCATCACAATCGACGGAGTCGAAGCCGTCGTCGACTCCGGACTCGCCCGGCAAATGCAGTTCGATCCCAGCGCCGGGCTCGATCGCCTGCAGCTCACCCCCGTTTCCCGCGCTTCCGCAGACCAGCGCGCCGGTCGGGCCGGACGCACCGGCCCGGATTCTGCCTCAGGCTCTGGGACGAAGCCTCACACCGCAGCCGACCTGCCACCGATCAGCCCGAAATCCTCCGCGTTGACCTGTCCGCTGCCATCCTCCGCCTCAAGGCCTGGGGCGAAACTGAAATCACAGCCTTCCCCTGGTTTGAGCCCCCCACACCCGAAGCACTGGACCACGCCCTCCGACTCCTGCACCTCCTCGGCGCCCTCCACCACGACACCATCACCGAACTCGGACGCAGCATCGTCCGCTTTCCCGCCTCACCGCGAATCGCCCGACTGCTCCTCGACGCAGCCTCCGCCGGAGCCGCCAGCCGCGCCTGCCTCCTCGCTGCTCTGCTCGCCGAACGTGACCCCTTCATTCGCTCTAATGATTCCCGCAACAGCAGCCCCGGAAAACCCATCCACACCCGGAGCCTGCAAAACTCACGCAGCGATGTGCTCGATCGACTGCAGGCCGTCGAACGCTGGCTTCAACACGGTCAGTCGCACTCCGACTTTGGCGAAATTCACCGCGGCGCTGCCCATAGCCTCACTCAGGCTGCCCGACAGTTTCACAGCATTCTCCGCGAAGAAATCCCGGTCCACACCTCCGCAACCGCAGCACACGAACAACCCGGAAATCAAATCGAGCTGACCGCTGCCTCCGACGAGATCCTCCTCAAATCACTCACCGCCGGCTTCCCCGATCGACTTGCACGACGCCGCGATTCCGGCAGCGACCGTGCCCTGATGGTTGGCGGACGCGGAGTCAGACTCAGCCCGAAATCCTCCGTCCGAAACGCCCCGCTCTTCCTCTGCATCGATATCGATAATGCCGGTACCGACGCGGAAGTTCGCCAGGCATCCGAAGTCCTCCGCTCATGGCTCCCCGCACAACTTCTCCGGGAATCCGAAGAACTCTTCTTCCACCCCTCACAAAAACAGGTCGTCGCCCGACGCAGACTCGCCTTCGCTGACCTGATCCTCGAAGAAACCCCAGTCTCCATCACATCACCGGAAGACGCCGCAGGCGTACTCTTCAATGCCGCCGCCACTCAACTCAATGCCGTCATGCCTTCCGATAATCAGGCGCTCTCGTCCTTTATCCAACGCGCCTGTTTCCTCCGCAAATGGGTCCCCGAACTCAATCTCCCCGCCTTCGATGAAGCAACCCTTCGCGACGTCCTCCGCAGCCTTTGCCACGGAAGACGATCCTTTGAAGAACTCAGGACCGCACCCTGGCTGCACACACTGCAGGCTACACTCGACTATCCTCAGCTGCAGGCCATCGAATGTGATGCCCCCGATCGAATCGAAGTCCCCAGCGGCAGCCGCATCCAACTCGAATACTCCCCGGATCGGCCCCCAGTTCTCGCCGTCCGCATTCAGGAAGTCTTTGGGCTCCAGCAGACACCGCGCGTCGCCCGAGGTCGCGTCCCGCTGGTCCTGCATCTGCTGGGACCCAACTTCCGCCCGCAGCAAATCACCGACGATCTCGCCAGCTTCTGGGTCAACACCTACCCCGAAGTTCGCAGGGAACTCAAACGTCGCTACCCCAAACACTCCTGGCCCGAAGATCCCGCCACCGCTCAGGCCGTCCGCAAAGGCTGAACTCACACCTCAGCGAATCGTCATCTGCAAACTCGCTTCCGCGGTCTGCTGTGTGAGCTGGTCTCGCAGATGCAGCCGCACCCGGTAGCTCCCCTCCAGCACCGGTGCCGTCAACTCAAAACTCTGAAAGTAGTCCGTTCGCTCCTCGTCACATTCGTCCGGAATCTGCGGCAACCGAATCCTTTCCAGAACCTCGCCATCCTCTTCCCGCAAAAACTCCACAACCGCCGCAAACTCGCTCCGGTACCGCCCCTCACCCGTCAGTTCGCTCCGAAAATTTCGCACCCCGGCGTACAGCAGCAAACGCTGTCCAGGCTCAAAATCAGCCGTCGGAAACGCCGTCGCATTCCCAAACCCGTCGATCCTCGTACAAAACTGCAGCCGATAAATCTCCAGCCGCGACAGAGGTCGCAGATGCCGCTCCGCTGCCCGCACCTGATTAAGCGCCTCAGTTAACTGCTCCGTCCGCTCAGGCCCCGCACCCGGACTGCGATACTGGTGCATCGCCAGCATCAACGACTGCCAGAACTCCTGTTCCTCCCGAGGTAATCCCTCGATCACTCGCGCCGCGTCCGCAGATCGACCCGCAACACTGTACAACATCCGCAGATCCGTCTGCCGACGACGCCACTCTTCCACACGCTCCGGACGCCCCTGCGCAGCACCGGGCCAATCCCGAAGCTCCTGCTCAAGTGACTCAATCACGGCCTTCAGTGGCGTCGCTGGAACTGCCGTCGACGGCAGCTCAGCTGTTGCCGGTTCACCCTCAGGCGACAGCCCAGCCTCCCCCACTCCACCTTCCACTCCACCCGACTCACGGTCCTTCAACAAGCCAAATGGATCAGACCACCGGAGCATCTGCCGCCGCAGTCGCTCCGATGCGTCATCCGGCCGAACAACTGCGTCCGCTTTCACAGCGGGTTCACCCCGAGGTGCATACAAAGCTCGAAATCGATCCAGCATTCCCGGCTCCGCAGCCGTCGCCGACGCTGGACGACCACCAGCCTCCGCACGCCCCGCACCCTCTGAACGCGATTCCAGTTCCGCTGCGCCCCGCGGAATCAGAGAATGACCACTCGCCGGACGCTCTCGCTCACTGCGCTCCACAGTCTTCCCGACAACACCCGTCCGCTCAGCGACCACCCTCCGACTCTGCTTCGGCACTGGTTCAGCCCCCCTTACCTCCTCATCGGTGGCCAGGGAAACCCTCGTAATCGCCGCAGACTGGGCGTTTTGCGATGTCTGCAGCAGATTTGCACTCACCAGCGCTGAAGCACATCCGCACTGACTCACGGCAGCAAGCACCGCGACAGGCATCAGCCGCCACAGGGCACTCCGCAGGCTTTCAGTTGAATAGTCATGGTCTCTTGGCATGGAATGCAACCCGTTGCGGCCCGTCGACGAGGCCGTTTCTCAAACACTCACCCGGAATCTAAGCCCCCCGCCAACCACGACTCAAGCTGGATTTCCTCCCGAAGTCCCTGCCTGAGTTGCTTTCCGCAGGTCACGATCTTCTTTCGGCGAATTCTGCTGATATCCAGGCTGGGCGAGGCTCCGTAAACGGCTTAAACTTCCTGCCAGCGGCTGCCCCTCGTGTTTTCGGCGCGCACGCCGGACCAGCCACAATGATTCTCACAAACGTCCCCCCGCTCAGTCGGAGGTGATCACAAAGGGACTCGGCATGCTTCGCCCCACCCGGAACTTACAGACCCTGCTGCTTCTGGTTGTCACCACCGCTCCAGCCGCCCTGTTCTCCGCCACCCCCCGCACAGCCCGCGCCGATGAACCCGCCGCCGATTCACAACCCGCCGATGACCTCCAGAGACTGCCCACCGATCGCGCCGCACTTCGCGAACTTGAACAACTCCGCGAAGCCATCGACAGTCGCGATATCGCCACCTTCAGAAACAGCCTCCGATCGCTTCGCGCCGCAGAACCGGGAATCATGACACCCGGACCAGACAGCTTTCAGCCACTCCACCGCACCCTCACACTGCTCCTTCAGGAACTCCCATCCGAACTTGTCGCCGTTCGGGACAGCGACGATCCCTCCGCCAGAACGGAACTCCTGCAGACACTGCAAAACCCCAAACCAACCGAACTGCTGAACCTCCTCCAACGCTGCAACGGAACACCCACTGCCCGAAATATTCTGCTCCTCCTCGCACGGCTGCACGAAGACCGCGGAGAACTGGCAGCAGCCCGCTACTGGATCATGCCCCTCCTGAATTCAGCACCACCCGGCCCACAACCGCACATCATCGCTCTCCACCAGCGACTTCACCCCGCCGACTCCCCCGCCACCCAAACTGCCCCAAACACAAACATTCCACCTGCCCCGGCCACAATCGGCCACAGCCTTGCCTCCGAAACGACAGCCGCTCTGCCACGAAACATCCAGTGGACCCGCTCACTCCCACTCTTCGACACAGCCCGACGAACACTGCAGGAATACGTCACCACCTCCACCGCAAACGCCACCGTTCCATGGAGCGCCTTCACTCCACTCGCCGACCACGACTGCATCTTCGCCCGCAGCCAGTCACTGATCACAGCCCTCGATCGCAAAACCGGACGCACCCTGTGGACTCGCAACCTCCGCCCCACCGCTCGACCCGTCGATAACTCGTCCTGGTCCAGTCGCATGATCCAGCCCTTCCCAAACGTCGTGGGCTCACTTCGGACCAACCCCTCACGCGACGCTCACTCATGGCAACTCGCCATGGACGCAGAACGACTCTACGTGATCTCTGCTGATCCGGATCCACAGAATCAGTTCCGGGACGAAGAATCACTCCGCATCCGCATGTTCATCGGACGCGACGAATCAAATCGTCGCCCACCACAGGAATTCTCCGCGATCGATAAGCAGACCGGACGCCGACTCTGGACCGTCGGCGGTGAACCGGTCGAGGATCTCTTCGGAAATCCCCTGTCCCAATCGTGGTTCGCCGGGCTGCCCGCCATTCACGGCCCCGATCTCTGCCTGCTCGTCGAAAAAGAAGGACAGATCAGCCTCGCCTGCCTCACCGCAAAAGATGGCTCACTGCAGTGGCAACTCCCACTCGCCTTTCCGGAAAACAACATCGATCAGGATTTCCTGCGACAACTCCTCGCTGCACAACTCCACGTCCATCAGGGCATCCTCCTCGCCTCCACCACCACCGGCTGGTCCTTCGCCGTTGACCTCCTCACCCACTCGCTCCTCTGGGCACAACCAATCACTCCGAAATCTCCTGATCAGGCCAGTGGCGTTCGCAATGGCAGACCCGCAATTCAACAGCGGTTCATCCGCGGACGCCCTTTCAACCCGACGACTGAACCCGGCAATCGCCGCTCCGAACGCCCCCTCGTCATCGGTGATGAAGTTCTTTGGACCCTCAACGAAATCCCCCAGATCACCGTCACCAGCCTGCTCACCGGAGAAATCACTCGCCGCCTGACCGCAACAGAAGCCCCGCTCGTACTCTGGGCCGACCGCGAACTGCTCGTCACCGCGTCCGCCAGCGAAATCAGCGCCTTCGACACAGCCGACTTCTCACCCCGCTGGAAGTCCCAACTCAATTCGCAGGTCGCTGTGCCCGTCGGCACCGCCGTTCGCCGAGGTGATCAACTGCTCATCCCCGCCGCAGATGGCAGCCTCCAGATCCGCAGCCTCGCCAACGGACAACTCGTCGACTCCCTTCCAAACCTGCGACCCGTCCAGCAGCCCGGAACTCTCACCGCCCTCGACAACGATCTGATCAGCGCCGGACCTGGATACCTCACACTCGCCACTGGCAGCCAACCCACCGCCCAGCCCGGCGAAGATCCCCTCGAACAGGCAGCCTTCCTGCTCGCCACCAATCAGCCCGCCGAAGCCCTGCAAATTCTCAGCAACGCACCCGCTGACAGTCTCACACAGGAAAAACTCAATCACCTCCGCTTCCGCGCCGCGCTCTGCCTCTTCGCTCGCAGTCCCGGCAATCCGGCAACGGAACTTGAACAACTCCTGAACTTCGCCGGATCCGCTCCTGAAAAAGCCATCGCCACATGGCTGCTCCTCTCAGACACCCGACTTCCCCAGGGCCCCGAACGCATCCAGTCGCTGTTCAATGCCCTCCAGCTGCCAACAGCCGTGCTCAACATCGAGCTGCCGGATACACCGACCCTCCTGAACACAGCCAAAATCGGCGGCATCGACAATATCCTCGCTGCACCCGCCGTTGCCACCGGCCTTGAAACCCTCCGCTGGCCACTCAAATCCCTGATCCTTCAGCAGCTCGAAACCCTGCTCAATGGTCCCGATTCCGAAACTCGTTCAGCTCTCCTCTCACGACTCCCTGAACTCCCGGACAACGCACTCTGCCTGCTCCTCTCCCACACCCTCGCCACTGAATGCCTCTCCCGCGCCGAAAAACAACTCAATGACGGTCCCCCAGCCGAAGTCACCATCCAGCTGCTCTTCGCAGCCGCCGACAACATCAAACTCGAAACTCGAACAGACCTCCGAAATGCCGCCCAACTCCGGCTCACGCAACTCTTCGAACTCGCCTCCACCCGCGCTGCAGCAAACACCGCACACAGTCCCTTCGAACAATCACTCCTCAGTCACCTCCTCCGAACCCTCGCAAACGAAGTCTGCCGGACTCCCTCCTTCAATCCACCAGCCTTGGAAAACAGCCTCGCGGCTCAGCCCTCCCCAACAACCGCCTGGGAACCCCTCTCACAACTCTCCTGGAAACTCATCCCCGTGAATACAAATGGCCAAAGCGACTCTCGCTCTGCTGCCATTCGCAGCCTCCGCACCTCCATCGCCACCGATCCCGTTCTCAATTCCTGCAGCTGGTCCAGCCAGCCCAGGTCCGCTGAATTCATCGCCCAAGCCTTCACCGAGACCCCAACAGGCTCGTGGCGACTCAGACTGCAATCCCCCGAACAGCAAATCCTCTCACCCGATGAATCACTGCTCCGCTGCGGCAGCGTCATCATCCATCGCAGCCAGAATGCGCTCTCCGCATTCTCCCTGCTCGATCATCGCTGGCTCTGGTCACGCTCCGACTTCAACCTCTCCTGGTCCGGATTGCTTCCCGATAACTTCACCGAATTTGATGTCGATCGCGAAGGCCGCTTTGTCCACGAACAGGGACGTCGAATTGCCGGACACACCAATCGCTGGCTCTGTCTGATGACCGACTCCAGCCTCGAAGTCCTCGACCTGCTCACCGGAGAAAAACGCTGGCACATCAAGTCTCAGGGACTCTCAAGACACACATTCGCCTGCGATTCCGCTGTCTTTGCCCGCTCCGTCGAATCATCTCCAGCAGCCGGTTCCCGCCAACCTCGCACCGTCGAACTGATCCTCAACCCAACCACCGGGCGACCACTCCCCAAAAAATCCGCAGCCCTGCCTGTGGACAATCAACAGGAATTCAGACTTCCCGCCAGGGCTCGTCTCGCCGCGCTCTCCCGACACATCATCCGAGCCTCCGGGAATCTCCTCGTCGCCTGGGACCCCGAATCGCAACTCGATGACATCAAAACCCTCGAATGGATCGACTCACGAACACTCGATACCGTCCACAAAATGCCGCTGCCTGACTTCGCCGCCGCTCAGTTCCTCGACCCCAGACTGCTTGCCATCTTCACCACCACAGCAAAGGTGCTCCTGATCGATCTGCAGACCGCCCACTTCCAGTCCCTCGAAGGCGCTGGAAAAATTCCCGAGCTGCCCGATCTGCCTGCAACCGAAATCAGCGCCGCCATCGATGCCGGAAATCTCTATCTGTTCCGGAAATCCGATTCCGGAAACACCGGTCTGCGTCCCTCAAACTTCTACAACATCCCCACAATCCTCGCCCAACAGCAACTCCGGGCCATCGATCGCCAAACCGGCAAACTCCGCTGGGCCGTCCCCATCACAGCCCCCGTCTACCTCGTCTTCGACCACTCCCAGTCCCCGGTGCTCCTCGCACTGCACGCAGACATGGAAGCCCGCCCGCGGAACAATGCCATCCCAGGCCTCGCTATCCCCGGCATGCCTCAAATCACTGTCAGGGGCCTCGCCAAATTCAATGGCAAAGAACTCTTCAACTGCCCAATCGTCTCCCAGTTTCCTGTCCAGGGACTGAAGCTGACAATCGCCCCGGAAAACCGCATGGAGCTGGAAGCCTTCGGCAATCGCATCCGCATTACCGCCGCCACCCAGGAAAAATGATTTTCACGAAACGTTCGCATTCAGACGAAAGAACGTCTCCGCCACCGCACCACCAATCTCATTCAGCCGCGTCTGAAACCGATCCACATACTCGTGCAAACCCCGCTCCAGCAACTCGCCGGCCCGAGTCTGCTCCAGCTCCCGCAGCACATCCTCCACCAGTTGCTCCGCCTGATTTGAAGCCGCTGATCCCGTGTTCCCCGAAATCGCCCGCAAGCACTCCAGTGCCCGACGCGAACAAAATCGCAGCGACCTCGGGAAGTCCGGATTGAGCACCAGAAAGTCAACGACACTGATCGGCTGGATGCGTCCAAACGACCGACGATACATCTGCAATGCCCCCGTCGACTCCAGCAGCGATGCCCACTGCACAACATCCAGCTCACTCCCGACTCCAACGACGACAGCAGAACCGGGCTTCAGCAGAAAATACTTCACATCCAGTATTCGCGATGTCTTGTCCGCCCGCTCCAGCTGATATCCCAAACGTGAAAACTGCCACGCCTCCCCCTGAGACCACGTGGCCTCTGTCACTCCCAGCACCTGATGCGCGGATCGCTTGATCTGGTCCAGAAAGGGATGCGGTTGACTCACCACCTGCTGCGACTGAGCCGCCGCCTGACGCACCCGCAGATAAAACCGATTCACAGCCTCCCACATCGGCGTCGTCAGATTCTCTCGAACCGATCGTGCGTTCTCTCGAGCGGCCATCAGACAACTTAAGACCGAATTCATGTTCTCACGGTTAAACAGCAGGTAATCAATCACGTTCTTTCGCGTCGGCCTGTCGTAGCGCTCCTGAAAGCATTCCACATCGCCACTCGCATGCAGCAGCGAAGACCACAACACGTCCTCCCGCCCGCGATAACCCAGGGCAATGTGGGATGTCACATCAATAAATCTCGCCTGATTCTCGGCACGCTCCAGATAGCGACTCATCCAGAACAGCGAATCCGCCACTCGACACAACATCGCTCACCCGCCTCAACAAACCAGAATTGTTCAGCACCCCCGGACTCCGGCAACACTCACACCGCTGACTGCTGCTGCTCCTGCACACGCAACGACGGTGCCTCATTCAGCAGCACCCAGGTGTCCTTGCTGCCCCCTCCCTGAGACGAATTCACAATCATCGACCCCTCCCGCAACGCCACCCGCGTCAACCCGCCCGGCAACACAAAAACGTCGTCGCCGTACAGAATAAACGGTCGCAAATCCACATGCCGCGGTGCGAGTCGCCCATTGATCACTGTGGGTACCGTGGATAACGTCAGCATCGGCTGAGCAATGTAATTGCGAGGGTCGCGACGCACCTGCTGAGCACACCGCTCACGCTCCTCCGCACTCGCCGTCGGACCCATCAGGATCCCATAGCCGCCGGATTCATTCGTCGGCTTCACCACCAGCTTGTCCAGATTCTCCAGTACATACCGACACTGATCCGCCTCAGAACACACGTACGTCGGCACGTTCTTCAGTATCGCCTCCTCACCCAGATAATACCGAATGATCGCCGGCACGTACTGATACACCGCCTTGTCGTCCGCCACACCCGTACCCGGAGCATTCGCAAGTGTCACTCGACCAGCCCGACACGCTCGCATCAATCCCGGTACACCCAGCATGCTGTCCGCACGAAAGACCTCCGGATCCAGAAAGTCATCGTCGATCCGGCGATAAATCACATCCACACGCCGCGGCCCGTGGGTCGTCTTCATCCAGACCGTGTCACTGCCGTCCACATACAGATCGGGCCCGGTCACCAGCTCGATTCCCATCTGCTGCGCTAAAAATGAATGCTCGAAATAAGCCGAATTGTAAATCCCCGGAGTCAGCACCACCGCCGTCGGATGCTCACACCCAACCGGAGCCGTCTTCAGCAAAGCCCCCAGCAAACGCTCCGGGTAGTCCTCGATCGATGCGATCGATGAACCGCTGAACACCTCCGGAAGCACTCGTTTCATGATCTCCCGGTTCTCAAGCACATAACTCACCCCCGACGGACAACGCAGGTTATCCTCAAGAACGTAAATCGTGCCGTCGCTGTGACGCACCAGATCCGTGCCCACCACGTGCGTCCACACCCCGCCTGGTGGTCGAAATCCAGCACACTCCGGCCGATATGTCTTCGCCGTCCTTACCAAACCCTCCGGAACAACACCGTCCCGCAGAATTCGTCCCTCACCGTACACATCGTCCAGAAACAAATTCAGAGCCCGGATCCGCTGCCGCAAGCCCGCCTCGATCATCACCCACTCGTCCCACGGAATCGGACGCGGTACCACATCAAACGGCCAGATCTTCTCGTGACCGTCGTTGTGACCGTAAACGGCAAACGTAATCCCCTTCTCCAGCAACTCCTCTTCCGCGTGCCGCTGACGCTCCGCCAGCACCTCGCCGCTCAACGCAGACAAACTCTCTGAAAGGGCCGCATGCCGAGGCATCCCTTCCGCCGTCAATAATTCATCGTAGTTCGCCGACTCCGCTCCCACACCGTGCCTCCCTTTCCAGACCTGGTTACTCCGAGTCGCCCGGTTTTCAGGCACAAGGCGCTAAACTTAGGCAACTCCGGGTGCCGTCAACAAACACGGGACGCTCCAGCCCCGTGCAATGACAGTTTCAAAACACCCGGCGATCACAGGTCCCACACGTCCGCAAGTGGCGTGCCGAGCAGCCGGATTTGCCCGCGCAGCAAAATTCCGGTCACAAGACCAGCATCTCAACGAACAAAACATGCCACCGGGCAAGAAAACCCGAAAAGGGCAGTTCCGCCGCGACATTCGTACGGAGTTCTGGCGTTCAGATGTGCCAAACAGAAAACAGCCGGCAAATTGTCAGCAATCGCAGACAATCACTCGTCGTCCTCGTCGTCACCGTACAGCAGGTCACGAAAGTTCTTTGAACCCCGGCGGTCCCGCTGCTGAAGCCCCCGACGAGCACCATCAGTGTCGTCCGGAGATCGATCGGAACCTTTCTTCCGGCGATCCTTTCGGCCTCGCTTGTCACCTCGATTTCGCGCGTCGTCGGGCATGGAGAAGTCGTTTGCCATGGAAGCACTCGGACTCGATTGAACCTTTCAATGATCCCCGAAATTGTCCGGACGCCAGACGTCCGCAGCACGCACAGGCCACCAGACCATGTGCCCAATCCAAAATTTACGAAAACAGCATGCATCCCGAATGCCGTGCCTGTCAAGACCAGCCATCCCGAACGCCCCAGGATTTTGCTCAATCTCCAGACTTCTGACCAGCCCGATCCCCCATCCAAACAGCCACGACGCAAAAATTGCCGAATCAATCGGAATTTTCGTTGACAACGCCTGACAATCTGCTCCCACTCCAACGGTAAATCGAACCAGTTTTCAGTAGAGCTTTCCGTCGCCGCCTGCCACAATCCACACCAGCTCGCCTCCTTCCCCGTCCCAAACACCTCCGTCCACCCCGCCCAAAATCATGGCCTTCCGCTCCGAATTCTCCGAAATCAGCATCCTCATCCCCGGCTACTCCGTCGAAGACCTCCCCACGGACCTCGCAGAAGCCGAAGCTGCCAGTCTCTGGAATGCCATCGCCTGCGCCTGGCATCCCCGACTCCTCGCACAGGCCTCCTCTCTCCCGCTCCTTCGCCAGGCCGAATCCCAGTACGGCTATCCGGGCCGCCGCATCATCCTCGTTCCCGCACCAGCCGAATCCTGGATGCCCCACGAATGGCGAAACGTGTTCCGCGACCAGGAACATGTCGTCCTCGATGCCTGTACCGATCGCAGCCAGTGGCTCGCCGCCATCGCTGCAGCAACCCCCGCCCCGGTACTTCTCAATCCCCCAGACTCCGCCACAACGCTCCCCCACGAACCCATCTGCGTCCCCGACTTTCTCGCCTTCGGTACCGTCACCCTCCAACTCCAGCTGCTCAGCCGCAGACGCCACCACTTCATCGATCCCGACCAGATTCTCCTTGCCCACGAACTCCGCGCCGCAGCCACCGCCGCACTCCTCCACGATGAACCCACCGCTCGGCAACACCTCACCACCGCCTTCGAACACCTCAGGGAAATTCGAGAACAAATCTATCCCCAGAAGTGCCTGCTCCTCGACCTCTGCCTCCCAGGCGAACAGGATCCGCCCGAACTCATCGCCTCCTCACTCAACTCCACCACGCCCCTCAACCTCCTCATCAGCGGCCGCGAACTCGCACAACTCGCCACCTCCAGCCCGCCCGTCGCCGACCTCCTCCGCTCCGCCTGCGAATCCGGACAACTCTGCCTGCTCTCCGGACAGGATGTCGAAACTCGAACCACCCTCGGCTCCATGGCAGCTCTCTGCAATGACCTCCGACAGGGCCGCCAAACATTTCTCAACCTCCTCGGACAACCCCCGCGACACTGGGCCCGCCGACGCTTCGGACTCGCCGCCTCTCTCCCCGCTGTCCTCCAACTCTTCGGATTCGAATCCGCACTCCACGTCGCACTCGACGATGGTCTCTATCCCGATCGCGAACGCAGCCAGTTCGACTGGCAGGCCCCTGATGGCTCCATCATCCCCGCTGCCTCTCGCATCCCGCTCGCCATCGACAGCGCCGCCGGCTTCCAGAAATTTGCTGATCGATTCAACGAAAGCATGCAGGAAGATCCCGTCGCAGCCATCTTCCTCGCACGACTCCCGCAACTCCGCAGCCCCTGGCTTGATGACCTCAAAATCGCCTCCGGCTGGGCCCCCGTCCTCGGCGAATTCGTCACCGTCGAAACCCTCACCCGCTCCGCAGAAGGCAGCCGACTCGCAGAATCCCATGATCACTCCGAGTACGTCTCGCCAGCTCTGATCCAGGCCTCCGTCCTCAAATCCGAACCGCCCGTCTCCGGACCCGCCACACTCCACAAACTCCAGCAACTCCTCGAAGACCTGCATTCCCTCACCGCCATCGCTGCCATCATCCGCACCAATACCGACTCCACACAGCCCGCTGACACCCTCCAGCAACTCGAAACACAACTTGCCGATCTCCAGCTCCAGCACCTCGATATCAACTCCACAGTCCCCTCCAAACTTCCCGCTCTCGAAAACACAGCCAACGCCATCAGCACAGCCGCCCTGCGACTCGCACAAGCCCTCACACAAGCCCTCAGCCAGCGCATCCCCTCACAAGACTCCCCCGCCAACAGCCTCCTGCTGGTCAATCCACTTCCTTTCCCCAGACTGCAGCCAGTCCACTGGCCCGCAGGCTGGCAACCACCTGCTGCCGATAAGGCCATCGAAGCTGCCGAACTCAAATCGCATGCCTGCAGACTCCTCGTCCAACTCCCGCCCGGCGGCTTCCTCTGGCTCCGCGAATCGTCTCCCACTGATCCCCCTCAACCAATCACCCAGCCCGCTCGACGCGAACCACCACTCGCCGAAACTCTGCTGCTCCGCAACAAACACTTCGAAGTTCGCCTGAATGATCGCACTGGTGGCATCCAGGCGGTCACTTTCCATGGACAACGCGGCAATCGCGTCAGCCAGCAACCCGGCTTTCGCTTCGAACGCGAACTTTCAATCCCGGCTGACCAATCCACAGAACCTCGCAAAACCCCCTGGGCCACTCCCAGGCTCCTGCACTCCAGCGTCCTCGAATCCGGCCCCGTCTTCGCCGCTGTCGAAACCATTACCGAATTCTCTTCTCCTGCAGACAACTCCATCATCGGGCGCACCCGCCAGATCACCCGCGTCGATCGACTGCGCCCCATCATCGAAATCGACATCGAAATCACCGATGCACCTCTGCCCGTCCGCGGCAACCCATGGCTCACCGGCTGGTGCTGCCGCTTCGCGTGGGACAACGAAGCCGCCGTCGTCTCCCGCGCCGTCCTCGGTCAAATTGCAGGCTTCCGACTCGAACGCATCGAATCACCCGATTTCGTCGAAATCACCGACGGCACCCATCGACTGACCATTCTCTCCGATGGTCGCCCATGGCATCGTCGCTCCGGAAGCCGCATGCTCGACAGCCTCCTCCAGGTTGAAGGCGAACACGTCACCCGCTTCCACTTCCGACTCGACTTCGACCAGCCCTCGCCGCTGCGTTCCGCCGAAGATCTGCTCAGCCAGGTCCTCTCACTCGAAGTTCCACGCAGAATCCCCAAATCCTCCTCCGCCTGGATCCTCGGACTCTCCGCCCGAAATGTCCAGCTCGTGCAGGCCCGCTGGAAACAGCAGGCACCAAACGCCCCGGACGAACTCGCCCTGATCCTCAGCGAAACCGAAGGAATCCCCACCAGCTGCCACATCCGCACGGCTCGCCCCCCAGCCACCGCCTGCCTTGTCAATCACGACCGCTCCCACAAAGTTCCCCTCGAAAACCACAACGATTCAGGTCCCCTCGTCCCACTCCAGCCATTTCAAATCCGCGAAGTGCTGCTCACCTTCTGATCCCTCGCCAACTCACTCACCACCACGGAGCCTCCCCCCATGCTCACCCGCCGCACCCTCTGCTTCTCCGCCACCGCCGCTCTCGCCGCAACCACCCTCCGCAGCCCCGCCAATGCCGCCACACACCCCGCACTCAACCCCATCGCCCCACAGCCCGGCGACTGGCCATGGTGGCGCGGCCCCTCGCTCAATGGCATCGCCGAAGCCGGCCAGATGCCCCCCGTCTCGTGGGATGACTCCCGCAATATCCTCTGGAAAACGCCAGTCCCAGGCCGCAGCCACGGCTCACTCACCGTCGTTGGCCCCGATGTCCTGCTCGCAGTCGCCGACCAGGATCGCATACTCCAGGCAATCCTCTGCCTCGACCGAAACACCGGCAAACAAAACTGGGAAACAGCCCTCCACAAAGACGGACTCAACGTCAAAGGGAATGAAAAATCCAGCATGGCCTCCGCCACTCCCGCCTGCGATGGCGAACGCATCTTCATCAACTTCCACAACGCCGACGCCGTCTGGATGCACGCCCTCCTCCGCGACGGCTCTCCGCTCTGGAAAACTCGCCTCTCCGGCTACGTCAATCACCAGGGCTTCGGCGCCTCACCCCTCCTCCATGGCGACCTCGTCATCGGTGCCTCCGATAACAAGGGCGGTGGTGCCATCGTCGCCATGCACCGCCAGACCGGCGAAGTCGTCTGGAAACGAGAACGCCCTGCAAAACCCAACTACCCCTCACCAGTCATCCTCACTGCAGCCGGACGAACCCAACTCCTCCTCACCGGCTGCGACCTCATCACCAGTCTCGATCCCGTCACCGGCCAGACACTCTGGGAAGTCCCCGGAGCCACCACCGAATGTGTCACCACCACCGTCACTGACGGTCAACGTATCTTCACCAGCGGTGGCTACCCCAAAAATCATGTCTCCGCCGTCCTCGCAGATGGATCCGGAAAACTTGCCTGGGAAAATAATTCCCGCACCTACGTCCCCTCCATGCTGCTCCACAATCAAACCCTCTTCGCACTCCTCGACGCAGGCGTCGCCGTCTGCTGGGACAGCGAATCAGGACAGGAACTCTGGAAAGCACGGCTTGGCGGCACCTTCAGCAGCAGCCCCGTTCTCGCCAACGGACTCATCTACGCCGCCAATGAAGAAGGCACTACCTTCGTCTATGAAGCCAGCCGCGACAAATTCACCCTCGTCGCCTCCAGCAAACTCGGCGATCACACCTTCGCCTCCCCAACCATCTGCGGCAGCCGCATCTACCAGCGCATCGCCAGCACCGAAAACGGCCGTCGCCAGGAATTTGCCGTCTGCATCGGCAGCTGAAATTCCCGCAAAAACTGCTGTTCCTTCAAAACGGCGACTTCACCTACACTCCCCGGAATTCCTCAGGCTGTGCCGCTTCTCGCCTGCTCAACCGCCGGCCGGCACTCCGTCCCGCATACACACCTGATGAGTCACGGATTGACTCGATGACGGAAAGGAGTCCGCTTATGCTGCTTCCCCACGCAACACGCCTCGCCACCCTCCTCACGGCACTCCTCCTCGCCTCCTCCACCACAGCGCAGGCGCAGACAACCCGCATCTCACGCATAGATACCGGATCCGGAAATCCCAATCGCGGACTTCCAGCCGGCGACCTCGACAGCCTCACCAATCCCGGCAATCGCACACTCACCGCCCCCCGCGAAAACGTCGACTACTCGCGAGTGGATCGTCGCACACTCTCCAACCTCGTCCGCGAGGCCTGGGATGAATCCGGCAAACTCTACACCGCTCTCGATGCCGACTACCGGCGCAACCCCCAGCTCCGCTCACTGCTCACCGATCTCAGCCGCCTCCGTACTCTCACCGGGCGACTCAGCCAAAACCTCACAACCAACACCGATCTCAAACTCATCGTCGAAGACTTCCGACAAACCGATGCCGACTGGCGCGTCTTTTCACATCGCGTGTCTCAGATTCGAGGCCTGAGCGGGGCCACGACGCAAAGCCTCCAGAGACTCGATCGACTCGATCTGGAAATCGGCAAACTCTTCCAGGTCGCACCCTCGCTCGATCGCCGCGCCCTTCTCCAACAACTCTCCAGCCTCGAAAACTCCCTCTTCAACCTCGCCGATGAACTCCAGCGCGACGTGAATGCCCCCACCCAACTCATCACGTCCAGCCGCAAACTGCAGCAACAGGCAGCCCGCATCTCCTCCATGGTCGTTGACGACTACACCTACGAACGCATCGTCAGTGAATACAACCGCTTCGACCAGGCCTGGCTCCAGCTCATGCCACAGATCGCCGCCATTCGCAACTCCTACGTCGAACGCAATATGCAGCGACTGTCCGCAGCCAACTACAGCATCCACGAACTGCTCTGGATGGACAACACCACCAGCCGCGCTCAACTCAAACAAACCGCTGATGCCCTCATCCAGGATGTCGATGAGTTCTACAAACGCACGAACCTGCTGCTCCTCCTGACTTTCAAAAATGCCTCCCAAACACTTAGTGTCGCCACAGACTTCTACGGCACCATCCAGAACTTCAATGATCTCCTCGAACGCAACGAAGATGACGCACAACTCGTCGAAAGCTTCCGCTATATCGAAGAATATGGAGCCGTCTTTCTGCAAACCTTCAGACAGATGAAAAGCCAGGCAGGGATCGTCGTCCTCCAGGAAATCGAGGACGGTATCGCCTCGCTCCGCCGCGAACTCAAACTCGGAGGCTCCGCACCACAACCCGGCTCCGATCTCGAAGTCGTCGCTGCCTCCCTCGAAGATCTCGCCGATCAACTCGATGTCGATCTCCGACAATGGCTCAATTCAGAACGCCCCACCTGGCGCAATGATGCCACCCTGGCCTCCACCGCCTTCGTCAAACGCTGTCAACGCATCCATCGACTCGTTGACTCCAATGCACGCACCACCGAACTCGTTCGCGAAGTCGACGCTCTCTTCGCCGAATGGAGAAACCTCTACGCCTTCCTCGAACGCTGCCGAACTGCTGACCGGCAAAACCTCGCCTGGCGCGCCAAACTCATCAACGAAGAACTCGTCAACGTCGATTCCCGACTGCAACTCTGAACAGCACAACCAGCTAAAATTCACGTCAGATTGCCGAAAGTTTCAGCGGCCCGAGTATTCCTGTGGGGAATCACTGCGGGCCGCACACTTTTTGTGCACACGTGCACAACGCCAGTGCGAAATCGAGCAAACACCATCGCATCCGCACGGTTCACTCGCCGTACCCACCCCTGAGACAATCCATCCAACACTTTGTTTCTCAGATAATGTTGATTTACTAAGCCATCTTGGGCACTGTTTATGCAATGACCGCAGCGGTTCGCTCAACTGCCGGCACAATGCTTTCGCCGCAGACCAGCCAACTTTTTCACTCACCTGAACAAACGTCCCTCTCAATTCACGGAATCCTCCCCCATGCGGAATGCAGTCTGCCTCATCCTCGGCGGCGGCAAAGGCACCAGACTCCTGCCTCTCACTGAATATCGCTCCAAGCCCGCCGTACCGCTCGGTGGCAAATACCGCCTCATCGATGTCCCCATCTCAAACTGCATCAACAGCGACATCAGCCGCATCTACGTCCTCACCCAATTCAACTCCGTCAGCCTCCATCGACACATCCGCCAAACCTACAACTTCGACCTCTTCCACAACGGCTTCGTCGAAATCCTCGCAGCCCAGCAAACCCTCGATGGCTCCAACTGGTACCAGGGCACCGCAGACGCCGTCCGCAAACAGGTGCGATTCCTCAAGGAATACGGCATCCGCTACGTCCTGATCCTCTCCGGAGACCAGCTCTACCGCATGGACTTTCGCACCATGCTCAAAACCCACGAAGCAGCCAACGCCGACGTCACAATCTCCACCGTGCCCGTCACCCGCTCCCAGGCCCGCTCCTTCGGGATCATGCAGCTGGATGACACCGGAAAAGTCACCGGCTTCGTCGAAAAACCCAAAGACGACAGTGCCCTCGACCGCGTCCGCACACCGGGCTCCTGGATCGATAGCCGGGGCATCGAATCACGAGGCCGCGAATATCTCGCCAGCATGGGCATCTACCTCTTCAACCGCGATCTCCTCGTCGACCTCCTCGAATCCACGACTCACGAAGACTTCGGACGCGACATCTTCCCCATGGCCATCCGCCACCATCGCGTCCAGACACACCTCTTCGACGGCTACTGGGAAGACATCGGCACCATTCGCGCCTTCTACGACGCCAATCTCGCCCTGACTGATGCCAATCCCCCGTTTCAGTTCGCCGATCGACAAGCTCCCATCTTCACCCGCCCCCGCTTCCTCCCCTCCACTCGCATGGGTTCCTGCACCGTCCGCGAAAGCCTCATCGCCGACGGCTGCTTCATCGGCTCCGCTGCCGTACTCGAAAAATGCGTCGTCGGCATGCGCACCCACGTCGGCCGCAATGTCACCGTGAAAAATTCCGTCATCATGGGCGCAGACTTCTACCCCACAACCAACGATCAGCTCGTCGCCTTCGGAGACTCCGCTCCCGTCTGGGGTATCGGCGATGGCGCCTATATCGATGGCGCCCTGCTCGACAAAAACGTCTGCATCGGCCGCAATGCCCGAATTGTCGCCTCCGAAGCCCCCTCACCCAACTGCGATGTCGAAGACGTGCCCATCGTCGTCCGTGATGGAATTGTCGTCGTTCGCAAGGATGGACGCGTCCCTGACAACTGGCAGTTCAAAACCCACTGAACACCACTCACGCAAAAATCAGGCACCGCGCCTGCACCCTGGTTTTGCTGCCGCCCACCGAATCCACTAAACTCTCGCCGTTGCTGTCCTCCTTCTCCCCCAAAGCATCAACGGCCCCGAACATGTCTCCTTCTCACAAAACGCTCCATGCCGGCATGGTCGGCATGGGCATGATCTTCGACGAAACCTACCGCCCCTTCTTCGAAACCACAGCCCGACGCGGCCTCTACGACCGCAGCTTCGGTGACGTCGATGTCCGGCTTGCCGCCGTCGCCACAAAAACCGGCAGCCGCGCGGCCCGCTACCAGCAACAGTCCGCTGGCATCCTGCCGCCATTCCTCAGCTTCACCGGCGATCAGGCGGTCCACGAAATGCTCCGCCAGCCACTCAGCTTCGCCTGCGTCGCCACTCCAGATGATCGCCACTTCGAAGCCGCCAAAGCCATTCTCGAAGCCGGCGTCCACCTGCTCATCGAAAAACCCTCCGTCCTCTCACTCAGCCAACTCGACGAACTTGTCGCCATCGCCGAACGCAAACAACTCCTCGCCCGCGTCGTCTACCACAAACTCCTCGACCCAGACCACAAAAAACTCCGCACCCTCGTCGCCGACAACGTCCTCCAGCACGTCAATAACGGCTACTGCTCGCTCCTCGAACCCCGACAAATCTCCGGCCAACAGTTCTCCGAATGGATCACCGGCCGAAACCCCGGCACCTACGTCGCCGTGCACTACATCAAACTCATCGACTTCACCTTCGGCGGACGTCTTAAAACCATCCTCTGCACCGGCCAACGCGGACTCGTTGGTCCCAAACACGGCAACACCTGGGACAGCTGCCAGCTCCGACTCATCTACGAATACGACGACCAGCGCGAAGCCGCCTTCGATATCCACACCTCCTGGGTCACCCCCGATAACTTCCCCGGTTACGTCGAACAGGAAGTCCAGTTCCGCTTCGACAACGGCATCTGGAACGGCCACTCCCGCAAACGCGGCGTCGAACTCACCGTCGACCAACTCACCCCACTCAAACTCAAAAACACCATCAACACCCACTACAACGCCACCTTCCTCGAACCCTGGAACGAACGCTCGCAACGCGGCTACGGCATCGAAGTCATCGAACGCTTCGCCCGCGAAACCGCCTTCGTCGAATTCGGTGGCCCCCCGGCAGATCGCCCCCAGCGACTCGCACAGGTCCGCACACTCCACTACGCCGACCTCGCCGCAGATCGACAGGTCGTTGCCGCTGTCGAAGCCATGGAACGCATCCTCGAAGCCCAGGCCGCCGGACAACCCGACCGCGTCGCCAGATTCGACGGTCACTCCGTCACCCTGCACTGAATCCCGGATTCCCGAATCTGCACGCCACCGCAGGAGACTGCACAACAACTACTACATCAACGTCCCACTCGAAGCAACCTACATGGACTCCTGGTCCGTTCTGCCACAACTTCTCCGTGACCTCGTTCTCTGATAGCCCCGCCACAGCCCGCCGCATGACAGCACAATCAGCAGCGGCATCACCGGAGCACGCATCCGGGTATCCGTCCAGTACACCAGATGCAGCCCGCAAAACACCGCCACGCACAACCACATGAGCAACTCAGCCGGCCGCTTCCGACAAACCACCGCACCAGCCAGCCCGCACCACCAGCACGCATACCACATTCCGCTCAGCCACTTCGCTGCCGAACCACTCCCGCCGGTCCCCGTAATCGCCCAGAACCGCCGTAACCGCAACACACACGCGTTCAGAAACCCAGACCAGTCTCCGCGGATCGATGACACCGCGTGCGCATAATACCAACGATCCAGACCCCGCTCATCACCAGGTCGCACCCCGGACATCTCTGCCTCCCTCAATGTCCGCCGCTGCCACCAATCCAGCCGATCTCCTCGCCACGGATATCCATTCCCAGCATTCCCCGGCGGCTGATGAATCACATCGCGGTAAAAGTCGGGATTGTTGCCAAGGGCCAGCGTGTAGCCCCCGTGAGTCGTCGCGGGGATGAAACTTCCGAAGACCATGCCATTCCGCAGCACCCACGGCGCCAGCCCCACACCAAAACCACAAACCGCCACACACACCAACACCAGCTGCCTCCGCGATCCCCCAACATCGCCGTCTGATGCTCTGCCTCGACGCCAGACTGACCTGAGCCACATCACCGCTCCTGCCGCAAAGCAGCAGCCTGCCGCGAGCAACACAGCCGGACGGATCAGCCCTCCCGCCGCAAACAGCAACCCAGCCCCGGCCGCCCTCAAAAACTGCCCCCGCCACACGCTCGCACCGCCGTCCACCACACCACCCAGAACACCACTCCTCAAATACAACACCAGCGCCACCGACAGCACCGCCGCACACGGAGCCTCAGACATCGGCTGAATCGAATACAACACCAGCAGCGGATCACAGGCAACGCCCGCCACTGCCAACAGCATCATTCCCCGCGGCAACCCTGCCAGCACCGCAAGAGCCGCCGTGGCCCAGCAACAGCACAGCGACATCGTCAACTGCACCGCCAGCACTGCAGCGCTGGCACTCAATCCCATCCCGAGCGGTACCGACAGCAGAAACACAAAACCCGGTGGCCGAAACGCCGTCGAAACCCCCGTGAACGGCCCCGCAAATCGCCCCAGCTCCAGCAGCGTGGCCGCATGTGCCAGATAGCCGTCCGCATCCTCCACCAACAAATCGGGACGCCGCTGCGCAAAGAACCACCGCAGAACAACCGCCGCAAACACAAGCAGCAGAAACAGCGGATCGCGCCAGCACGTTCGTGGGGGCAGGGCAGGGCGGAACTTCGCGGCAACCACAGGACCTCTCCACACGCTACGGTAACACCCACCGTCCAGTAACCGCCCGATCCACACTGCACTCATACACCGCTCGCCGATTCCCATCGCGCGACAACTGCAGCCACTCCATCCGCTCGACAACCACACTCACCCCCGCAAAATTCATCCGCCCCAGAGACAACTCGTCCCGGTCCGGAATTCGGCCACGCACCGCCTCAGGCAAATTGCAGTCGCCTGGGTCACAGACGGTCCCCGGGGCTCCTGGAGCCAGGTACATCCGCAAACTGGAACACGCTGACTGCTCCCATAACCAGTCCACACCCGGCCCCTCAGTCAGCACCCTTGCTTTGCCCCCCACCGCCAGCTGCGTCTCCGTCGCGGCATCATAAAACAGCAGCGAAACCTGCGGACAATGTTCGATATCCGCAACCTTTCCCGATCGCACGTCCGAGTGAAACCAGAGCATCCCTGAGGCGGGCTCCACCCGCCGCAGCACAATACTTCGCTGCCGCGGCAGACCACCACGCAACGTCGACAACACCGGTATCCGCCAGCCACCGCCAGCACCCACGTCGGCCGCCCCACGCAATCGCGCCCAGCAGCCGCCGTACAACTCAGCCAGTTCCGCGTCCACAACTTCCCCCTTCCCCCAATCAGGCTCCCGAAACAAACCACCAGCAAAACCACGCCAGGAGCGGAAACAGCACAAAAATCAGCAAAAATCCAATGACCGTGGACCGCAAATTATCAGGCCAGCGAGCCATCTGATTACTCCTGCTCTCGCAAAAACGTAAGCCCCACAACGCCCCCAATTCTCGCCGGAATCAGCGTTGAACAACACACCACACACCCGGATTTCTCCAGATTCGCATTCTGCGAAGGAGATCGCACGGAGCGATCCTTCGCCGATTCAGGTCGCATCACCTAATCCCCCCTCTCCCCTTCCAGGGGAGAGGGGTCGGGGGTGAGGGGTCAAAAAACACCGCCAGCCACGTCGCACATCAAAGCCCTCAGCGATCGTCAACCAGGACTCCTGCAGCCCCCCAGCCGCCCACGCCACACCTGCTCCAGTTCGCTCATGGACCACCTCCCCGGAAAGAATCGGAAACCGGAAAGACACCGGGCTCCAGATTACAGGGGCTGGCAAGAATGGATTTGTCGGACGCTTACGCACCAGGTGTGCACCGAGTTATTCAGGATGGCTTCCGTTTGAGTCAGAGATTCGAGTTCGAGATCTTTGATCATCTGGAGAGGCAATACGAGATGCCCATCAAACGCCGTATCGATCCATGTGGTGACAGTGGGTTCAATCGCGACGAATTTGTCACGGTACGCGAATTCAAGGCGTTCCCTGAGTTCGCGTTCAGAGACCATTTTGGCTGCTTCTGAAGTTTCAGATCACTTGAGGCCGGATCGCCCGCTGAACGCGGACCTCTCAGAGTTCGGTGTTCAGGTGCTCTCCACCGCTCTCACACCACCATCACCCAGCAGTCAGATTCCATTTTCGCCAAAACTGCTGGATCGCTACAGTTTCGCGGGCTGATTGCCGGGGTGTTCCCGCCGAAAGCCCTTGAGTTTCAGGAGTTGCCCTTTAGAATTCAGGCATGTCGATTATTGAAGAAATCTTAGCCGCTGTACGACTGCTTCCGGGGACCGACCGCGGACGGTTGATTCCTTTGATTTGGGATGAAGTATCCCCCGACGACTGGGCTGCTCCATCTGCCCCCTGGCTTCTCGAAACTCAGCGTCGCAGTTCAGAGATTGATCAGGGAACAATGCCAACCGCAGACTGGGACGTTGTGCGGCAACGGGCTCGCAAGGCGGCGGGACTCATGAATGAAATCGGTTCAACTCTGCTCTGCCGCTGAAACCGATTTCACCGAGGCCCTGCAATACTACGCCGCCAGGAATCCGGACGTCGCGCTGCAATTCGATGCCGAAGTCGCACACACATCGCGTTCGCCCGACTTTTGGCGTGGACGCTGATGCAAATGGCGATATCAGCCCGGTGAGTTGCAGACTGAGATCAGGTTTTGCCGGCGGCATTTCAGTCAAAACAAACGTCTTTTCCAATTCGCTGTCACCAACATCCCCCGCAGTCGGTTTTCGATTTCCCCAAAACTGCTGAGCGATCGCAACCGTGTGTTTTTGGACATCCTCAGCGGTCC
>JBEIEK010000022.1:0-33465 GCA_040382995.1 Planctomycetaceae bacterium
GGCCTGAGAAGCGCCTTGGGATGCGGGCTGGGTGATGCGACTGCTGTAGCGGTTGAGCTGGGGCATGGGGGGGAGTCTTTGGTGGTCAGTTGTCAGTTGTCAGTGGTCAGTGGTCAGTGGTCAGTGGACAGATCGGCTTCACGGCAGGTCGGTGGTGCCCATGAGGTAGCGGTCGACTTCGCGAGCGGCTCCGCGACCTTCGTTGATGGCCCAGACGACGAGGCTTTGTCCGCGGCGACAGTCACCGGCGACGAACACGCGTTCATTCGTGGTGCGATATCGTTCGTGCTCGCCCTCGTACCAGCTCATGCCACCCCGGCCTTCGCGGAGCTTCACGCCAAGCTGTTCAGCAACTGGATGTTCAGGGCCAAGGAAGCCCAGGGCGAGAAAGACCAGATCGGCGGGGAATTCCTTTTCGGTGCCCGGGATCGGTACGAACGGCGGGCCACCTTCGGTCATGACCTGCCAGTCAACTTCGATGGTTTTGACAGCGCGGACATTGCCACGTCCGTCGTCCAGGAACTCGACAGTTTGAACAGCGAAACGCCGCGGATCATCACCAAATTTGGCTTCGGCTTCCTCGTGTCCGTAGTCGACGCGGAAGACGCGAGGCCACTGGGGCCACGGGTTGTTGGGAGCACGCTGCAGCGGTGGTTTCTCGACAATTTCGAAGTTAACGAGCGATTTGCAGCCGTGACGCATGGAGGTGCCGAGACAGTCGTTGCCGGTGTCGCCGCCACCGATGACGATCACATGCTTGCCGCGGGCACTGATATGTTTTCCATCGGCAAGGCTGCTGTCGAGCAGACTGCGGGTGTTGGCGCGGAGAAAGTCCATGGCATAGTGAACGCCGTTGAGATGTCGGCCGGGAATGGGCAGATCGCGGGGGCGAGTAGCGCCGGTGGCGAGAACGACGGCGTCGAAGTCTTCCAGCAGCTGGCTGCCGGGGACGTCGCGGCCGACTTCCATCCCCGTGAAAAACGTGATCCCTTCCTGTTCCATAATTCGCACGCGACGGTCGACGACGTCTTTCTTGTCCAGCTTCATGTTGGGAATGCCATACATGAGCAGTCCGCCGACGCGGTCATCGCGTTCGTAGACGGTGACCCAGTGGCCAGCCTTGTTAAGCTGCGCGGCGGCGGAAAGTCCGGCGGGGCCGGAGCCGATCACGGCTACTTTTTTACCCGTGCGAACCTGAGGAGGTTCGGGGATCACCCAGCCCATTTCGAACGCGTGGTCGATGATTGAACATTCGATGTTCTTAATCGTCACCGGCGGTTCGTTGACACCCAGACAGCAGGAACCTTCGCACGGTGCCGGGCATACGCGGCCCGTGAATTCCGGGAAGTTGTTGGTCTTGTGCAGACGGTCCAGCGCATCCCGCCAGCGACCCTGATAGACAAGATCGTTCCATTCCGGAATCAGATTGTTGATCGGACAGCCGGAGGCCATGTTGGCCATCAGGTCGCCCGTGTGGCAGAAGGGAACGCCACAGTCCATGCAGCGTGCCCCCTGAGTTCGCAGGTCGGCCTGATCCAGATGTTCGTGAAATTCCTGCCAGTCCATGATCCGCAACAGCGGTTCACGATCCGCCGGCACCTGCCGGGCGTATTCCTTGAATCCAGTGGGCTTGCCCATGACGTTTCACTTTCCTGATTTCGATCTTCCGGGAAACCGAACGCAATATGATAAGAGGAGACCAGGGGGCGATTCGAGCAGAAGCGGGGCGGGAGCGTGAAATCCGCGGAATTTGGAAGGCAGAAACGCTCCCGACCGCTCCACTCTGCCCGCTTTTCAATGCCAGCCGCCGGAAAATTGGGCATCCGCATTCTGACAACCCCCACCTGAGGCCCGTTACATCAAATTCCGCGCCTTGATGCTCAAATATTCATTGATCAAACGTTCAGAAAGCAATTCTGGGGGGGTATCAATCAGCATCACCCCGGATTCCCGCAGCAGAGCGGCTTCGCGGGCCTGTCCGGAAAGAATCTGCGCCGCCGCCGCCGTGTGACAAACGTCCAGATCCGTTTCCGGAACACGATCGGCCATGGATTTGAGCGCCGTGTCCTGGAGCAGAACGCAGAGCGGCAGCCACGGCAGGCTGCGGAGCCGGAGTGATTCACCGATCACCTGCAATTGCAATTCGTCCGTCACGAAGGTGATGAGCACCACAAGGGCGCGCTTGCGCTGCACCGTGATCAGGTATTCAAGTGCAAGCGTGTAGTCGGAGACGCTGGAGGAAGCATTCAGGTCGTAGGTCGACCGCAGGATCTGTTGAACGCCGGGTCTGCCGCGGACCGGCCGGACGAAACGTTCGATGCGTTCGGAGAAGGCGAGCAGTGAGACGTTATCGCCCTGCCCGAGCGCGATGTAACTGAGCATGATGGCGGCGTTGAGGGCATGATCCAGTAACGAGATGCCGTCAAACTCGTTGCGCATGAAACGGCCGCAGTCCAGCAGAATCACAATATTCTGATTGCGTTCCACCTGGAATTCGCGGGTAATCAGCTCGCGCTGGCGGGCCGTGGCCTTCCAGTCGACCTGGCGGATTTCGTCGCCGTGGCGGTATTCCCTGAGCCGTTCAAATTCACGTCCCTGTCCGGGCATCCGCACCATCCGCACTCCGATCTCTGCAAGCCGATTGCGGCGGGCCATGAGTTCGCACTTGTACACAGCGCGAATGTCGGGGTAGATGCGGATTGGAGTTTTGAGAGAGCGAGTTTGTCGGCGGTGCCAGAATCCCAGTCGCGTCGGGTAGCTCAGGTGCACTTCCGGCATTTCGGAAGCGCCGCGTCTGAGCGGTCGCACGAGGTAGCTGACTTCCAGCTGCTGGTCGGGGCGAATGCTGAGCGTTTGTGGGAGTCGTTCGGTGCTGCAGAGTGGTCCGGGGTCATCATGCAGGCTGAGCAGGAGTGTGTGAGGAGAGCGATTGCGGACGACAAGCTTTGCGGGGTTGGCGGCACCCACGCTGAGCACTTCGGCGAGTTCGCGGTGAATGGTGATGTCGGTGGGGGCGGGGCTGATGAGCAGATCAAGGAAGGCGAGTACGAGCAGCAGCAGGTTGGCGATGAGCGCAACATCAGACAGGCTGCGGTTGATACCCGCGAGCAGCATGGGGAGAGCAAGGAGGGCGGTGAGGAGCAGCAGCCGCCGCGAGGGAATCATGACTTCGGCGCCTCCACATGCTCCAGAATAGCCCGAACCGTCTCATCAGCCGAAGTGCCCTCCAGCTCTGCTTCAGGCCTGAGTCGCAGGCGATGCCGCAGAATCCAGGGAGCAAGTTCCTTGATGTCGTCGGGAGTTACGAAATCGCGTCCCCGACAGGCGGCGAGCGTACGGGCGGCCAGCACGAAATTCACGCCCGCACGAGGACTGGGACCGATGCTCACCGTGTTCCATGTCCGCGCAGCGGCCAGAATATCGACGATGTATTTCAGCAGCACCGGTTCGACAATCACCTGCCTGACGGCTTCCTGAATCTGCATCACGTCGGCTCCGCGGAGTACCGGGCGGAGATCGAAGTCGGCCAGTTTTCGCGGATCCCGACCTCCGGCGTAGTGTGCGAGAATGTCCACTTCGTCGGCCGGTGGCGGATAGTCCACAAGCAGCTTGAACATGAAACGGTCGACCTGTGCTTCGGGAAGCGGATAAGTGCCCTCGTGTTCGATGGGATTCTGAGTGGCGATGACGAGGAATGGTCGTTCCATGGGGTGCGATTTGCCGTCCACCGTCACCTGCTGTTCCTGCATCACTTCAAGCAGAGCGGCCTGAGTTTTGGGAGGGGAACGGTTGATTTCGTCGGTCAGCAGCAGGTTGGTGAACACCGGGCCCGGATTGAAGGTGAACACCTGCTGTTTCATGTCGAAGATGCTGTGACCGGTGAGGTCTGAAGGCATCAGGTCGGGAGTGAACTGGACACGACGGAAGCGACAGTCGACGGTTCTGGAGAGCACATTGACGAGCAGTGTTTTGCCCAGCCCCGGAGGTCCCTCAATCAGTACACTGCCTTCGGCGAAGAGTGCCACAACAACTCCTTCGACCAGTTCACGCTGGCCCACCACCACCTGACCGATCTGGCTGCAGACGCTGTCGAAGAGGGTCTGAATCTGAGCAACATTCATCTGTGAGCACCCTGTGGAAATGGACTTGAATGAACGGAAAATTGTTGCGGCTGCATCAGGACGCTGGTCGCTTGCCGCGACCGTTCCGACCGGGGAGTGATCCGAGCACTGCCTGCTGGAGCTGACTGAGCCAGCGAATGGTGACCGCCGCGTCCGACACCGGCAGCCTTGGGTGGTCGGACTGACGCTCGGCCAGATTCAGCCGCGACGACACTTCTTCTGCCGTTAACCCGGAAAGCCGCGTCAGTGACGCTCGATTCTGCAGACTCACCGCACTGCCATACCGTCGCCGCAACTGGCCTCGGAGGTAGTCGAGCCGGGCGGAGACCAGCGCGCCGCCGTCGCTGGATCGGTACTGCAGGTTGCCGACCGCACGCGCTGTTTCCGTGAGTGATCGACGCTGCAGCCGCAAATCCTGCTCGGCCGGACCAAATCTGTGAAAACCCAGCCAAAGCGCTAATGCTGCGGCGAGGATCAGCTGCAGTGTGCCGATGCGGAGTCCTGAACTGAACAACACACCGGCGCCAAGCATGGAATCCGTCGTGTTGAAGTATTCACTGATCACAATTCGCGACTTGTCGAAGTACGCCCAGCCCTCTTCCTGATAAGTGGATGGCTTCAGGATGCCCCATGCTGCCAGACGCACCGCCAGTCGACTGGAGGCCGGCATCAGCAGCGAACGGTTGGAAAAGAAATCCGGAGTGGTGCAGACAATCACTCGCCCCGCCCCCTGTTCCCAGGACGCCGCCATCGCGGCATTGCCGCTTTCAGCCAGCACCTCACTGCCCGACGGGAGCCACGTAAAGCGGCTTCCAACCGTCAGCTCAGCGGTGCCCGATGAATACGGACTTTCGCAGAGCACCTCCCGGGTGCCCGCCAGCGGCAGGTCAGCGGATTCGGTACCCGGCTGGACTGAAGGCGTCGTGGGGACTACGGGGGTTGCGGGGTTGGCAGGAACGGTCGGGGTGGTGGGGCTGGAAGAGTCGTCTTCAGCGGGGGGAGCTGGACCTTCGGGATCGGCGGACGCGGGAGCGGACGAAATGGCTCGGGGAGGCGCCGTCACGGGAACAGCTGAACTGTTCGGGGTGGGGGCTCCGAAGGTTTCCAGCGGCTTCAGCTCGGTGAGGTTGATGCGCAGTTCCGCCAGATCGACTGTGGGCTCAGTGAACGAAGGAGCGAACAGGAGTGTGCCGCCTCCGTTGACGAAGGCTGCCAGCCGGGTTTGTTCGGCTGCTGTGGGGAGCCGATCGGGGCCGATGATGAGCAGGGTGCAGTTGGAGTCGGGGATTGGGCGTTCCTTTTCCCGTTCGACGTGTGGAAAGAGTCGATCGAGGGCGCGGAAGAGTCCGAGTTTGCCGTCGATGCCCGTGCTGAAGGAGTCCACGGTGGAACCGGGGCTGCCCGGCAGCCACCAGAACTGCAGGAGGATCAGCAGAGCTGCACCGGCGGCCCAGATGGCGTCAGCCTGCAGGCGTCGCTTCTTCTTCACGGAAGGCTCCCTGGAAACCGGCGAGACATTGAACGAACATTTCTTCGGTGGGTGTCCGCCGACCGAACCAGATAAGCTCGAAGCTGGAGGCGGTGGCCAGCATGGATTCGCGCTGTGACGGGCGGCGCCAGACGCAGCGAACATAGTCGCGGTTGGTCAGGCCTCTGCGATAACGAATCAGTCCCGCCCGCTCGATCCAGCTCATGCTCCCCAGCAGCAGTTCGCGGATGGCCATGCGGTAGTTGCCGTCGGCCGCGTATCTGCGAGCGCGGCCTTCGTAGGTGGCCGCCGGAAGCTCGCCTGGTGGAGCGGTGATGTCGGCGGCCAGCAGAGCGTCGTCAGGGAGCAGTGCGGAGAGACGACGTCGCTTTTCGATGCGGAGAAAAAGCAGGGCGATGATCAGGGTCAGGGACAGAATCAGCAGGATCAGAATGAGCAGCATCACGAACCGGGCGGTATCGGCAGAAAGTCCCCATGTGCCGGTCAGCCATTGACTGAACCAGCCTTCACCCATCTGTGAGGTGACGCTGTTGCCACCTTGATTGCGAGGCGCGGGGGTTCTGCTGAACGGCGTGATGAAGAGCCATTCAAGGAAGTTGCCGATGTATGTCAGTCCCGTGGTGAGCTGTTCTCCGAGCCATTCCAGAGAGTCACCGAGGAATCCGGAGTCGCTGTTGTCTTCCGCGGGCGCTACCTGTTCCAGCACCCGCCGGCGGAGCGAAAGAAACTCCTCACCCTGCATCACAGGCTGCACGGCACTGTCAATCGCCTCGTCGCTGAGCAGTCCGCGGGAACTGTTTTCGTCGTCGGCAATGCACGCCGCCGGCAGACGACTGCAGTTGAGCGTCGCCGTGAACAAGGCTGCCGGAATCCACGCAGAAGATCGATTCATGCCAGCTGCTCCAGTCTGGCGGCTTCCGCTCGGAGTTGTACCTGCAGATCCCAGCATTCGTTGCGAATTCGCTGATCGAGGTAGCAGAAGAACCATGCGAGCCGAATCACGGGATAGGGAATCCAGATGGCCAGTTGCAGTGCTGTGAGGAATGCGGGGTCGTCGAACAAAAGCTGTGCGAACGTTTCGTCAATTCGCGAACTGTTGCCGATCAGCCGGGCGAGGAAGAGCGGTTTTCCGAGGAAGGTGCCGGCCACGAATTCCAGCAGAATGAAGATCCCGATGGTCATTGCGAACCAGTAACCAAACAGAGTGGCCAGACGTCCCTGATTGCGTCCGCTGCCTCCGCCGGCGGAGAGCCATTTCAAGCGGGGTGTGACGTTTCGCAACGGCGCTTCTTCAAGCAGCAGCACCTCAGGAAAGTGCCCGGCATACGCTGTCACAATCACTGAAGGCAGGAGAAAGCAGAAGCCGGCGATGAATTGAAAGAATCGGGTGATCAGCGTGAGCAGGAGCCAGGCAGGGAAACGACGTCGCCACGCGCGGAAACCTGCTCGCAGGGACATGGGAACCCCGAACACCTGAGGTCCCACGGCGGCGGTCAGCAGTGAACTGAAGATGGAACTGAACACCAGAAAGATGATGATGGACGGAATCAGCATATCGGTGTTGCGGGAAGCCAGCAGCCAGACCAGCAGACAGGATGGCGCGGCACAGACGAACCAGATGCGGAACGGCGGACCGGCAAACTCGCGGCTGAACACAAACGCCAGATCCACGCATTCTCCGAGCGTGCGGCGTTCCACGGTGACGATACAGTCTTCCACTTTCATGCGGCCGCCCTTTCCCGACCGGACATGCCCAGCCAAAGCCCAACAAAGAGCCAGGCGAGGGAGCCGGCTGTGTACTTCCAGGCGGGGTGAATGGGGAGCGGAGAGAAATAGCCTTCCAGCACAGCGGCGAAGAACAGCATCACGCCAGCCCCGAGTGCCAGCTGGAGTGATTCGCGGCCATGGTGCCGCAGCGATGCCAGCCGTGAACGACTGCCGGGGATGAAGATGCCTTTGGCCAGCACCAGCCCGGCGGCTCCGGCAACCACAATGGCCGTCAGTTCAGGAGCGCCGTGCGTCACCACGAAACTGGTGTAATTGATCGATGCCGGAGGACCTGCGGAGAGCACAGCGCCCGTGGACATCCCGATGGTGATCCCGTTGGACAGCAGAATCAGGCAGGTGCCGATTCCCGCAAGGATTCCGAAGGTGTAGGCCCTGAAGGCAATGCCGGTGTTGTTGCTGACATAGTAACCGAACATATATGTCCGCTGGCTGCCGTAGGTGCCGGCCGCCTGTCCGAAGACATCGCCACTGTAGACATCGACGACAGCCCTGAGCTGTTCTTCGCCGGCCACTGTGGCGGCCAGATCCGGACGAACAATGGCGACGACAATGCAGATCACGAGGGGGATGACGAACAGAGCGGCGGAAATGGCAAATTCCTGCCGGCGTGATCGCAGCAGTTTCGGGAAACCGTAGATGATGAAATCGAGTGCCCGGACGGCAGAGGCCGGTGGGGAGCGGTAAAGGCAGTTGTGTCCCTGAGCTACCAGGTCGTTCAGGTAAGCTTCGAGTCGCGTTCCCCATTCCCGCGACTGCACCAGCGAAAGGTCGTAGCAGAGGGAACGATACAGCCGCGAGAGTTCGGAAACGTCATGCCCGGTCCAGCGCGAATCTGAAGTGGACTTCAACCGGCCCAGCAACAGTTCGAACTGCTGCCAGTCTGCACGGCGACTGCGAATAAATCGCTCGCGATTCATGCGTTTGCCCCCTTTGTGCCCGCGTCCGCACTGCGGATGCCAACCATGTCATCCACCGCGAACGTTTTGAGTACCTGTTTGAGGAAACGCGTGTGCTGATCTGCCTGATTCTGATAGAACTTATAGGGATTGGCCGGATCGGGACCGGCAGGTTGCCAGCCGATCCGCCGGCGGATGGAGAGACTTAAAGGTTTGGCAAGCTCTTCACGCCTTGCGTCACTGATGATTCTGTCCGCCGCAAACAGGCGTTCAATGATCGCCAGCGTCCGGTCAGGGACACTGAAACGCCGTGTGCATTCAGAACGCAGCAGCGGTTCAATTCCCTTCGTTAAACCAGCCGCTCGACCGCCGGGTGCGCGGGCTTCCTGAATGACCATGGTGTCGAAACATAAATCACCCAGACGCTGCAGACGGCGAGTAAAGATCATGCAAAGCAGTGCGACTGTCCACGGACCTGGGAGCAGATCCACGAACCGCAGGAAGTTGCGCCCGGTGGCGCTGAGCAGATCCACGGGAGTTCCGTTGCTGCGCACAACCCGCAGGTTGTAGTACGTCTTGCCCGGCGTCTGACCGCTGCGGAACCCTTCAAAGAAACTGCCGTAAAACCAGTCCATCAGGAAACTGACGATCAGCACCAGACCACCGGTGATTTGGAGGCCGGATGTACCTTCAAGCAGCGTGGTGACAATCGACACGATCGCAGCTACAAAGCCGACAATCAGAGCCTTGATCAACATGTCCAGCGCCCAGGCGCTCATCCGGATGCCAGGGCCGGCGATTTGGAAGGTGAAGTCAACGCCCTCCGGCGTTTCCACGACGACGCGGGTGTCAACCTGTTTGGTGGCAGCAGACGTCATGGCGGTGGAACCGCAGCAGCGGTACAGGGGGCCTAAATCGAGGAAAAGCGGGAAAGGGGATTTGCTGGAAGAGAATCCCATAAAGTTGGGGAGCTTGCAAGGGAAAAGGCGGGAAAACAAGGGGGATTGGAGTTGCTGGACTGACCGGAAGCCACCACCTTCTGAACGATTGGCAAGGCTCCGCAGGTGCCATGCACCTGTTCAGTCCACAACGATTTTCCCCCGCATCCCCTCGGCGACTCGAATTCTCCCGTGATTCCTGAGAGAATCTGCGGCGCATGCGTTGCGTGATTGGATTTCGCTGTTGGTTTTGCCTTGCATTGTGACGGGTGATGTCTCTGGAATTTCAGCAACCCTCGTATCTGTTACTGGCGCTGCCAGCAGCCTGTGTGCTTTGGTGGTGGCATCTGCGCAGCCTGTCTGATTTTTCCCTGCGTCAGCGACTGCTGTCGCTGCTGCTGCGGGCGTTGCTTTGCCTGTTGGTGCTCTGCAGCCTTGCCGGGCTGACGTGGCTGCAAAGTTCGCGCGAACCGTTTGTGGTGTTTCTGGTCGACCGCAGCGGCAGTGTGGGGGCAGCGGGCAATCAGGCAGCCTTGAATTATCTGCAGTCAGCCGAGCGTTTTCGGGGGGCTCGCGGTGCGGCGTGGATTCCCTTTGCTGCGAGGCCGGAACCGCCCGTTGCGGGACCTTCAGAACTCTCCACGCCCCTCCCCGCGGACATCGCTGCCGGCACCAATCTGGCGCTCGCTGTGCAAACGGCCGCAGCGACTGTGCCAGCGGGTTTCGTGCCGCGGGTGGTACTGCTGTCAGACGGCAATGAAACGGAAGGCAATGTGCTCTCGGCCGCCACCGCCGCCGATGTACCTGTGTGGACGGTGCCGCTCCCGGGACGCGATGATCCCGAGGTGCAGGTGTCTGAAGTGGTGGTACCGCCGGAAGTCCGGGAAGGCGAGCCGTTTGTGGTGGAGGTTGTGGTGTCTTCGAACCACGCAGACGAGGGACTGGTGGAGGTCTTTCGCGGTGGTTTTCGCGTGATCAGTGAACGCCGGCAACTGGTGGCCGGAGAAAACCGAATGCGATTTGAACAGACCGTGGAGCGGGATCGGCTGGCCATTTTTCGCGCCCGCATTTCCGGGCTGCAGAGCGATACGCTGCTGGACAACAACTCGGCCGCCGGACTTGTTTCCGCTTCCGGCCGTCCCCGTCTGCTGATTGTGGAAAGCGAACCCGAACGCATCGAAGAACTCGCATTCGCACTCGAAGACGAAGGTGTCGCGGTCGACGTGCGTCCGGTGGAAGGTATCCCGGAATCCCTCGAAGCTCTGCAGAACTATGAACTGCTGGCGTTTTCAAATGTGCCGGCCACAAAGGTTTCGCCGCAGCAGATGGAGGTCATTCGCACGTGGGTCCAGGAATTCGGTGGCGGTTTTCTGATGCTGGGTGGAGAACAGTCCTTTGGCCTGGGCGGCTACTACCGCAGTGCCATCGAAGAAGTGCTCCCGGTCCGCTGCGATTTTGAAAAGGAACAGGAAAAACCGTCCCTCGCCATGGTACTGGTGCTGGACCGTTCCGGTTCGATGGACGGCGAAAAGCTGGAAATGGCGCGAACCGCAGCCCGGTCCGCGGTGGAACTGCTGGGAGAACGCGATCAGGTGTCGGTGCTGGCCTTTGATGACCAGACCTGGGTGATCAGCGAAATGCAGCCTGCGGGCAACCGCGGTCAGATCAGCGACCAGATCAGCAGACTGCAGCCGGGTGGTGGCACCAGCATGTACCCGGCCATGGAACTCGCCGCTGAAATGCTCAATTCCGCCTCCGCGCGACTCAAACATGTCATCCTGCTTACCGACGGAATCTCCAACAGCGGCGACTTCGAGGGACTCGCACAGCGGATGGCAGCAGCAAAGGTCACGGTCTCCGTGGTGGCCCTCGGCCCCGAGGACGCAACAGACTCGCGGCTGCTGAAGGCAATCGCCCGAATTGGTCGCGGTCGCTTCTATGCCGCCCCCGATGCGGCTCAGGTCCCCCGCATCTTTGCGAAGGAAACCATGACCGCCGGCAAATCCGCACTGGAGGAAGAACCCTTTCTGCCGCAGGTCGTGCGGGCAACTCGAGCACTGGCCGATCTGGATCTGGACTCCGCACCGCTCCTGCTGGGTTATGTGGTCACCAAACCCAAAGCGGGCAGTGAGGTGATCCTCGCGACGGAAAAGGGAGATCCGCTGCTGGTGTGGTGGCGAACGGGTCTGGGCATGTCGGCTGCCTTCACTTCCGATGCCAAAAGCCGCTGGGGCGCTGAATGGCTCACCTGGCCCGGCTTCGGCAAATTCTGGACTCAGGTCATGCGGCAGCTCATGCGCAGAACCCCGCCCGGCGCTCTGCAGCTCTCCGTCGCTCGCCGCGGCAATCGCTCAATCCTGACCGTGGATGCAGCCGATGCCGGCGGAAGTTTCCTGAACAACGGCGAATCAGAAGTGCTTGTCACCGACCCCGCCATGAAGATCTCCCGACTGCCGCTCAGACAGTCCGCACCCGGCCGCTACACAGCAGAACTGAATACTTCCGCACCAGGCGCCTGGAACTTTGACCTGACGATTCGCCAGGATGGCCAGACGACCGCTCAACAGTCGCGAGCCATCGTGACTGGCCAGTCGGATGAGTTGCGGCTGAAACCCGTGAACACGCTGCTGCTGCAGCAGTTGGCGTCCACCACAGGCGGGCTCAGCAACCCACCGGTGGAACAGGTCTTCCAGCCGTCTGCACAACAGGTTGTCCGCCCACGAACGCTCAGACCCTGGCTGCTGGGACTTGCCGCACTGCTGCTGATCCCCGACACGGCGCTCAGAAGACTGGAGCTGCGGCGCAGAGCTGCAGGGATTCGGTCGTCCAACGGCTGAGTACAGCCGCCCTGCGGCAGCCTTATGGCCTTGACTTTCTGGCAAGAGGGGCAGTCCTCTCCGCGCGCACTCGACGTTACCGGGGATTGACATCCACTGCGCGCCTTGTCATTGCAGGGCGAAGTCCGAAAGACGACATCAGGTGCTCTTGACACCGTTTCGCCATCCCAGCCTCGCCCACCCGAGCGGTGTTCTGTCTTTTCACAGTGTTGCAGAGAACTTCAGGGCCATTGGGCTTCTGCCCGTCCGCTGAAGACGTTGCCGCACCTCCATCGGAATTTTCATCACAGGAACCACGGGGAATGGTTTTTTCCATACTCCCTGGTCCCGCAATTCGAGGCGTCTATAAGTTTGCCTGGGTGATCTTCACCTCGCAGCTGGTAATTGACGAAAGGAAAGCAACCCGCATGCCCCGCTCCGCAAATCGCCGTCTGCGTCGTCCGTTCTCCACCGAGTCGCTTGAAGTCCGGCTTGTGCCTTCTGCGATGTCACTGCAGGCTGACATGGTGCAGATTGCTTTGTCACCGACGGCAACGACCTTCCCCCCGGCCACCGTTGATGTGCTGGCGAACGACAGTGGCAGCAATCTGCGGATCACGTCCTTCAGCGAATCGGGTTTGGGGCGAGTGGAGCGTTTGGTGGCGGCGGGCCCTGGGGGGCGAGATCTGCTGCGTTATGTGCCCGGACCAACTTTCCGTGGCGGCTACGACGGCTTTATCTACACAGTTGCGGACTCTAATGGCGTTTCTGCGACAGAGCGTGTTTCAATTGGTTACGCGATTGAGGGTGCGGTATTTTCGTGGAAGGTTGAGGCTCCGGCCGAGTTGTCCACGACAGCGGGTACTCCGCTGCCATTCCGCAGTGAAACCGGGCAGTCTCGTGTCACCATCAGCTATTCAGGCGATGCGGGTGTGAGTGTTGGGGTGCTGCTGCGATGGGGTTTTGCGGAAGGCGCGGTTCCGGGTCCGCAGTTCCCGGGCAAATTTACGAACTCGCTGGTGCGGACAGACGCAGCATTTTATTCCTTTGATTCGGGCTATGCGTGGCTGACGGGGACCATCGCCGGAGTGAACGCGCTGCTGAGTGAGACCGTATACGTGCCCGAACGCGGCTTCAGCGCACCCGGTGGCGTTGGTCTGACAGTTCAGGCCCACCTGTACAGCGCAATCGGAGTTGGTCTGGACTCACAGCTGGCCAATGTGCTGGTTCGGGTGCAGAACGTGGCAAACGCACCGACTGCGCTGGACGATGAATTTGTGGTGCGGACCTCCACAGAGCCCACTCTGCTGGATGTACTGGCCAACGACGTCGCAGCGGGCCCGGGAGGACTGGAGATTGTCTCGGTGCAGCTGGCCGGGCATTCTCAGGCCGTGGTGTCGATTGATGCTGCATCCGAAAAGATCTCGTATCAGCCCCCGGCAGGTTTCATCGGTTCAGACATTCTGGCGTATACGGTGCGGAATGCTGCCGGAGTCGAGGCGCTCGCACGCGTCGAGGTGACGGTGATGCCGCCGATCATGGCGATCGCCACATCCGACGGCCGAACAACTCGCATTGAAGTGGTCAACGCCGAGACGCAGGGCTGGGTAACGGAGTTTGAAGCATTTCCGTCGGTCGGCACCGGTGATCCTCAGGTGGAAGTTGCCGACGTCAACGGGGACGGCATGAGCGAGATTCTGGTGTGGCAGGGTGGTACTGGCAGGATGCGGACGTTCAACATTTACGGAGGACTCGTGGATGATGACGTCATGCAGCCGTTTGGATCTCGCTTTACGGGCAGCACCGATTTCTCCGTGGGCGATCTGGACGACGACGGACGGTCTGAGCTGGTATTTGTGGGAAGCACTCCGCGGGGATTCGAGCTGCGTGCGATGGACCCGGACACCGGGCGCATTGAAATGAGTACTCTGATGCGGGGCCTGACAGGAACTCCGCTTGTTTCCGTCGATGGTACGACGGACCAGGTGACCGTGCTTGGACGATCCCGGGGCGGTGCCGTCCTGATGGCGATGATGGATGTGGACAGCGCCACGCCCAATCGTGTGATCAGCAGAACGCTCATGAGTGATCGCGACGTGCGGGCGATTGAGCGACAGAATGGGAGCATCACCAGCCTGACGCTCACCTCAGCCGACCTCGATAACAATGGCTCGTCTGAAGCCATCGTTGGCATGACATTCCGCCGCGGGGCGGTGCGAGTGATGTCTGCGGATTCGTCCGGCCGAACGCGGATGATGATGAACGGCACCGCTGCAGGAGCTCGCGGTGTAATGCTGCCCGGCTCCGATTTGTTTGAGGCAGCGGGAATGAGTGCGGGCTGGTGGAACGGAAGTTCGCTGGGAATGCTGAATGACGCCGCAGCGCCAGTGATACGCAGGCGAATTCGTGGCGTAGCCATGGGTTGAGTGGGCATCACGGCGACACGACTGCGGACTGCACCGAGCGTGTGGGTAAATGCCAGTTCCCGGGTCCGCCCGGCAAACCGCATGGGCAAGGTGACATCAGACTGAATACAAATTAAGTCGAAGTGACGACGGATGGCGTTGCATTTTCAGCCCGCACAGCTCGTTAAAATCTTTCCTGATCGAACACAAGTTGCTCTCAAATAACAACTTACACGAATCTGCATGACCTCGGCACCGTAATTGGCACGGCGTTTGTAGTTAACGTTGTCATTCGCCGACAAGCGTTTTCAGGACGCGGGCCGGCGAGGACCGTCCGGTGTGAGCTGAGAGCTGAAGCTGGTGGCATTCTGTCGATCACGAAGCCAGTCAGCAGCAACCGCAGCCAGCAGAAATCCCCCAGCCACGGCGTGCCGGGCGGTCCATTCCTCCAACCCGGTGCGATTTCAGGAAGGAACAGACCCATGAAGGCATTTCTGGTGAGTGTGGCGTTGATGGGAGCATTGATGATTGGTGAAAGTCGCGCTGACGACTGGCACCGTGGTGTGAGTCGATCGCGGAGTGGTTTTTCGATCAGCTACGGGGACGGTCGCGACCGCTTCAGTGCCTCATGGGGCCGCGGGTCGGGGCGTGATTTCCGTGATTTCGATCATGGTTATGGCTACGGTCGTGGTGGCTACCACAATCACTACCACAGCCACACGGGTTTCTATTCCCCCTACCCGGTCTACTCGGTTCCGGTCTACGGCCCGGGCTTTTCCAGTGTGCCGTCGTACGGTGGCTGGCATTCCCACGGTCGTCGCTGCCGCTGACAACTTTCAGTTCCCTGAACAGCAGACCTGACATTCCCCTCAGGTCTGCCTACAATTGCCGCTGCAAACTCTCCATCACCGGCCTCAGCGGAACTGAATACTCATCCCATGTCGGAGCAATACCAGCCAGAGCACCTGATTGCTCTGGCCATGTCTGAGGATCAGCACAACCTGCGGCGCCTGCTGCGATCTGTGCGGGAATCAGAGCGATCGGGCCGGCCACACGACCGGCTCCGATCGCGTTTTGAAGAACTCCTCCACAAATCGCTCGAACGCCGTCAGCGACGCGCCGCCTGGAAACCTCGGCTGGAATGGGACCCCGAACTCCCCGTGGCCGCTCGCCGCGACGAAGTGGCCGACGTGATTCGGGGCAATCAGGTAATCGTGCTCTGTGGCGAAACGGGTTCCGGCAAGTCCACACAGCTTCCCAAAATCCTGACGGATATGGGCCGTGGCATCAGTGGCATCATCGGCCATACTCAGCCGCGGCGAATCGCAGCCAGATCGGTCGCGGCCCGTGTTGCTGAAGAACTGGGAGCACGGCTGGGTCAGGAAGTTGGCTTCCGCATTCGCTTCACAGACAGCAGCGGTCCCAACACCCGTATCCGTCTGATGACCGACGGCATCCTGCTCGCAGAAACTCAGGGCGATCCCTGGCTCAGTCAGTACGACACCATCATCGTGGACGAAGCGCACGAACGTTCGCTGAACATCGACTTTCTCCTCGGCTACCTCAAACGGCTGCTTCCCAAACGTCGCGACCTGAAGCTCATCATCACGTCCGCCACCATTGATGCGGCTCGTTTTGCCGAACATTTCTCCACCGGTGGCCGTCCGGCTCCGGTGCTGCACATAGCCGGTCGCACGTGGCCTGTGGAAATCCGCTGGCGACCGCTCGGCGAAGACGACGGCGCCGCTGACGAAGCGGCGGAACCGCGGGACTGGCTGGATGGAGTCACCGACGCCGTTCACGAAGCTGCCGCCATCGACAACGGGCACATCCTTGTCTTTCTTCCCACAGAACGCGATATTCGCGAGGCCACCAAACGACTGGGTGGCCGACAGTTTCCTGGCGACACACCACAGTACCCCACAGAGATCGTGCCCCTCTTTGGCCGATTGTCCATGGAAGAGCAGACCCGAGTCTTCTCGACGTGGCCTCACCGCCGCATAGTGCTGGCCACCAACGTCGCCGAATCATCGCTCACTGTCCCCGGCATCCGCTTTGTGATCGACACCGGCACGGCGCGCATCAGCCGCTATTCCGCCCGGTCACGCATGCAGCGACTGCCGATCGAACCGATCTCGCAGGCATCGGCACGGCAGCGTTCCGGGCGCTGTGGCCGTGTCGGGCCGGGGATCTGTTTTCGACTGTACAGCGAAGACGACTTCAATCAGCGGGAAGCCTTCACCGCTCCGGAGATTCAGCGCACCAACCTGGCCGCCGTGATCCTCCGCACGCTCAGCCTCAGGCTCGGACGCCTGGACGACTTTCCATTTCTCGATCCCCCCAAAACCGCGGCGGTTCGCGAAGGCTATCGCACCCTCGAAGAGCTCGGCGCGATCGTCATGGAGAACGCCAGGGAGTCGAAGGCGGATCCTGCCGGTGCGGCGTCCGGTGCTGGCCCCGGTGTCATTGCCGAGCCCGGTTCCAATGAAGCATCAGCCCAGCCCCCGCGCCGCGAACCTGCACCACCCAAACCCGGGGAACTCACCGAACTCGGCCGCCGCATGGCAAGGCTTCCCGTTGATCCGCGGATCAGCCGCATGATTCTCGCCGCCGTCGAAGAACACGCCCTCCCCGAAGTGCTCGCCATCGCTGCGTTCCTTGAAACCCAGGATCCCCGTGAACGCCCCGTTGACAAACAGCAGGCCGCCGATGAGGCGCACGCTAAATTCGTCAACCGCGACTCCGACTTCCTCACCATCCTGAATCTCTGGGATGCATGGCACGAAAAACAACGAACGCTCTCCGGCAGCCAGGTCAAAAAATGGTGCCGCCAGAACTTCCTTTCCTGGATGCGGATGCGTGAATGGGTGGACGTCCACGTGCAGCTTCGCGAACTGCTCGAAGACAGCGACGACCCCGCTGTGGCAAAAGCCGCAAAGTCACTGTCCGCCCATCATAAGGCCGGAAAGCAGGCGAATGCCTCGTCAAGCCCCGCCGCCGTGCCGGCCCCACCCAAAGCCGCGGCAAAGCCCCAAAATCAGTCCTCACAAGCTGCAGCGAGGCCACCGCGCCCTTCAAAGGCCGGCCAGCCCGGCAGCGCGGCTCCAGCACCCGCGGAACCGCGACACAACGACTTCGCAGCCACCCATCGCGCCCTGCTCACAGGACTGCTCGCCAACATCGGCTGCCAGACCCCCGAAGGCGAATACCAAAGTGCCGGTGGCGGCAAACTGGCACTCTGGCCCGGCTCCGCTCTGTCGCCCAAAGGTGCCAAATGGTTCGTCGCCGGAGAACTGGTGGAAACCAGTCGCCGCTTTGCCCGCACCATCGCTCGCATTCAGCCGGAATGGATCGAACCGCTCGCCGATCACCTCGTCACCCGCGAATACTTCGAACCCCACTGGGATGAAGAATCGGGCAACGCGCTGATCCACGAGAAGGTCTCGCTCTGGGGGCTCCCCATCGTCCCCCGCCGCCGCATCTCCCTCGCCAGAATCGATCCCGGCAAATCCCGGGACCTGCTCATCCAGCACGGACTTGTCGAATGGGGACTGCTCTTCGGAAAACTGTCACAGGACGGCGAAGATCCGGATCACGGCTATGAAGACGAAGAAGATGCGCTCAGTCGCGGGGCGTGGCGTGTGCGACCCGGTCGCCAGGCCGCTCCCGGACGTCCAGCCCCCCGCCGCGGCTGGGGCCACGAATTTCCCTTCCTCAAACACAACCGCGAAGTCCTGCAGCAGCTCAAGGAGCTCCAGGCCCGCACCCGCTCCCATCACCTGCTCCCCGGCGATGACGTGCTCTTCGAATTCTATGCCACGCGGATCCCCGAGGAATGTGTGGACCGGGATCGACTCCGCCGCTGGTACCAGCGAACACACACCCGCATCCCTCAGCTGCTCCAGTTCGACATCAATCAGTTCGCCGACGAATCTCAGCGACGTCAGCACGCGGATCTGTTCCCCGAACGTCTGCAGGTGGGCAGTCTGACGCTGCCCCTCACCTACCAGCTGGATCCCGGACAGGAAGCTGACGGCGTCACTGTGTCCGTCCCCGAAGAAGCTCTCGCTCAGCTCAGCGAATCCCAGCTGGACTGGCTCGTTCCCGGCCTCCTGGAACAAAAGGTTCTGGCCACCCTGCGGTCACTCCCCAAACCCCTGCGGCGTTTCTTTGTGCCGGCACCGGAATCCGCCCGCAAAGCAGCTGCAGCGCTCGAATTCGGCAAAGGCGACTTCCTCGTCAACCTCGCCCAAAAGCTCACCCAGATCTGCGGTGAACGCATCGATCCGCGCGAATTTGATCGCTCCGCCATTCCCGATCACCTGCGATTCAACGTCCGCATTCTGGATCCTGCCGGCCGGACCATTCTGGAAGGACGCGAACTGCGTCTGCTTCGCACATCGCTCGCCGAACGCGCTCGCTCCGCCGCACTGGCCGCCGATGACCGGGCCGCCGCGCATGGACCGGCTCCGGCAGAAGCCCAGTGGATGCGAACGGGGTTTCGAGCGTGGGACTTTGGCGATCTGCCCGAACATATCTCCATCGTCCGTGCCGGAATTCCGCTCCGCTCATTCCCTGCTCTTCGCGACGACGGCGACGCGGTCGCCCTCACGCTCTGCCAGACAGCCGACGAAGCCACACTGATGCTCCGCCGCGGACTTCGCCGACTCATCCAGCTCCTCGAAAAGAAACGTCTGCTCACACAGGTGGGCAACCTGCCAAATGCCAACACCATGCGAATGCAGGCTGCGACGATCAAAGGCATTGACTTCCCGCAGCATCTGTCCCTGCTGATGGCCGACAGAAGCTTCCTGCACGACGCTCCGCTGCCACGTTCCCGCGCTGCCTTCGAAAAGACCCTTGAACTTGGTCGCCAGCGACTCGGCCTGATCGCTCAGGAATTCACTCAGTTCCTGCCAGGACTCTTCCAGCAGCAGCTCGACACCCGCCGCCAGCTCGAACAAACCCGCGGCGCTGGCTGGGATGCGCTGATTGCCGATATGCAAACCCAGCTGCAGGGCCTGATCCACCCCACATTTCTGATCGACACTCCCTGGCCCTGGCTCATCCAGTACCCCCGGTATCTGGCCGCCATTCGACAAAGACTCACCCGCCTGACCTCCGGCGGTCTGCGGAATGAACTCACCGCAGCAGCGGAGCTTCAGCCGTGGCTGGAACGCTTCAACCAGAAAGTCCGGGAACATCAGAAACAGCGTCGCACCGATCCCATACTGCTGCATTTCCGCTGGATGCTTGAAGAATTCCGCGTCCAGCTCTTCGCCCAGAAACTCGGCACCGCCATCAGCATCTCAGCAGCAAAACTGGAAGAACAGTTTCGCAGGATCTCCTGACGGGGGGGCAACCTGCTCGACAATGCCACTGGACCTTCCGGCTGGCATCATCCGCAAAACCATTGCGGCAGGATGCTGACGAAGGACTTCCGACTACGTCGATCCAGAGCAGTGGTGACAAACTCGCACCAGGTCAGTACCACATCCTCGTGCCCTGCGCGTGGCAGGGGCGTTTCACCCCTCACCCCCGGCCCCACTCCCCTGGAAGGAGAGAGGGGTGTTGGGGCTGGTCTGTATTTGTGGCTTATGGCGCGGTATGCTTTGCGGCAGCGGGTTTGGTTCCGCGGGCCATTGGTTTTCTTGCGGCGAAACAGGTGTCAGTATGCACAGCCGGAAACAGCATTCATTCGCAAATTCTCTGCTGCCGTTTCTTCGCTCTGTCAGCCGGCATGTCGGCTGCTGGGGAGTGCTGCTGTTCTGCGGTGCTGGCGCGGTGGCTGCGGCTCCGCTGCTGCAGGAGACTCCACGTTCCCCACAGGAGTCGGACACGACGTCCGCCGGTGACTTTGCCGTGCTGCTGCAGGACCTTTCTGCTCCGGAATTTTCCCGCCGTCAGGCCGCGCTCAGCAAGCTGCTGACATCCGCTGCGGAACCCGCCAATTTGTCGCTCATCGAACAGCAACTCCGCAGCAGCCCGCACCCGGAAAGCGTGCGGCGGCTGATTGAGATTCTGGAAGCGCGGTTCGAGACCAGCGATTACCGGTCATCCTCCGCGTCCACGATCTCTGAACTGCTGGAACAGGCCGCTCTTTCCGAACGCTGGTACGTCTCTGAAGCCGCCCGCGCGGTGCTCAGCCGACTCTGGAAACGCCGCGTGGAAGTGGCTGTTACCGAACTGCAGCGGCTCCGTGTGCCGCTTGAACCCGCCGACCCACGGGAACTCTGGAAAGCGGACGGCAACGTTCGCAATTTTCCGTTTGATCCTGGCAGCGGTCAGCATCTGCGAATCTACATCGACGAACACTGGCCCGCCGACCCGCGCTGCTTCGTGCTCCTGCGAAGACTTACGGACCTCGCCACGTGGACTCGCATCGGCAGTGGGACTGTCTCTGTGTATCAGCTTCAGGGCCATCCTCTGACGGCCGAACAATCCGCAGAGCTCAAGGGCATCTTTGGTGACCTTCGCGTGGAAGAACGGGGGCGAGTGTGTCTGGGTGTGGTCAGTGAGCAGGGGATGAACGACATCAGCGGAGCGTTCATTCGGCGGGTTGAACCCGGGTCTTCGGCAGCAGTGGCCGGGTTGCGGCCGGGAGATCTGATTCAGTCGGTCAACGGGCGACAGGTCAGGGACTTCCTTGAACTCGTCACACTGCTGCGGGACTACAACGTGGGCGACAAGGTCACGCTGCGGGTGCGTTCGCTGCAGTTTCCGGCCGACGATTTTCAGAACCGGCCCCCGCGAGTCCTGCGGATTCCGCCGGCCATCCCCAATCCTCCGGAACCCGCACCTGCTCCGGACCAGAAACCCAAACCCGAGAACAACGTCGACCCCACGGCCCCGCGCGACGTGGAAGTCGTGCTGCAGGGCTGGTACGACCCTGAACTGCTGAAACAGCCGCTGCCGTAGATTGTCCGTTTCCGGTGTTCTGGTTCCTGATGCACGGTCAGGGTCGACGGGCTTTGAGTTGTCGCTGGAGGTCCTCGGCAAGGTTGTTCAGCTGATCAATTTTCCACGTTGCGAGTTCTTCGGAGGTGGATGCTGGCAAACCAAGCAGTTCCTGCAAAAGCAGGATTCGCCCCTGCGTGCGTGCTTCCCTGCGTGCTTCCTCGCGACCTTCCCTGCGTCCTTCCTCGCGTCCTTCCTCGCGTCCTTCCCTGCGTCCTTCCATCAGCGCTCGCTGCAGGCGTGCGGATTCGTCGCGCTGGTGTTTGAGCCGCAGGTTGAATTCGAGGAATTCTTCAGGGTTTTGATCAATCATGTCAAGGACTCGCATTCAGGAGGAACCTTGCCCAGCGTTCCTTTGGTGTTGTCAGGTGCCGCGGGCTTTGAGTTGTCGCTGGAGGTCCTCGGCAAGGTTGTTCAGCTGATCAGTGTTCCACGCTGCGAGTTCTTCGGAGGTGGATGCTGGCAGACCAAGCAGTTCCTGCAAAAGCAGGATTCGCCCCTGCGTGCATCCTTCCCTGCGTCCTTCTTCGCGTCCTTCCCTGCGTCCTTCCTCACGTCCTTCTTCCCGTCCTTCTTCCCGTCCTTCTTCCCGTCCTTCTTCCCGTCCTTCTTCGCGTCCTTCCTTGCGTCCTTCCTTGCGTCCTTCTTCGCGTCCTTCCACCAGCGCTCGCTGCATGCGTGCGGATTCGTCACGCTGGTATTTGAGCCGCAGGTTGTATTCGAGGAACTCTTCAGGGGTTTGAGCAATCATGTCAAGGACTCCTGCGGCTTCAGTGAATTCCTCTTCGGGGAATAAATGCGTGATTTCCTGTGTTGTGAGCTTGTCCGCATTCAGCAGGAACCATGCCCAGCGTTCCTTTGGGGAAGCATTATACAACGTTTCTGCAGTCACTTGAAGATGGGGCAACTGCAAAAGAAGGATTTGCAGATCGTCGGTCAGCGTCCGACCAGTGTGTTTTTCCCGCAGGCGAAAGTCCAGATGGAGTGCGGGCGGGTTGGGAAACAAGGGCTCGGCAAGCACGCAGATGCAGATCGTCGGACGAAGTTCCGGGTAATCCTGGCCCTTCTTCATCTGAGAAACATAGGACAGGGACGTGTAGTACACCAACCTCTGTGCCATGCCGAACGGAATCCACGTCTGCACTTCAATAATCAGCTGGCGGCCATGTTCATCCACAGCGAGGATATCAAGCACGCACTCCTTGCCGTCGGCTGTATTGCGATTCTGAACGGGATTCAGAATCCGCGCACTCACAATCCGCGGCTGACCGCCCAGCATCGCGTTGAGGAAGGCGACTGTAAGACGAGGGTGCCGTTCATTGCCCAGCAGCATTTTGAATGCGAAGTCCACGAGGGGACTGATTCCAATGGCCATGGCGGGCCTCCAATCGTTGTTCTTGACGGTGGCAATAGGATTATAGGGTAGAAATTAACAACTACCGTGATGGTCTGTTTGGTAAACGCCTGTGTCCATGAAAATCGGCAGGTAGCTCGGGGAAAGCAGGTGACTGGTGGTGATTTTGTCGGTTGCAGGGATTGCCGCGACACCCGGACGGGGATGCTGCACTGGAAGACTGCTGGTGGAGCGACTAGAATCCGCCGACGGCTCCCGTGCGGTGTGCGGCGTCTGCCGTCGAATTCGGGCAATTCCCATGACATGGAGGTCATCGGTGAGAGAGCATTTTCTTTCGTTTTCGCTGCCGCTCGTGGGCAACGAGGAGATCGAGGAAGTCATCGCGGCTCTGCGGTCGGGCTGGCTCACCGCCGGTCCCCGGACTCGTCAGTTTGAAAGCGAATTCTGTCAGGCGGTGAACGCTCCGGCAGCACTGGCGCTCAATTCCTGCACAGCCGGGCTGCACGTGGCCCTGAAAGTGCTCAATATCGGTCCTGGTGACGAGGTCATCACCACGCCGCTGACGTTTGCTGCTTCAGTGAACGTGATTGAGCACGTGGGCGCCAAGCCGGTGCTGGTGGATGTCGAGCCGGATACGCTCAATATTCAGCCGGACGGAGTGGCCCGGGCCGTGACGTCGGCCACAAAAGCGGTGATTGCGGTGCACTACGCCGGTCACCCGGTGGAACTCAATGCCATCCGGGCGATTACGGATGAGTTTGGACTGCATTTGATTGAAGACGCGGCGCATGCGGTAGGAGCGGCGTTTGAGGGCCAGCCGATTGGCTGTGGCAGTAATCTGACGGCTTTCAGTTTCTACGCGACAAAGAATCTGACCACCGGTGAAGGCGGCATGCTCACCGGTGACCCTGAACTGCTGGGACGCGCACGCGTGGTCGGGCTGCACGGGATGAATCGCGAAGCGTGGAGTCGGTATGCGGCGGGTGGCAAGTGGGCCTATGACATTGTCGAGCCCGGCTTCAAGTACAATATGACCGACATCCAGGCTGCGCTGGGGCTGCAGCAGCTGCGCAGGTTTGACCGGATGCAGGCCCGGCGGAAACAGATTGTGGACACCTACAACGCCGCCTTCGCTCCGCACGGAGCGTTTCTGCTGCCCGTAACCCGCAGTCATGTGACTCACGCACACCACCTTTACGTGCTGCGACTGCGACCGTCTGAACTGACGATCAATCGGGATCGCTTCATTGAAGAGCTCACTGCCAGAAATATCGGCAGTTCGGTGCACTTCATCCCGATCCACATGCATTCGTTCTACCGCAACCGATATGGCTGGCAGCCGGACGACTTTCCAGTGGCGCATGCAGCCTTCCGCAACATGGTCAGCCTGCCGCTCTCACCGGCAATGTCGGATCAGGATGTGGCAGATGTGATCGAGGCGGTGCTGGATATTCGACAGTGCTTCGCCAGGCGGCGTGCCGCCGCGTAGGCGAGTGGAGAGGGGCACTATTCGGCAACGGCTTCGGCCAGTGCCTGTCGGTAGACGGCTGTGGCGTGATCATACGCGGCACGGGCCGCGGGGCGTTCTGATTCACGGATACGACCCTGCTTGGCTTCCCAGCAGACTTCGACCGCGTCGAGGCACCACTGAGCACTGCGGCGGCTGGCACGGACAGGCTGGCCACCAATGTGCACAAACACAGGATTGGTATGCACAGATGGCAGAATTCGCACGGCCACCCACGCCGAATGAGAAAGCTCCACGGGAATCTCGAATGAACGCACCTGACCGTCCGCCTCCAGCTCCCGCACGGCAGCCACACGTCCATTGACAATCACCTCCACCGGCACCCGCCGGGACTTGCCAACCCGGCAACGTTCCACATGCCAGTACGGCTTGTCGTCCAGTCGCCGACTGCGAATCGACTCCGTGAACTCCGTCGGCTCTTCAGCCAGCAGTGCGGCCGCATCAAAGGATACCGTGACGGACTGGGGACCCTCCAGATCCAGACGGCTGACTCCTTTTGCCGTGCGTTCACCCAGCTTTCGCTGGTTGACACGAAAGTCAAGGATGTGGCTGAGTCCGTCGCCGCAGTAGCTGCGGCCATCTCGCAGTCCCTCAACCCACGCGTCATAGCTGAGTGGCTGATCCTGAGGAAGACTCACATAGATCCGCCCCAGCCCCACACGATCTCCGTAGATGCAGGGGAAGTCGGTTTCGCCGCTGATGCGAGTTGTCATGCCGCAGTTGAGTGTGTGGTACCAGACGTTGAGTTCCCAGATGGCGGGCGTATCGACGGCGGAGATAAAGTCGCACTCGCCATGCGTTGTCGTGACCACATATTCGTTGGCCCCAATGCCATCGAATTTCGGCATCGCGTAGTCCGGCAGGGTAGCCGCTGCAGTTCCCTGCCAGCCTTTGGGTGCTCCGCCCCACGGCTGGCCATGAAAGGCGCGGGTACCGTCCGGCATCACATCCGGCAGTGCCAGTCCCCAGCCACTGTGACTGTAGCCGGCCACTCCACCCTGCTCGCGGGTCCATTTGAGCACCGGCAGAGTCCAGCTGGGCCAGTCTTCCAGACGCTGCGTGCCAGGATAGTCGTCTTCGGTGAGTTTCAGCAGGCAGAGGTGACCAGCGTGCGACGATGGGAAGCCGCTGACTTCCACGTCATAGCGCATCAGGTTTTCCTTCGTCGACAACTGCGAAACCGCTCCGCTGAAGAATTCCTTCTGTGTGTACCAGCAGGGTCCCCAGCTGAGCACACAGCCGACGTTGAGGTCTTCACCGAGCAGATGCCGCAGCATGTCTTCAGGGCCCACACCTTCCGTTGGGCTGTCGTAATGTGCACAGCCCGCGGCATGTACATGATGATCGCCCGAATACCAGCCCCGCCGCGCCGCATGAATCCAGCGCTGCAGGCGAAATGACAGCGCATGCTCAGACGCGTCCGGCACGCTTACCTGGTGTTTCTGCGGCAGATACTCCGGACCGCGATTGACAAGCACGCTGTAATCGCCCGGAGGCAACAGCACCGATTCCCCGTCACTGCGATAAATCTGCTCGTGAAAGAAGAAGTCCGGCGCCAGCCTGCGCGACGGCAGCGGACAGGTGCGCCCTGCTGAATCCCGAATCACAAATGCAGCCGTCGTCGGAGAACCGTCTTCATCCTGCACTCGCAACACCACCTTCACTGCCGGCTGGCACTGAAACAGCACCGGGATCGCATTGCGAAAACCCAGATCCTGTGTGCCGGCCCCGATGTGAAAACTCAGCAATGCCTCGCGGGGCCCCGCATCCCGACTGTAAAGCTGCACCACCTGATACTCCACCAGCAGCCCGGAAAGCGTCGCCTTCAATGGCTCGCGGCGGAGTATCTGCAGGTCGAGAAATCGGTCCGGCACGTCCTCCGGATTCACAAGCTTCTCCTTCCGCCGCGGCTCTTCGCGAGCACCACGCCCCTGCTGGTACACCGGCAGCGCGTTGGGACTCTCCAGCTGCAGCGGTGGATTGATCCCCGCTTCGTTGTGCACCTTCACCAGAAATGTGCGCCAGCCCTGCTGCAGCAGCTGTTTTGAAACCGGGCCCTCGGTGACCCGCACCCGACTCTCAGGGTTAATCGAGACAAGGGCAAGGCAAAGCGGATCAAGGATTTGCTGGATCTGCTGCACAGTCTCGCGATCGTCCGCGGTCGCCATCGCTGCCTGAAGCTGCTCTTGAATCGGCTCAGGAAGTGGCGACCCCGCAAACTGCAGGGCCTCGGTCAGCCTGCGAACCGCCGAAACAAACGGCTGCCGCTCCACCGAATTCACCAGCGGAAAATCCTCCGCCACCAACGTCGGCTGCCAACCGCCAATCAACGTCACAGCGAGAGCCAGCAAACAGACCGGGCGAACAAACATGACGAAACCCTTCCTGAGAAACACCAGCCACCAGCCTCTCACCAACCACCACCCACCAACCACCACCCAGTGACAACTGACAACTGACAACTGACATCTGACAACTGACAACTGACCACTACCCCCCAACCACCCCGGCAGCCACAATGCGTCCACCGCTGGCGGCGGCGTCGGGGCCGAGTTGCAGGACCCAGTCGCAGGCTGTGAGCACGTCGGGGTGATGTTCGAGCACGATCACGGAATGCTGCAGCTGTACCAGTCCGCGGAGGTGACTGATGAGCCGCTGTACGTCGGAAGCATGCAGACCGCCGGTGGGTTCGTCAAGCACGTAGAGTGTGTGTTCGGGTGACGGCAGAGCCAGTTCTGCGGCGATCCTTGCCCGCTGATTTTCGCCGCCCGAGAATGTGCTGGTGCTTTGTCCGAGCTGCAGGTAGCCGAGACCGACGCTGCAGCAGACATCCAGAATGGCCTTCAGACGCGCGAATTCGGCAAAGAAGCTGCGTGCTTCGTCCACTCGCATGCAAAGCAGTTCATCAACGGATTTTCCGCGGAAACGCACGCTGCGGGCCGCGCGGCTGAAGCGCGTGCCTCCGCAGGCACTGCAGAGAATCTCGGCATTCGCCAGAAACCGCATGCGCACCGCGCGAACTCCGGTGCCCCGACAGACACGGCAGCGACCGCTGCCTGCGTTGAAGCTGAAGAACTGTGCTCCCCACCCGCGAGCGCGGGCTTCGCGAGTTTTCGCCAGCAGCCTGCGAATGTCATCCCAGAGTGGAGTCAGTGTTGCGATGCATGATCTGCCGGAACGCCCCGGAGCAGCCTGGTCGAGACACACCAGACGCCTGATGGTGTCTGCGCCGCTGATGCTGTCACAGTCACAGTCGGCCGCTGCCAGCGCGGGGTCCCTGCCCGCGAGGACCGATTGCAGCCAGGGCACGAGCGTGCCGCGAATCAGTGAACTTTTCCCGGAACCGCTCACACCGGATATCCCCGTGAGCCGCTGCAGGGGAATTTCGGCTGTGACCTGCTGCAGATTGTGCAGGCGGGCCCCGCAGATGCGAATCCAGCCGTCTGAACCCGGCGCGGCAGGATGCCGGGGCTGCTGGGGGCCTGCAGCCGCTGACTCGGCGACTGCTCGGCGTTCGCGAAGGAGTCGGCCGGTTGGCGATGTCGGATGATCACTGAGTTTTGCAGGGGGGCCGGCGAAGAGCAGTTGTCCGCCATCGGCCCCGGCACCCGGTCCGAGGTCAAGCACCCAGTCGGCCGCTTCAATGACCTGCGGATCATGTTCGACCACAATCACTGTGCCGCCGGAATCCCGCAGCTTTCGCAGGGCGGTAAGGAGGCGTGAGGTGTCACGGGGATGCAGTCCGGCGGTGGGTTCATCAAGCACATAGTGAGCCCCGTGAAGTTTTGTGGAAAGGGCTGCAGCAAGCCTCGCACGCTGGTACTCGCCCCCGGACAACGTCACCGCCGGCCGGTCCAGCGTGAGGTATCCGACGCCGACATCATCAAGGCACTGCAGGCGATTGAGCAGATCCGGGAGGGTTCGGGCAGCAACCAGACGGGCCTCATGCTGCAGCAGGCCCGGCTCATCAAGCTGCGACAGCCAGCGTCGGCAGACGTCGGCCGCCGCGACCACATCCTGCCGTGTGAATTCCGGCAGCGTCATTCCAAGAAATCGCAGGCCACGGGGAAAGGGCTGCAGCCGACTGCCACCACACTCGTCGCAGGCACGCCGCCGAAAGACGGAGATTGCAGAGTCCGCCGAATCGGTGTCGAGGGACACGGCGGCACCGCGAATGCCCAGACCGCCACAGGCCGCACAGGCTCCCCGTGGTGAATGAAAACTCAGTGTCCCCGGATCGGGCGTGGGAAAGCTCAGATCACAGTCGGCACAGGCGTAGCGGGTGCTGAAGAGCGTTTCCTGCCAGACGCCGTTCGCTTCATGACAGACGATGCATGTGCCATCACTTTCCCGACAGGCCAGTTTCAGCGATTCGCGGAGACGTGGTGCCACACCTTCGCGGATGACAATTCGGTCCACGATCGCTTCGATCTGATGTTCAGCGGACGGCTGCAGTGGTTTCAGGTCAGCCACGTCGACCGTGGCACCATCTATGCGGGCGCGGACGAAACCATTGCGGACGATGCGATCAAGCACGTCCTGATGGGCGCCGCGGCGACCACGAACCATGGGCGAGAGCACCATCAGGCGGGTGCGCTCCGGATGCTGCAGTACTCGCTGCAGAATCTGATCAATCGATTGCTGCTGCACCGGCCTGCTGCACCGCGTGCAGTGCGCAGTACCAGCGCGGGCGTAAAGCAGTCGCAGGTAGTCATGGATTTCAGTGACGGTCGCCAGTGTGCTTCTTTGGTGCACCCCGGCAACCTTCTGATCGACGCTTACGGCCGGAGCAAGGCCAGTGATCTCGTCCACATCAGCCCGCGGAAGCTGATGCAGCAGGCCGCGAGTTCTGACGGAGATGCATTCGAGGTATCTTCGCTGGCTTTCGGAAAAGAGAGTGTCGAAGGCCAGCGAGCTCTTTCCGGAACCGCTCACACCACAGACCACAACCAGGCGACCCGTCGGGATGTCGACGGAGATGTTGCGCAGATTGTGAGTGCGCGCTCCGGTGATGCGGATCACCCCGAGGTCGCTGGAATTGTCTGCGGACGGCTGCATGGAAGAGGGCCTGAAACTTCAGGATCGGCGGGGCGCGAGGCCGGACCACCGCAGGAAACCTGAAAAGCGACTGCGGCGAGTGCTGCGGATGCGATGCCCGTGGGTGAAACGCAGAAGATCCTGCAGAAGCATGTCTGCGGTGCAGCAGCGATCCTGAGGGTCCTTTTGGAGGCAATTGAGAATAATCGTTTCCAGCCCCCTCGGAAACTCGCGAAACAGATCGCGGGGCATGAGCGGTGGCTGGCTGAGAATCTGTGTGCGGAGCGATTCGGGATCTTCGTCACTGAAGGGGGCACACTGGAGACACAACTCATAGAGGGTGGCGCCAAGCGCGTACACGTCGGCCGCGACAGACTGAATCCCCGAGAATCGTTCGGGAGCCATGTAGCGCAGCGTTCCGCCACCGCCAAGCGAGGCACCTTTGGGACGCGAATGGGGCTGCGAGATTGCGGCGGCAGGTTCCGCCGGCAGCTGTTGTGACAGCCCAAAATCGCCCACCCACACGTGCCCCGTGGCATCCAGCAGCAGATTGGCTGGTTTGATGTCGTTGTGACAGATGCCCGCAGCGTGGGCGGCCCGCAGGGCCTGAGCAGCCTGAATACCGATGCGGGCGAATTCCGTGAAGGATGTGGGTGTGAGCATCAGCGGCCGGGTTGGAGGTTCAATGGCGCTGACGTTCTGGTGAAGTCTGGTGCCGGGAGGGCGAAGCTCCTGCTGAGCCGTGTCGGGCGAACGCTGCTGCGACGTCGGGATCAGCTTCTCCACGGAAACAGCTTCTGAAGATGTCCCCAGCGCCTGAATGATTTTGTCCAGCCCTGCCCCGTGAATGAGCTGCATGACAAAGAAGCAGTAACCGTTGTCCTGTCCCCAGCGGTAGACGGGAATGATGTGCGGGTGCTGGAGCTGTCCTGAGAGACTCGCTTCCTGCTCGAACCGGCTGACCCAGGCGGCTACGAGGCTGACGGGCCAGGGGAGCACCTTCAGGGCGACGATGTGACCGGATTGGAGATCCCGAGCCCGAAAAACCACTCCCATGCCCCCGCGGCCGATTTCTTCGAGCAGTTCGCACTGACCGAGGCGGGTGAAGGGAAAGGAGCCAGGCATATTCCGCCGCAGAGCGCGGGATTCGCGATCGAGCCGCGCGTGTTCGAGCATGGCGAGGACGGGAAAGACTTCCTGAATTCTGGCTGCGTGCGGGGGAAAACGACGAGCGTAGCGTTCGACGGAGGGGCGACCACCCTGTCGGAGTTCTTCCACGAACTGGGACGCGAGCAGTTCGAAGGGGACGCGCGACCGCAGGGCGTTATCCTCGCTGACTGTTGGCAGCCCGAGCAGCTGAAAGTCTGTGTCGAGGTTCTCTGAGCTCTCTGCGGGCGAAGCGGTCACACGTATCGCCTTTTGTATCGTGATGTATATGAAGTATATAAGGTGTCCGGAAGGCCCGGGCGGTGGGATCAGGAATTCTGGTCGGAGGGCTGATTCGGGTCACTTTCGATCGGGTAGCGTTCACCGGCATATTCGACCTCATCCCCGGCACGCAGCTTTCGCCCGCGACGAGTCTCGGGCTGGCCGTTGACGAACACCGCACCGGACAGAATCAGCTGTTTTGCCTCGCCGCCGGTGGACGCGATTGCGGCCAGTTTCAGGAACTTATCAAGCTCGATGAAGTCACCTGGACACTGCACTTGTTCGCGTTCTGTCATAATCCCCTCACTGGCGGACTGGGAGTACACAATGGCGGCTGGAGGCTGGGTTCCCAGCCGGGACTGCTGCAGGACTGTACGCGGAAATGAGGCAGGAATCAGCTGCAGAAGCGGCGGAATCTGGAGAAAAGCGCTGGGAATTGGGGGGCTCAGAATTGGAAACCAGGAATTCCGGACGCAATTTTTTCAGAGAGTGTTGACGGGAAGCCGAAAAGCCGCATAATTCGCCTCCGCTCGCCAGTTGACCAATCCGGCGGGCCGGTGCTAAAATTTAATCAGTTTCCCTCAAGGAAACTTCTCGCGGGTGTAGCTCAGTTGGTAGAGCACCACGTTGCCAACGTGGTTGTCGAGGGTTCGAGTCCCTTCACCCGCTCTTTTTTATTGGTAGTGTGCGGGTGCGCGGAGCAGTCCTGAACGGCCGGTCTCGGTTGTCATCCGTCGCATCACATCCTCTGGTCGCACCGCTCGCGGCGGCAGCAGGTTTGACTGTACTGTTTGCTTCGCCGGTCTTCGGATTCCCAGGGTCTCCTGGCCGCTCGCAGGCAACCGCCCATGCTGGTCGGCCATCATGGCCACAAAAAGGTTTGCAGAATGAGCACTGAGATTGAGCAGGTCGAAGCAGTAGAGTCTCCTGTTGAGGCTCCTGTCGGATCCATGAAGCTGACCGTAAAGATCGAGGACAGCGGGGCTTGTAAACGGCACATTTGCGTGACTGTTTCCGCCGACGACGTGCGGGCAATTCGGGATGACGCAGTCAGCGAACTGAATTCCAAAGCTCAGGTGCCAGGTTTTCGCATGGGTAAGGTTCCTGCCGGGCTCCTGCGTAAAAAGTTCCGCAAGGAACTCGAGGCGGACGTCAAGCAGAAGGTCCTGGTGCGCAGTCTCGACCAGATCACCCTCGAGAACGGCATCGAACCACTCGGCGAGCCACGGCTGAATTTCGACAGCATCGAGGTTCCTGAAGAAGGGGACTTCAGCTACGAGTTCGACGTCGAAGTTCGCCCCAGTTTCGACCTTCCGGACTTCTCCACGTTCACCATCACTCGCCCCAGCGGGGAACCCACCGCCGAAGACATCGAGGCGTTCACCAGCAACTTCCTGTCCTCGCAGGCAAACCGGATTACCATCGAGGAACCCGCTGCCCCGGGCGACTTCATCATCTGCCAGATGACGTTCACCTCGAACGGTAAAGTCATCCGGGAACTGTCCAGCGAATCCGTTCGGCTCATGCCCATCCTGAACTTCCCGGACGCCGTCCTCGAAGGCTTCAGTGACCTGATGCAGGGCGTTACCGTCGGCGACTCCCGAGAAGCCACCGTCACCATTTCCACCGATTCGCCGGTGATCGAAATGCGCGGCGAAGTCGTGTCTGTGCGATTTGATGTCGCCGAAGTTCAGCGTTGCGAACTGCCGGAGCTCAACAGCGAGTTCCTCAGCACATTCGACTACAAGTCGGAAGAAGATTTCCGGACTGGCGTCGTTGATGTCGTTCGCCGACAGCTCACCTATGCACAGCGTCAAAGCACTCGCGATCAACTGCTGGAGAAGATGACCGCCACAGCGTCGTGGGATCTCCCGGAATCGCTGGTGCGTCAGCAGACTGAGAATGCGACCCGCCGAGAAATCCTTGAAATGTCGCAGGCCGGGTTCACTCCGGACCAGATCATTGCTCGCCAAACTCAAATCCAGCAGAACGCCGTAGAAAACACCCGCGCTGCTCTTAAACAGCACTTCATCCTTGACCGCATCGCCACAGAGCACAAGATTGAAGCCAGCCGCGAGGAAGTTGAACTGGAACTCATGCTCATGGCTCGACAGCAGGGCGAACCTGTTCGTCGCGTTCGTGCACGACTTGCCAAAAATGGCATGATCGAAAATCTCGAAGCACAACTCCGAGAACGCAAAGCCATCGACTTCCTGCTCAGCCAGGTGCAGTTCACTGACGTTCCCCACGAACCCATTGGCCGGGAAGACCAAAGCTCCGTGCGGTTCGCCATCTGTGGCAACATGAAGAGCTCACTCATGGCTGACACCGATCGTGATGAAGAATCTGGAGAAGATTCCCCGTAATCCCGCCTTTCCAGTTCCCGCAGGCGCGCGTACGATCACGCAGCGCCTGTTTTTTTTGGCCGGTCAGTTGTTTCACAGGAAATCGGGACATGAAGGATCCGCGACTCGACTACGCTCCCATGGCCGCTCGCGAATATTCCGCACAGCGACAGATGACCGTAGGCGATCTTCTGCTTGATAACCGCATCATCTTCCTTGATGGCCCCATCCACGATGGCAGCGCGAACCTGGTCATCATGAAGATGCTCTTCCTGCAGTCCGAAAATCGCCACCAGGACATCCATCTCTACATTAATTCGCCTGGCGGTTCCGTCACCGCGACCCTCGCCATCTACGACATCA
>JBEIEK010000023.1:0-33257 GCA_040382995.1 Planctomycetaceae bacterium
CAGCAATTCAGCTTGGCGCCTTTGCGCCTTTGCGTGAGGTAAAAGCTGAAATCGACGAACCGTTTGAGAACGGGCTGATTGGGATCATTTCGTCCTGCCTGCCAGTGTCCTTAACACCGTTTCACCATCCCGTGGCGAAGCTCCCGCTGAGCTGCATCCCTGCCGCGAACACCGCATCAGGAACGCACCAGGGCAGCACCGGCCGATTCACATCGATCGCACGCCACAGGGTGTCTTTGAGACGTGATCTGGCCGAGGGGTCTAATCAGGATCAGCGGAGCTGCAAACAATCGCATTTGCCCCATTTCAAACTGTTTTGCCATCCCGGGTAAAGCCCCGTCAATTCAGCCCTTCGCCTCGCCCCTGCGACGCGCCGTGTGGGTGCACGCGATGCATGTGTGAAGGTCGGCATGCGCATCGCGGCCGGACCGCAGCCGGGTCCTGCTGAGAGCTACCTTGACAGGGCGACGGGGCTCAGGGACGGCGTGACGTGGCATTTCATGCCAGGCTGATGGAATTGGCCTTACAGGCCGCAAATGCAGCAGGGCCCGGGCCGAAGTGCTGCCGAGCCGCATACCCGGCGGATTGGCAGCGGCAGAATCTGCCGGTGTTCTGAGAGACACCCGTGCGGCCGGACCGCAGCGGTGGCAGCACCGAACTCCAGTGAATCAAGAATCGGGGTTTTCCGACGGACAATGGGAGGTGGCAGAGTGTGCGTACTCTGGAAAAGCCGATAAACTCAGACATGGGGCTGCCTGCATGCAGGGGTGCCATTCGACTGCGTCACCCAATAGTTTCGGGACAGATCGTCACGTGAACGTGCCTCAACAAAACTTTGCGCCGCAGCGACTGTCAACTTTGTCCTTCAGCGGTTATCTGCTGATGACTTTTCTGACTGCGGTGAATGACAGTTTGTTTCGCTGGCTTGCGGTTCCGCTCGCGCGGGCCCAAAGCGTGCGGCAGTTTGGCTGGACGGAAGAGACGGCGGAATCGATTGTCAGCTCAGTGGGACTTGGCGCTTTCATGCTGCCATTCGTTGTGTTCGCCCCCTGGGCTGGCTGGATGTCAGACCGGTTCAGCAAGCGTTCTTCGATCATCTGGCTGAAGCTTGCGGAGATTCTGCTGGTGGCTCTGGGAGTGCTTGCAATCTGGGCAGGCAGTATTCCGCTGATGTTTCTGATTCTGTTCCTCATCGGCGCTCAGGCAACGCTGATTGGCACTGCCAAGTTGGGGATCATTCCGGAAATTGTGCGGAAGACGGATCTTTCGGCGGCCAACGGCTGGTCCGGACTCGCCACTCTGGTGGGGGCGATTGTTGGCACGGTGGCCGGCTATGCTCTGGCGGACGTGACACTGCGTGATCTGCGGCTGGGTCTGCAGTTGTCAGCTGTGGCGATGATTGGCACGGCGGGTCTGGGAGTGCTTGGAGCATGGTTAACGCAGCACGTTCGAGCGGCCAGTCCCGGCCTCGCGTTTCAGTGGAATGTGGTGACCGATTCGTGGCGTGACATTCGCATCATTCTCCAGGATCGAGCCGTTCTGCGGGTGACACTGGGGGTGATTTTTTTCTGGGGCCTTGCGGCCATGGCTCAGCTGACGATTGACATCTTCGTCCGCCGGGAACTTGCAGACAATCTGGCGAAGGCGAACCCCAGCCCGTTCATGGCCCTGCTGGTTCTGGGGGTGGGTGCCGGAAGTCTGCTGGCGGGATGGTGGTCCAGCGGTCGAGTGGAATTGGGGATGGTGCCTTTCGGTGCCCTGTTGATGGGGCTGGCCTGTATTCTGTTGTTTTTTTCCAGCGACTCCCCTGCCGGCACGGGGTTGCTGCTGGTGTTCATCGGTCTGGGTGGAGGTTTGTTCAACGTTCCGTTGCAGGCGTGGCTACAGGAACGAGTACCGCATAAGCAGCTGGGGGCGGTACTGGCAGCGTGCCAGCAGCTGACGGCCATCGGAATGCTGCTGGTATCCGGCCAGTTCTGGCTGATGCGTGGTCCTTTACAGCTCAGCGGGTCCCAGATCTTTCTGTTTTCCGGGCTGATGATCATTCCGATTGTAATCTACGCCGTCTGCATTCTGCCGCAGGCGACAATTCGTTTTTTCGTCTGGCTGCTCAGCCGCTTCGTTTATCGGGTTCGCACTTATGGAATTGAAAACATCCCTGAGCATGGTCCGGGATTGCTGGTGGCGAATCATGTTTCGTGGATTGACGGCGTGCTGATTCTGCTGGCCAGTTCTCGTCCGATACGCATGATCGCTTATGCCGACTACGTGCAGGGGCGGTTGCTTGGGCGTCTGGCAAAGCTCTTCGGGATCATTCCGATTCGCAGTGGAGACGGTCCTCGAGCGCTGATCCGGGCGCTTTCGACGGCAGCCACGGCTCTGCAGAATGGTGAACTGGTGTGCATCTTTGCCGAAGGAGCGATTACGCGGACGGGGCAGCTGATGAAGTTTGAACGTGGGCTTTTGCGGATTCTTAAGGACGCACCGGCCCCGATCATTCCGGTGTGTCTGGACGAGCTCTGGGGCAGCATTTTCAGTTACGAAGGTGGCCGTTTTCTCTGGAAGAAACCCCGGCACTGGCCTTATCCTGTATCGATTTCCTTCGGCAGTCCCATCTCAGGTGTGCAGGATGTGGACCTTGTTCGCTCTGCGGTCCTTGAACTGCACGCTCAGTCTCTGCTCCTTCGAAAGGAACGCAGCATGATTCCGGCGCTCCGTCTGATTCGTCAGTGTCGACTGGCATGGAAGCGACCCAAAGTCGCAGACTCCTCGGGCGCCAGCCTCACCGGCGGCAGGCTGCTCATGGCCGCACTGGCCTTTCGTCGGCTGCTGGCTCAGCGCGTGCTCACGCCCGGCACCCCGCATGTGGGCGTGCTGGTACCACCCTCAGTGGGCGGGGTGCTCGCCAATACCTCGCTGGCACTCGCCGGCCGAGTCGCCGTGAATCTGAACTACACGCTCAGTGACGAACTTCTGAATTACTGCATTCGCGAAGCTGGCATTCGTCAGGTGATTACCAGTCGCGCCTTCATCGAAAAGAAGCCGGTTCAGCTGAATGCAGAACTGATCTTTCTTGAAGACCTGAAACAGCAGATCAGTGGAGTCGACCGGGCCGTTGCCTTTCTCCAGGGAGCGCTCACACCCCTGCCGCTGCTGTCGCGCGTGCTGCGTCTCAATCGCGTCCGCGCCGATGACCTGCTCACCATCATCTTCACGTCCGGGTCCACGGGGGAACCCAAGGGAGTGATGCTGTCGCAGAACAACATTGCCTCCAACCTTGATGCCGTCAACCAGCTGCTCCGGCTGCGCACGGAAGACGTGCTTCTTGGCGTGCTCCCATTCTTTCACTCGTTCGGTTACACCGTCACCATGTGGCTCCCGCTGTGCACCGAGCCAGCCGGCGTTTATCACTTCAATCCGCTCGATGCCCGCACCATTGGAACGCTCACGCAAAAGCACAGCTGCACCATCATCGCCGCCACTCCCACCTTTCTCCGCAACTACCTCAAACGCTGCACTGTTGAGGAAATGAAGACAATGAACCTGGTAATCGTCGGTGCAGAGAAAATGCCCGATGATCTGCGCGATGCCTTCCGTGAAAAATTTGGTTTCGAGCCCATCGAAGGTTACGGCACGACTGAGATGTCTCCGGTGGCGTCCTTCAATGTCCCCCCCTCCCGCATGGAGCAGGATGCTGTTGCGGGGTCGGGATTGCGGCATGGGACAGTGGGTCGCGCCATCCCGGGGGTGGCCGCGGCCGTTTTCAACCCCGACACCGGTGTCAAACTGGGCACGAATCAGGAAGGCCTGCTGAAGATCAAAGGCCCCAATATCATGCTGGGATACCTCAACCAGCCCGCCAAAACCGCCGAACTCATCAGCGACGGCTGGTACAACAGCGGCGATATGGCGGTGATTGACGAGGATGGTTTCATTCGCATCACAGGCCGCATGAGTCGCTTCTCCAAGATCGGCGGCGAAATGGTCCCGCACATTCTTGTCGAACAGGAAATCGCCAAAGTGCTTGAGGAAGATGCCGGCGAGGATGGTGGCATTCAGTGTGCCGTCACTTCCGTTGCCGACCCGCGCAAGGGAGAACGCCTGGTCGTACTCCACAGACCCATGCGCAAAACCGTCCGCGAAATTACAGACCGGCTCCAGGCCGCAGGTCTCCCGAACCTCTTCATCCCCTCCGCCGAAGGCTTTGTCGAGGTTGACCAGATCCCGCTGCTGGGCACCGGAAAACTCGATCTCCGCGGCATCAAAGCACTCGCCGAACAAAAAATGAGGGAACGTGGCTGATATGAAATTTGCTCTTGTCATCCCGGATGGCGCTGCCGACGAGTCCCAGACCGAACTCGGCAACCGCACACCGCTTGAAGCCGCCCGAATTCCCCACATGGACGAAGTCGCCCGACTTGGGCAGGTCGGACGCACCAACAACGTGCCGCTCTCCCTGCCCTCCGGCAGCGATGTGGGGACGATGAGCCTTTTCGGGTACAGTCCGCTCCGCTTCCATTCCGGCCGCGCGCCGCTCGAAGCTGCCGCTCAGGGCATCGAGCTCCACCCCGGAGACTGGGCGGTCCGCTGCAATCTTGTGCACATCGCCAACGACCGCATGCTGAGCTTTACGGCAGGTCAGTACCCCAGTTCCACGGCCCGCCAGCTGCTTGAAATCCTTCAGCACGATCAGTGTGGCGATATGCACTGGAAGTTTCATCCGGGAGTCAGCTATCGCAATCTGCTGATCCACCGCTCCCGCGGCAATCCGGCCCCCTTTTCCACCGCAACCTCCAGCACGCCACCGCACGACATCACGGACCAGCTGGTTGATCCCCACCTGCCCACAGGTCCCGGCAGCGAACTGCTCAGACAACTCATGGACCGCAGCCGCGAACTCTTCGCAACTGCTCCCCCAAATCTCGAACGCGTCGCCGCAGGTCTGCTGCCGGCCACCCAAATCTGGCTCTGGGGACTCGGCAGCCGCCCCAGTTTTGTTCCGTTTGCCGAACGCTTCGGGCTCCGCGGAGCCGTGATCACAGCCGTCGATCTGCTCCGTGGCATCGGCCGACTGCTGGGCTGGCAGATCATCGAAGTCCCCGGAGCGACCGGCTATCTGGATACCGATTACGCGGCCAAAGGACGTTATGCCATCGAAACGCTGGCACGCCCGGACGTCGATTTCATCGTCGTGCATGTCGAAGCCACTGACGAAGCCTCACACGAAGGCAGTGTCCACGAAAAAGTTCAGGCCCTCGAAGAAATCGACAGCAAAATTGTCGGTCCCCTCCACGCATGGCTCAAAAGCCAGGGCGACTACCGGCTGCTGATCTGCCCCGATCACCCCACTTTCCTCCGCACACGAACTCACAGCCACGGTGACTGCCCGTTTGCGTGGTGCGGCACCGGCATCCCCCGCGGCGAGTTCCTCGCCTACGGTGAAACCGAATCCGCGCGTTCGCCGCTGCATTTCCCGGACGGCTGGGACCTGATGGAGCACTTTACGGGAAGCATTCATCAGCCGGGTATCCCTTGAGGCCGAAGCTCAAATCCAGCCCCCCAACTGGAAAAAAATCGCCAAATCCCCGCCGTTACCTGTTGCAATCCGCAGGTTTGACCGTTAATTCCCCGCCAAAACCAGCGATTTTACCCGGTTCCGATGGTCTCTTTCTGGACTCGAAACACGCAACCTGTCATGCTAAGCGGTTTCCTGTGCAGAAGGACACAATCCATACCCGGCATCCGTGGCGTCTCCCTGATCTGGTGAGCCTTATGTCTGTAGACATCCGCAGCGTGATCACATTCGCTGGCTTTCCTGGCCGCCGCCATGTCGCGGCAGCAACTCTTACGCTGCTGCTCTTCGCCGCTCCCGCCTTCCCACAGGATGCAGCCACCGCTCCGGCCACTCCCCCGGCGCAGCCAGCCGCAGACGCACAGCCGGCCGCACCCGCGGCTCAAAAACCTCCGGCTGCCGCCAATGCGGCTCCCGTCGCCGCCGACTGCCTCCAGCAGGTGCTCAACGAACAAAAGAAAACCCGCGAACTTCGCGACCTGCGCAACCCGCTGCCGCACCCGGACAAGGACACCGCCACCCGCCAGCGCCGCGACTACCTCAAATTCCTCGCCGAAGGCTACACCGCTGCCGCTGACGCAAAGCTCGTCCAGGACCAACTCAGCTACACGCTGCTGCGGGCCACCGAAGCCGATTTTGTCTCCAGCCCCTCCAACGTTCAGCAACTGCTCAAGGAACTCGAATCAGACATCCAGCGCGCCGGCAGCAACATCGGCAACCCCGCCAATCAACTGGCGGCTCGCAAGAAATTCTGCGCTGACGTCCTCGCAGCCGCCAAACCCCTGCTTACCAACAGTCTCGACGCCCGCATCACCGGCGTCTCCGTCATGAAACTTCTGCACGAAGTCAAAGCCGTCCAGGGCGGTGCACTCGCCAAGATTCACCCCGAAGCCCTCACGGCTCTCATCGACGTGCTCGCCGCTGCCGACCAGCCAGACTCCGTCAAAGTCTTTGCCGCAGGTGCTCTTCGCAACGTCCTCCGCAACTGTGACCTGATCGAAACCGAACAAATTCGCGTCTGTGATGCCATCTCCACCGAACTCGCACGAAAGTGCACCCAGCCAGCCTACCAGCAGACGCTGCTGGAAGCCCTCTTCGACGTGCGGCGCCCGCGTCGCACCGTGGGACGCCCTGAACCCACCGTCATGAAGACCTTCGCCGCCGTCCTCGACGACCGCTCCCGCCCCATCGAGGTCCGCTGCCTTGCCGCCATGGGCATTGGTCGCGGTGCCTTCGATAACCAAATGAAATTCGACCCGCTGGCATGGAAAATTGCTCAGCTGGCCGCCGACGTTTCCATCGCCTACAATCGCGATCCAGGCAACGCCAAATGGCCAAACTGCGGCGCATCCCTGATCTTCGCGTTCCGCCATGTCACCGAACCCGAATCCTCCGCCGCCAATCTGGCCGATCGCAAAGGACTCCTCAATCGATCCGGCGCCGCCCCGTCAAAAACCATTTCTGAAGCCGCCCCGCTTGTAAAAATCGTTGGAGTTGGCCTGATTCGCAACACCGATCCGCTCCCCATCGACCAACTCAAGCCCCTCGCAGAATGGCTCCAGGCCAACCAACCCCAAAGCCTCGTCTGGGACGATAACCTCCCCGCTCTCTCGCCCTGACACCCCGCAAAAACGTATCCACACTCCGCAACCCGCACATATCCCGCGCATGGCCGCGACCGCCGACAACATGCTCAACCTCAACGGCGTTGCTGTTGCCGATACCTTCGCGGAAGCCTTCCCCATCCGGGCTGCAAGGCTCATCATCACCGCCGACTCACCGCGCTGGGCCAGCACCGCCGCCACGGTACTCTGCGGTAACGCTACCAGCGTCATCGCCTGTGACGCCGAAGCCGCGATCGAACAAACACTCGATCCCCAACACACCCCGGATGCCCGTCCCGGCGTCTCCGTGCTGATTTTCGGCTTCTCCGTCACTGCGCTCGCCACCGCCATTCAAAACCGAGTCGGCCAGTGTGTGCTCACGTGCCCCACCACTGCGTGTTACAGCGGACTTCCGGCAGACGCCTGTGCAAAGGACCGGCGGATCCGAATCGGCGGGGTGCTTCGCTACTTCGGCGACGGCTGGCAAAGTTCCCGACGCATCAATAACACGCGCTACTGGCGCATTCCCGTGATGGATGGAGAATTTGTCTGTGAAGACGAATTCGCCACAGTCACGGCTGTCGCCGGGGGCAACCTGCTGATCTGCGGCACAAATACCCGTGCCACGCTGGCTGCCGCTGAACTCGCCGCCGACGCCGCACGCAGCCAGCCCGGCGTCGCATTGCCGTTCCCCGGTGGCATTGTCAGGTCCGGCAGCAAAGTCGGTTCACGTTATCCCAAACTCCGGGCCAGCACCAACGAAGCGTGGTGCCCCACACTTCGCGGACTCACCTCCTCACAGCTTCCCGTCGACTGCAACGCAGTCTACGAAATCGTCATTGACGGGCTCACCTTTGACGACGTCCAGCAGGCCATGCGGCGCGGACTGCATGCTGCTGCAGCGGCTCCGGACATCCGCCTGATCGCCGCCGGCAATTACGGTGGGAAACTTGGCAAGCATCACTTCCACCTGCGGGATCTGCTGTGACCAGCCTCGGCAAAGTCTGGCTTGTCGGCGCCGGCCCCGGTGACCCGGGTCTGATCACCGTTCGCGGCGCTCAACTGCTCGCCGAAGCCGATCTCGTCCTCTACGACGGACTCGTCAATCCCCTGCTGCTCAAGCTGACCCATGGTCGCTGTGAACGCACCGCCCGCATCCGCCGGGATGCTCAGTCCATCGTGCCACAGACGGAAATCAACGAGCGACTCATTCACGAAGCCAGACTCGGCAGAAAAGTCGTGCGACTGAAGGGCGGGGACCCCTATATTTTCGGGCGCGGCAGTGAAGAAGCCGCCGCACTTCAGGAAGCTGGAATTCCATTCGAGGTCGTCCCGGGAATCACGGCCGCCACGGCCGCCGCCGTCTATTCCGGAATCTCCTGCACCCACCGCGACCTCGCCTCCGCGGTGGCCTTCGTCACCGGGCACGAAGATCCCGCCCGAGATGCATCCCGCATCGACTTCAATGCACTTGCGCGCTTCCCCGGCACGCTCGTCTTCTACATGGCGCTCAGCAGGCTTCCCGAAGTCTGCTCCTCACTTGCAGATGCTGGGCTTGCACCCGAGACCCCGGCCGCCGTCGTCTGTCATGCCTCACTGCCATCCCAGCAGGTCATTGAAGGTCGCCTGCACAACATCGCAGAACTCATTCGCCAGACAGCCCCGCGTCCACCCTCCCTGCTGATTCTCGGCGAATGCGTCCTCCAGCGCAGCCGACTCAACTGGTTTCAGCGACTCCCGCTCTTCGGCCTGTCGATCGGCATTACCCGACCCGAAGACCAGGCCACTTCCGCTGCCGAACAGGTTGTCCGGCAGGGGGGTGAAGCCGTCTTCATGCCACTCATTGAAATCGCCCCCGTGGATCAGCTGCAGGCCACCCGCATTCGTCACTGCATCGAACGCCTGGCTGACTATCAGTGGCTCATCTGGACCAGCAGCAATGGCGTTGGCGAGTTCTTTCGCCACCTGCAAGAGGCCGGTCGCGATGCACGCGCGCTCGCCGGTTGCCAGCTGGCCTGTATCGGTGACAGCACCGCCCTCAAACTCCGCGACTTTGGCCTGATGGCTGATCTGGTGCCCCCCCTTTTCAAGTCCGAGGCACTTGCTGCCGAGCTCATCGCCCGCAGCACCGGCCCCGCTCCCATGCTCTGGGCCCGCGCCAGCCGCGGTCGCGATGTACTTCCTGAACTGCTGCAAAATGCCGGCATCAAACTCGAACAACTCACCGTCTACGAAAATCGTGACGTACCTGCCATCGCCCCCGAAATCCTGCAGCGAATCCGCACCGGAACACTCGACTGGATCACCCTGACCAGCCCCGCTGCTGCTCGACGCATCGCCGAACTTCTGCACGCTGCCAATATCCCGCTGAACACTCTTAAAACGCGATTTGCTTCCATCAGCCCCCTGACCTCCGCCGCTGCCAGGAACGCCGGACTTGAGGTCCACGCCGAAGCCGCCACCGCAGAATGGCCGCAGATCCCTGATGCGATTGCGAGGGCAGGCCGGGGATGACGGCCATGGTTCGCGGCGGGTGCGACCCTGGCCGCGCGGGCACGTACCATCACCGGGGGGATTGACCGCCCCCGCACGACTTTGCAGCTTTTGGGCGGTGATGCAGAGAACTTCAAGCTCGCGCAGCTTCCCAAAAATCTCCCGAATTCCACCAGCGATTTCATTCGCTCTCCTTCGGTTCGGTCGAGTAGAATCCGGGCTGCGTTCCACCTTCAGGGGTCAAGCATGCTGCGGTTCTTAACACCTGCCAGCCTCATGGCCGGCGATCGAAACTGGCTCTACCCGGCGGTCCTTGCGGCCGTAGTCGGGCTGGCCCTGATTTTCTGGTTTAATCGGGCCCGCCTGCGGCGTTCATGGATCGATCTTGCCGGACCATCCTGCAAAGCACTCGCCTGGCTGCTGCTGGCCGCGTGCCTGGTCGATCCGCTCTGGAGCAGCCTGCGGCCGCGTTCCGGAGCCAATGTCCTTGCTGTGGCCGTGGACGTCAGCCGCAGCCTCGATGTTCGCCCCTCCACCTCTGCCCCCACACGCGCCGCCGACTTCTCAGCACTCCTCACCAGCGGCGAAAGTACACAACCGCTCGGATGGCTCAAACGACTCGAACAGGACTTTCAGCTCCGTCGCTACACCATCTCCTACCGCATGCAGCAGACCAACAGCTTCGAAAAACTCCAGTTCGACGGATCCGCCTCCGCACTCCGCTCCGCGCTCAACAGCCTGCAGCAGCGCTACTCCGGCCAGCCACTCGCCGGCATCCTGCTCTTCACCGACGGCAACGCCACCGATTTTTCCTCCGAACTCGGCGATCTCGCAGGGCTCCCCCCGCTCTACCCCATCATCCCCTCCACCGAACTCCAGCTGCCCGACGCCTCCATCGGTTCCTTCACCATTACTCAGTCTGCCTTCGACGATGCCCCGATTGCCATTCAGGTCACTCCGGGCATGCTGAACGCCGGATCCGGCAAGCTGCGGATGTCACTCCTTTCGGAAGACGGCGTTCCCCTCGAAACTCAGACGCACAGCCCCAGCGACCCCGCACCGCTCCGCTTTCGCCACCGCCCGGTCGGCAGCGGCACAGTCTTCTATCGTCTGCAGACGGCGCTCGAAAATGCCGACGGCACCCAGTTCTCCGACGAAGCCACCCTGGTCAACAACTCACAGCTGATCGCCGTCCAGCGCCCCTCCAGCGCCCGTCGCATTCTCTATGTCTCCGGTCGCCCCAACTGGGACTTCAAGTTCCTCAGACGGGCCGTTGAATCGGACCAGCAGCTGCAGATCACCGGGCTGATCCGCATCGCTCGCCGGGAGGCCAAATTCGATTTCCGCGGCCGTGAAGGCGAAACCTCCAATTCTCTCTTCCGCGGCTTCGACCGCGCCGATCCCGAGACTGTCGAAGAATACGACGAACCCGTGCTCGTCCGCCTCAATACTCAGTCCGCCGAAGAGCTCCGCGACGGGTTCCCGCAAACACCCGCGGAACTCTTTCTCTACGATGCCGTCGTCATCGATGACCTCGAAGCCGACTTCTTCCAGGCCGATCAGATGAAACTGCTCTACGACTTCGTCAGCCGTCGCGGAGGCGGCCTGCTGATGATGTCCGGTCAGGAATCCTTCGCTCAGGGCGGCTTCGACCGCACTCCCATCGGCGAACTGCTCCCCATCGACCTCAGCCGTTCAGCCGCCTTCCCCCGCACCGGTGTGCGCCTCGAACTCACTCGCGATGGCTGGCTCCAGCCCTGGGTTCGACTGCACGGTGACGAACCCGCCGAACAACAGCGGCTTGAACGCATGCCCGCCTTCCTCACCCTCAACCCGCCCGGCTACGTCCGCCCCGGTGCTCAGGTCATGGCCGAAGTCCGCGATGCCGAAGACAATGTCTGGCCAGCACTCATCGTCCAGAGATTCGGACGTGGACGCACCGCCGCCGTCTGCATCGGAGATCTCTGGCGCTGGCGGCTCAGCGAAGGCCTCCGCCAACTGCAGGGCACCACCAACCCCGATCTCAGCACCCCCAGCCCCCCGAAACCGGCCGCCAGCCCCGGCACTCCCTCTGAAGATCTCAGCGACCATGCCCGCGCCTGCCGACAACTCATGCGCTGGCTTGTTTCAGACGTCCCCCGCAGGCTCGAAATCGACATCAGGGACCTGCCACAGCAGGGCACCGGCGCCGTGCGGCTCACCGCCAGCGTCCGCGGTGCGGATTTCGATGTGCTGGAAAACGCGGACGTGCGTTTCAAAATAACAGCTCCGGATGGCCGCGAATTTGATCTCACCGGCGTCCCCGCGGATACCGAAATCGGCGTCTTCGAAGCCGAAATGTCGGCCGCCCAGGAAGGTGCCTGGCGTGTCACCGCCACCGCCATCGTCGCCGGCAGCGAATCCCCCGAAACGCTCACCGCCAACTCCGGCTGGGCCAGCCAGCCCCTCCAGCAGGAACTGCGGTCCGTCAATATCCAGAAACAATGGCTCGCAGAACTCGCCCAAAAAACCGGCGGACGCGTCGTGGCCCTCGACGAAGTGGAAGATCTGGTCCGCCAGCTGCCCACTGCCGCCGCACCACTCCAGGAAGTCCGCTCATGGCCCATCTGGCATTCGTGGTGGGTCTTCCTCGCCGCCGTGCTGCTGCTTTCCGTCGACTGGACACTGCGGCGTCGAAAAGGATTGCCATGAAGAATCGCTTCTGGTCTGTGCTCCCGATTGCACTCCTCCTGCTTGGCAATTCTCTGCCGGCTCAGGACACCACCGCATCCACCACGGATCAACCCACCGATCGTCCCACGGTGCTGCTGGTGGTCGGCGCAGCCGGCACCGAAGAATACGGCGCTGCCTTTCAGCAGTGGGCCGCACGCTGGCAGCAAGCCGCAGCCAGCGGTGCTGCAGACCTGCAGTGGATTGGTCCCGGCAATTCATCGCCCGCATCTCCCGAAAGCCCCGCAACCGCCCCGTCCCCGGCTGCATCAGCGACCACCGATCGCGATCAGCTGCGCGCTGCCGTGGAAGCGGCCAGCCAAAGCAGTTCAGCCCAGCCCCTCTGGCTGATCTACATCGGTCACGGAACCTTCGATCAGCAAACCGCTGCGCTGAATCTGCGGGGGCCGGACCTTTCTGCCGATGATCTGGCCAGCATCCTCAAGCCCGTCCGTCGCCCGCTGGTGATTGCCCTCTGCGCCTCCAGCTCCGCTCCATTCATCAATTCCCTGTCCGCACCCGGCCGCGTTGTGATCAGTGCCACAAAGGATGGCAATCAGGTGCAGTACAGCCGCTTCGGAGATGCCTTTTCACTGGCAGTCGGTGGCCTTGATGCCGACGTGGACCGCGATGGACAGACATCACTCCTTGAAGCATGGCTTTTCGCCGCCCGGCGCACCGCGGAGTTCTATTCCACGGCGGGTCGACTGGCCACCGAACATTCCCTGCTGGATGACAACGGCGACAGTCGCGGTGTCCGTGCCGAACTGTTTGAAGGGCTTCGCCCGGCAAAAAACCTGCAGGCTGATCAGCCGATTGATGGTGCCAGTGCCGCAAAAATCTGGCTGGTTCGCAGCGTCGAAGAACGCCAGCTGACTGCCGACCAGCAACTGACCCGCGATGCACTGGAAGCCCGACTTGAAGCCCTGAAGGCACGCCGCAGCGAACTGGACGACACCGACTACCTCCAGCAGCTTGAAGACATCCTGCTGCCTCTCGCAAAACTCTACCGCGAAGCCGAACAGCGTCCAGCCACGGAGCCTGTCGCGCCATGACGAACGCAACCCGAACCATCGGCGTCATCGGACTTGGGCTGATGGGGACTGCCATCACTGAACGCTTCCTGAATGCCGGCTGGCTCCCGAAAATCTGGAATCGCTCACCCGAAAAAGCCCGGCCACTCATCGATCGCGGTGCCGTCTGGAGCGACGATCCGCTGGCTGAATGTTCGCAGGTCGTCATCAGCCTCTATTCCGGTGACGTCGTCGATGAAGTGCTGCTGCACTTCCAGCACAGCCTCCGCCCCGGACACATGCTCATCGACACCACCACCGGTGACCCCGATCAGACGCTCGCACGCGCTCAGCGCCTGCAGCAGACCGGCGTCCGCTACGCCGATGCTCCGATATCCGGTTCCAGCGAACAGACACGCCGCGGAGAAGCCGTGGTGATGGCAGGCTGCGATCCGGATTTCTGGTCGGCCTGTGCTGAAATCTGGCCCATCCTCGGCCAGCGCGCCTTTCACACCGGGGCCTGCGGGACAGCCTCACAGATGAAGCTCGTCACCAACCTCGTCCTCGGGCTGAACCGCGCCGCCCTCGCCGAAGGGCTCGCCTTCGCGGAAGTCCTTGGCATCAACCCCGCCGCCGCACTGGAAGTGCTGCGTGGCAGCCCGGCATACTCCCGGCAAATGGACACCAAAGGCCACCGCATGGTGCAACAGGACTTCAGTGTTCAGGCCAGGCTTTCCCAACACCTCAAGGATGTCCGACTCATGCTGCAGGCCGCCAACGCCGCCAGCCTGCCGCTGCCACTCACGGAAACCCACAGCCGCATCCTGGAACACGCCGAGCACCTTGGCTTCGGCGAACACGACAACAGCGCCGTCTTCATGGCCCTTCGCCGCGTTCAGCCGCACTGAAAAAATGTCTTGTTTTAAGATGACATCCCGAACCACTCCACCGTGGCAGGGGGTGCCGGGGATGTCAATCGCCTCCAGCGGTGCGTGTCCCCGCAGCGGCCGGGGCAGTTATTTGCTGGATCGGCCAGTGAACATCAGGGGCGTACGTTTCGCAGAGCGAAACGCGACTATATTATCCAGGCAATTGGACTGTCGCTCAACTGCTCAGTGGCGGACCGGGATCCGCCGCTGGATGGCTGCAGCGAATCTGGCGGGTGAGGCGTCGTCGAAGGCCAGATAAAGCGAGGGTTCGATCAGCTCCACTTCCATCACAGCCGGCAGGCCTCCGGGAAGTCTGACAATGTCAACCCGGGCGTAGAGCAGGCGTTCTGCTACGGACTGCAGACAGGCTTCAGCCAGCGTCAGCAGATCAGCAGCGGGGACACACGCTTCGATTCGGCCACCATGCTCCTCCTGGACTCGAAAATCACCACTCCGCGGAATCTTGCGAATGGCATGGCTGAAGCTGCCGTCGAAATAAATCAGCGAGAATTCACCGAGGTCCAGAATCGAGGGCACAAAGGGCTGAATCAACGCCGTTGTCCCGTGCCAGGCTGCAACCGCCTGATCGAAGTCTCTGCGGGGCGAGCTGCGATGCAGGCGCCACGCATGGTCAGCATTGGCGCCAATCAGCGGCTTGCCCACAAGTTCGTCGGTCTGCAGCCGATCGAAAGCCGCATCGATCTCTTCCGACGTTGGCGATTCCAGCCACAGCGTGGGCACGATCCGCACGCCCTGCTGTTCCAGTTCGCGCAGGTAATGCTTGCGAATATTCCAGCGCACCACATTCAGCGAATTCAGGAGCATGGCCTGTGACTGCTGGATCTGCTCAAGCACCTGCAGAAAGGCTTCAGGGGCCTGCTGATAGTCCCATGGAGAACGAATGACAACCAGCGCATACTGGTCCCAGTTTACACTGCGGGAACGCCAGGAGACTTCATCAACAGTCACTCCGGATTGTCGCAGCAGATCAACGACCAGCTGATCGTAAGAGACGAAATCCGCAAGACTGTCCATGGTGAGAAAGGCGATGCGGGTCATGCGGCGGGCCTGTTCATTTCAGGGGAATCGACTGGTTCGACAGCAGCGCTTCATCGCGGACCTCGGCCAGCAGCTGCAGCGTTTCCAGAAGCGGGAGTCCGATGATGGTGGTGAGCGACCCTTCAACTCGCGTGACAAACGCCGCCGCGAGGCCCTGCACGGCATAACCGCCCGCTTTGCCGGTCGATTCGCAGGTCGACAGATACCAGTCCAGTTGTTCCGGCGAGACGTCGCTGAAGGTCACGGCCGCCGACACGATCTGTTCTCGAATCGCCCCGCCGCAGGAAACACGCACCGCCGTCCACACCTCGTGCGTCTTCCCGCTCAGCCACCGCTGAAACCAGTCCTGAACATCGTCCCTCCAGAATTCGGGCCGGGGTTGACCAAGGACGTGCCGAAGTCCGCTGCGGGCACCGGCAACCACTGTGGTATCTGCGGCGACAATCAGGGGCGGCGGAGTTTCGCGGGAGTCAGGCTGCTTTGCGACCAGTTCACAAACGCCGTGGTGCTTGAGCCGCACAATTTCCAGCAGCCGCTGACGAATCTCAGCATCGTCGGTCAAGCCTTCAAACCCTGGTTCTTCAGGATTTGCGGGCGGCTGAATCACAAGCTGTTCGGGCGTGAGATAGGCGCCCAGCAGTTCAGCCCGCCGCGGTGAACGTGAACCCAGCACCACCTTCTGACCTGGAAAGAACCGTTCAGTCGACATCCGCGGGATCCTGCAGGGCCAGCCAGGCACAGAGTGCATCACGGACGGGCTGCACGTCGTGAATCCGCAGAATATCCACGCCGGCTGCCGCGAGTGCAATGGACACACCCAGCGTTCCGGCCAGTCGCTCTTCCACCGGCCGCCCCAGAATCTTTGCAAGGAAGCGTTTGCGGGAGTGACCAATGAGCACCGGGCGCTGCAGCGATCGCTGGAGTGCAGGCACCGACCGCAGCAGCTCGACGTTGTGCTCCGCCGTCTTTCCGAAACCGATCCCCGGGTCCACACACATGCGTTCTGGAGCAATCCCGGCCATCAGACAGCGATCCACCTGCTGCTGCAGAAATTCCGTGACTTCCTGAACGACATTCTGATAGGTTGGATTGAGCTGCATGGTCTGCGGTGTGCCCTGAATATGCATCAGGCAAATCCCGGCATCGTATTCGCGACAGACGTCCAGCATCCGCGGGTCAAAGGTCAGCCCGGAAATGTCGTTGACGATTTGAGCGCCAGCATCCAGTGCCTGACGGGCGACTTCGGATTTGGTGGTGTCAATGCTGATCGGAATCGCAAGCTCTTTCGCCAGTTGCCGGATTACCGGGATTGTTCGCCGCAGCTCTTCCTCAAGCGACACGGGCTCAGCACCCGGCCGCGTGGACTCGCCGCCAATATCCAGAATCCCGGCGCCGTGTTCCTGCAGCAGCCGCGCCTGCTCCACCGCTCTGCCGACGTCGTCAAATCGGCCGCCGTCAGAGAAACTGTCCGGGGTGACGTTGAGAATACCCATCAGCAGCGGCAGACGGCCCCGAGTCAGATTGTAACGTCGCAGTATCCAGGCGTGCATAAACCCTTCCTGACTGAAACCACCGCTTACACCGTACAAATGCTGCGGCGACGAAAGATGAGCAGCGCTGCTGTCCACGTGGCAGCGGCAATTCCCAGAAGGACAGCGATGTCGTCCCGAGGGAATTCGTCGGACCCAATCACAATCGCCGGACGATAGTACTCCATCATCGACAGCCAGCTCACCTGCTTCGCCCACTCCAGAAACTGTGCAAGGAAATTCAGCAAAAACGAAGCCAGCAGAATGGCAAACACGGCACCAATCGCTCGACCCCGACGATCACTCACCGCCGACAGCAGAAATGCCAGACCGCCCACCGCCAGATACAGCGCCGCAAGGTTGCTGAGCACCATCAGGGTACTGCGGACCGTCAGCCGCATCTCCGGGTGCACGAAGGATGTCGCCAGCAGATGCCCGCAATAGCCGGCAGCCAGCAGCAGTCCGCCGGAAATCAGCCAGCCCAGCGTTTCTGCGGTGAACAGCGTCGTGCGGGAGGCTGGCAGGCACATCAGAAAATCGGCAGTCCCGCGATCGATTTCGCCGGCCGGCAGTCGTGAGCAGTACATGAGCTCCCAGGCCCACGTGAGCGTCAGCACTGTCGGGTGCGTCCAGAGAAACGCCTGTGACAGCTGGGCCGACAGGTTCTCTCCCGGGTCCACTCCCAGCAGCGCCGTAATCAGCGGCTTGATCAGCGGCAGCTTTTCAAACATCTCGTGAATGTTGCCGAGCACCCTGGGGAGCAGCGCGGTGAGCAGTCCCATGGCAATGAACAGACCGAGGCTGAACCAGAAGGCCGGCCACTGCATCTCCATGCGAATTCGATTGAGCAGTCCCCTCATGAATGGCCTCCTTCAGCCGTGCTGTCGGTCTCGTAATAGCCTCGAAACAGAGCCTCCAGCGAGGGGGGCTGGAGCACCACATCGGGAAAGTTGCCGGCCGCTGCCCACTGCAGAAACGGCTGACTGGAACCCCGCAGCTGAAGCACCCATGTGTGCCCGCGATGTTCGTGCGGAACACCGGCCAGCAGCATGGCGTCGGCTGATGTCAAAGGCATGCCGGGCTGGTTGCCGGAGGGCCGCCAGAGCAACTGCACGCCGGGCGGCAGCGATTCCGGCGGTGGTGTGTCAGGAGCAAGCCGCAGCACGATGCGACGCGGCGCACGTGCCTGGAGCTCGGCAAGACTGGAATCCTCAACAATCTGCCCGCCCCGAATCATCGCCACGCGGTCACACAACGCCTCCACCTCGCTCAGCGTGTGGCTGCTGAAGAGCACCGTGCGACCGGACTGTGCCTGTTCCCGCAGGCATTGCATCAGCTGATCCTGCATGAGCGGATCGAGGCCGGAGGTGGGTTCGTCGAGCACCAGCAGCTTCGGCTGGTGCGCCATGGCGAGGATCAGCGCGGTCTTCTGACGATTGCCGCGCGACATCTTGCGCACGGACAGATGGGGTTCTAGAACCAGGCGTTCGGCAAGCCGCATTCCCAGCGGCCGCACGTCGCAGCCACGGACCTGGCTGAGGAAGTCCAGGCCGCGAGCAAGGGTTAACCACGGATACAGACGCACGTCACCGGGGACATACCCCACATCCCGCCGAATCACGGCACCCTGATGCCAGCAGTCAAGGTCAAAGATTCGAGCGGTCCCGGAGGTCGCCCGCAGGAGCCCCATGAGTACGCGAATGGTGGTTGACTTGCCGGCACCGTTGGGGCCCAGAAATCCAAAGATCTGCCCCGCCTGAATACTGAAACTGACACGCTCTATCCCCCGGCGCCGGCCGTAGCTGAGAGTGAGTTCGTGGGCTTCGAGAATAGCCATGTCAAGGAAAATCCGAGCGGAATTCGAGGGTGGGCGAGTGATGCTGGAGCATAGACAAATCGGGCGGAGTGACCAGCCCGGCGAGGCTGTGGGGCGGACGGTTCTCTGAGTAGGGGCTGGGCCACTTTCTGGCAATTGCGCCCCTGCCGCGATAGCATCCCCCACGTCTGCTCGTTTTCGTCGCTCCTGGAATCCGGCTGAACTCCCATGCATCGCACAGCTTTCTCACAGTTGCTCTGGACTGCCCTGATGCTTCCGCTGCTGGCCACACCGGCCACCGCAGGCAACCCGCCAGACTCCGAAGCCAACTGGCATCAGTGGCGGGGACCAACAGCCAACGGACAGGCGGCACCGGCAGCCCGGCCACCGCTGCAGTGGAGCGAAACGCAGAATGTCGCCTGGAAGCTGGACCTGCCCGGTGAAGGCAGCTCCACACCCATCATCTGGGGAGACCAGGTTTTCGTACTTTCAGCGGTGGCGACCGATCGCCCTGCAGAAACCCCAATCACCCCGCACCCCGACGCAAAGACCCTGCCCCCCAACGTCTACCACCGCTTTGTCGTCACGGCTGTCGATCGCAGCAGCGGCCGGATTCGCTGGCAGCAGACCGCAGCCGAAGAACTGCCGCACGAAGGCAAGCACAACACCCACACCTACGCTGCCGCCTCACCCGTCACCGATGGCCAAAGACTCTACGCCTCCTTCGGTTCCCGCGGGATCCACTGCTACACACTGGACGGCAAGCTGCTCTGGTCAAAGGACCTCGGTGACATGCGAACTCGTTTCGCCTGGGGTGAAGCCGTCACCCCGGCCCTCGCCGGTGAACTGCTGATCGTCAACTGGGACCAGGAAGAAAACTCGTTTATCGTGGCCCTGCGGGCCGAAACGGGCGAAGAAGTCTGGCGCCGCGATCGACCGGGCGAAAAGACTTCCTGGAACACACCGCTGATCACCGAGGTCAACGGTCGCCAGGTCGCGGTTGTCAACGGGTCCGGCAAAGCCCGTGCCTATGACGTCACCACCGGCGATGTGCTTTGGGAATGTGGCGGACAGACAACCAACGCGATCCCCTCACCGCTGCGGTTTCAGGATCTGGCGATCTGCGTCAGCGGTTACCGCGGGGCCGCCTCCTTCGCCATTCCGCTGGAATCCATGGGCGATATCACGGGGTCCGATAAGATTCGCTGGAGCTATCCTGAGGGGACGCCTTACGTCCCATCACCCTCAGCCAGTGGCAATCGCCTGTACTTCACCGGCGGCCTTGGCGATATTCTCACAGTGCTCGATATGAACACAGGAAAGCCCATTCGCGATCGCATTCGTCTGAGCGGCGTGGGGAACTGCTACGCGTCTCCGCTGATTGCAGACGGGCGCGTCTACATCATCGGTCGCGAAGGCGGCGCTGTGGTGCTGCAGGATGCAGCTCCGTTCGACACACTGGCCACCAGTCAGCTGGAAGGCAACTTCGACGCCTCACCCGTGGCCGTCGGCAACCAGCTGTTCCTCCGCAGCTGGAATCGGCTGTACTGCATCGCCCAGTGACTGTCTGCGACCCGGCGAACCTCAGCGATTGATGCCCACGTAGAAGCTGAACACCTGCTCGCGGTCACCCGGCTCTGAAGTGATCGGAAAGGCGAAGTCAAAGGCCAGCGGCACCGGGCCCATCATGGGAATGGCAATCCGCGCCCCGAAGCCCGCCGTAGCGCGAAACTCGCTCAGCTGCACTTCGTCATCCACCGTACCGAAGTCCGAAAACACGACCATGCTGATCATGTCGTCTGCTGTGAGCGGCAGGCGATATTCGACGGTGCCCAGGGCCTGAAAGATACCGCCCAGCGAAAAGCCAGTGGGATCACGCGGAGTAACTCCACGGAAGCGGAAGCCGCGGAATGACGAATAACCGCCCGCATAGTACCGCTCGAAGACGGGCGTGTCGTCACCCGCCCAGCCCAGTGCTCCGGCAAGCGTCAGCACCTGGCGACCGCTGCCGTCCGGGCGACTGTGCAGCGTAAAATACTGACGGAATTCCGTGTCCACTTTCGGATAGGTGAAATCGTTGAAGGCCTGTTCGTAGCCCACATCGAAGAAGTGACCTTCGCCTGGGAGCATCGGGTTGTCGCGAGTGTCGTGGGTGAGCGAGATGCGGCCGGTCGACAGGAAGCTGTGTCCGACCAGTGGCTGCACGATGGCCGGCACCGGCTGCCGCACCTGCCGCATTTCCACATCTTCCAGACGGATCGCTAATGCCGTCGACCATTCCGGCGTGAACTGCCGGCCCACAGAAATCCGACCACCAAGGCGATCTTCGGTCCAGTCCTGGTAGTAGCGGTTGAAGTAGAACCCACCGACCGAAAGACTGTAGTCCGAATACATAAAGTACGGATCTGTCCAGGTCAAAGCATAGCGACTTACCTCGTTACCGGGGGCCGCTTCCAGACGGAATCGCTGACCACCACCACGCCACGCCCGACCTTCCAGAATATCCGCCCACGACGTCGGTGGACGGCGAATGTCAAAGTTGCTTTCGTCCCACACAAAGTTGCCCACCACGCCCGCGTTGCTGTTGACGCCAGCACCAAACATCAGTCGCCCGGTCTGGCCTTCACTGGCATTGACATTCAGATCCACCCAGCCAGGGGGGACATCGCGAAACTGATTGCGGTAGGGACTTTCGTTGATCAACTGGTCTTCACGCGTCGGTGCTGCAATGTCGCCTCGTCCTGGATTCTGACCGCGGATCACATATTCGTCCGCAGCCGGGGGTTGCGTCGCAGCCATCAGCAGCGGGGCTTCGTCAGCGGCAGCGAACAGGTCTGCGGGATTGAGCGTCTGCAGGGCGGACGCGGTGGTTCGTGGTGGCAGCACAGCGGCGGATTCAAAATCCTGACCTGACTCAGGAATGCTCAGACCAAACCAGTCACTGCTGCCGTCGCCGGAGAACCGCGACGCGACGCCGACGTCCTCCGGTTGCCTTGCGATTGCGGATTTTGACGGCTGCACAGAAGACTGCCGCACAGGTGCCGGTACACCGGATTCAGCGGGTGCCGGTCGTGGGGCTGTCGGTTGAGAAACCGAAGGACTGTCCCCACTGCCGTTCGGTTCCGGCAGCGTGGCCGGGGCGGAAGTCAGGATGCCACCGAAGAGGTCATCGTAGTTGCCGATCTCACTGACCTGCACTGCCCTCTGCGACTCCTGGTCGACCGCCTGCACGAAACGGGCTGTCCAGTTGCTGTCTGCATCGCCTGGCCCCTGGCCACGGACGATGCCGGAGAGTGATGCAATACTGGTTTGTTCCGGATCGACAGGTGTCGTTTCGAATTGAATGTTCGGGTCAAACAGGCCACTGCCTCTGAGCCTTGACTGGCCGCGTTTGATTCGCCGCGGGTCTGCCAGATCCCCCGGCTGCACCTGAATGCGGTCCAGCACCACGGTATGTTTGGTGTGCGGATAGTCGCCATCAAAGTGCACGTTGATTTCCCGAATATACCGCGGCCGATCTTCGTCAATTTCAAACACCAGATCGACAATCCCCTCCTGCTCGGTAAATCGCGGCACAGGATTGACGGAGGCGAAGAAATGTCCCATCTCGCCGTAGTAGCCCAGCATCCGCTGGACGTCCTTGTTGAGCGGCAGCGAGCTGAATTTGTCGCCTGGCTGCAGCTTCGAGTCTTCGCTCAGTCGAGCCGTCGGGATGACGCTGTTGCCTTCGTACAGAATGCTGCGTACCTGATAGCGACGGCCTTCGGTGATGGTGTACAGCAGTTCCACGTCAGAGCGGTCGTCGGTGAATCGAGGCTCCGCTGAGACCTCCACGTCGAAATAACCAACACTCCGGTAATAGGCCTTCAGTGACTCGACGTCCGATGGAATGGTGTCGGGGTTGTAGTGGCCACCCCAGAAAAGAAAGGCTTCTTTTGAGATCAGGTTCTTTCGCAGCATGGCATCCGACCAGAACTGGTTGCCCTGGAAGTTGCGTTCCTTCACCTGAACCTTCGGCCCCTCCTCGATGTCGAACACCACCTCGCGATCGCCCGGTTTGGACCCCTTGCTCAGTGTCACCTTGACAAAGAAATAGCCCTTGTCGCGGTATTCCTGTTCGATCCGGCGGACGGCCTCCTGATTGGCGACGTAGTCAAACGGACTTCCAGCCTTCAGCCCCGTCCATGCTTCGAGGTGCTTCAGCTTAATCTTTTTGTTGCCGCGGAAGACGACCCGCTGGACGATCGGACGCTCTTTGACCACAAACACCAGCACCAGACCGTCGGGTGTTTCGTCGATGCGTTCCCGCACCTCGAAAAACCAGCGCGTATTCAGCAGCGACCGTTTGTCTTCGCGCAACAGCTTTTCAGTGACCACGCGGTGCGGTTGACTTTGAATCTTCTGCAGGACGACGGATTCGGGAATCGTCTCGTTTCCCTCCACCCTCACGTCCACGATCATGCGACCGCCACCGGCTTCGTCTTCAGAATTCCCGACTGAGGTACTGGAAGCATCCTGGACGCTCTGTGCTGCTGTGGTCGCAGCAGGAAAGCCCGCCGCCAGGCTCGTCAGCAGCAGCCAGCCGGCGCAAACGCCCGCTGCACGCAGCTGCCGCGGTCTTTTTTCCGGCGATTTCAGCATATCCGGGCTCGGTCAGAGTCGAATCAGGTTTGGGGCGTAAAATCACCCACGAAGATGGATGACCGTCACAGGATTGCAGATTTCCCCGTTTCAACTCAAGATGAATTCGCCGGCAATTTGCTGCTGAACATCCCCGACTCCCCAAAATCCTCCAATTTCCCCTGAACAAACGGCAAAACAGCGCTCTGAGCGACGGTGCGGCATCCAAAATGGCTGATCTTTCAATCCGAGCTGCCGCTCAGCTGACACATCGCCCGCCCCGAAAAACAACCGGAGTCCGTGCAAAGCCGCAGCTCCCACGCTACAATTCCCGGCTGCCCCATGTCCCCCGGCCTTTTTCAACGTTTTCATCCCCGAATCAAAGTTCACACCATGTCGCCGATCACTGCGGTCGCTTCCGCTGTCCATACCTGGAATGACCTTGCCGACCTGGCACTCCAGGGCACGCCAATTTCCCGTGAAGACGCCCTGCGGATCATCCAGGCCCCCGACGAAGAACTGCTGGAAATTCTGCACGCAGCCTACCGCATCCGCCGCCACTACTTCAGCAATTCCGTGCAGCTTTACTATCTCAAAAACGCCAAAAGCGGCCTTTGCCCGGAAGACTGCAACTACTGTTCACAGTCCAAAATCTCCGAAGCTCCAATCGAGCGCTATGCGATGCTCAGCGCAGAACGGCTGATGGACGGCGCCCGCAAGGCCGCCGAAAGCAATGCCCGCACCTATTGCATCGTCGCCAGCGGTCGCGGTCCAACCAACCGCGAAGTCGACCATGTGGCCGGGGTCGTTCGCCGAATTAAGGACGAATACGGTCTGCACATCTGCTGCTGCCTCGGGCTGCTCGAACCCGAACAGGCACTCAAACTCAAAGCCGCCGGTGTCGACCGTGTCAATCATAATCTCAACACCAGCGAACGCTTTCACCCCGATATCTGCACCACACACACCTTCCAGGACCGCCTGAATACGCTCAGCATCTGCCGCGATGCCGGTCTGGAACTGTGTGCCGGAATGATCGTCGGCATGGGCGAACTCGACACAGACGTCGTCGAAGTCGCCTGCAAACTCGCTGAACTTTCCGTGGAATCCATTCCCATCAACTTCCTCCATGCCATCGATGGCACACCACTGCAGGCCAAACAGGAACTCAATCCCCGCTACTGCCTGAAAGTGCTCGCCATGTTCCGCTTCGTCAACCCCCGCGCTGAACTCCGCATCGCCGGCGGTCGCGAAGTGAACCTGCGTTCCCTGCAGCCACTGGGACTCTACCCCGCCAACTCCATGTTCGTCAGCGATTATCTCACCACACCCGGACAGAAGGCGGAAGAAGACTTCCGCATGATCGCTGACCTCGGTTTCCGCATCACCGCCGGTGACTACGAATCCGCAAAACTCCTGCAATATTGGAACATCCCCCACACCCAGTCCAACAACTGCTCCACACAGTCCTGCGCGTCCTCCTGCGGACACTGACCATGCGCACACTTCGGCTGGCAGCCGCCAACCTGAACCAAACCCCGCTCGACTGGGATGGCAACCTGCAGCGGATCCTGCAGGTGCTGCACCAGGCCCGCGAACAGCACGTTCAGGTGCTCTGCCTCCCCGAACTCTGCATCACCGGATACGGCTGCGAAGACATGTTTCTCGCACCACATGTCTGGCAAACCGCGTGGCTACAACTGCTGCAGATCGTCCCCGCCACCAGCGATCTCACCGTGGCCGTGGGATTGCCGCTCTTCCACAGCAACGGAGTCTTCAACGCCGCCTGCCTGATTTCCAATGGCGCCATCGTCGGCTTGGCTGCCAAACAGCATCTGGCAGGCGATGGTCTGCACTACGAACCTCGCTGGTTCCGCGCCTGGCCGACCGGTCAAGTGGACCGCTACCACGCCGGCCCCGACTCCTGGCCCCTCGGAGACCTGCTCTTCGATCGGGACGGTATTCGCCTGGGCCTCGAAATCTGCGAAGATGCATGGGTCGCCAATCGTCCCGGCGGACGCCTCGCCGAACGTGGCGTCGACGTCCTGCTCAACCCCAGCGCCAGCCACTTTGCCTTCGGCAAACATCAGGTCCGCAGCAGATTCGTGCTGGAAGGATCCCGCGCCTTCGCTGCTGCCTATGTCTATGCCAATCTCAGCGGCAACGAATCCGGCCGCGCCATCTATGACGGAGATGCCCTGATCGCCTCCGCCGGAGATCCCGTCGCCTCCGCCACGCGACTCCGATTCACCGACACCCACCTGACCATCGCCGACGTCGATCTGCTCACCGCACGCACGCGCCGCGCTGCCGTACACGGACTGCGTTTCCAGCCCGACTCCAGCGCTCTCGAAAACTCCACGCCCCACCTCGTACGCATCCCCGGCTCCTTCTCCGCTCCACCCGCAGCAACCACATCCTCGGGCGCCTCCCCCACATCCTCCCCAACCCCGCAACCGCTCTCCCGCTTCGACGAATTCACTCGCACAGCCGCACTGGGACTCTTCGACTACATGCGAAAAACTCGTTCCTGCGGGTTTGTGATCAGCATGAGCGGTGGAGCGGATTCGTCGGCCTGCGCGGTGCTCGTTCGCTGCATGGCCGAATTCGCCGCCGCCGACCGCGGCTTCGATACCCTCTGCCGTGAACTTCACTGGATCCCTGGCGCAGCCTCCGCCCGCTCCCTCGAAGAACTCATGCCCTGCCTCCTCGCCGGCGTCTACCAAAGCACCCGCAACAGCTCCGAAACCACTCGACATGCCGCCGCCGCAATCACCCAGGGAATGGGCGGTCAGTTCTTTGAAATCTCCGTCGACTCCCTCGTCGAATCCTGCACCCGCGCCGTTGAAGGCATGCTCGGAAGATCGCTCACCTGGGCCACCGACGACACCGCTCTGCAAAACATCCAGGCCCGCACCCGCTCACCTTCCATCTGGCTGCTCGCCAACGTTCGCAATGCGCTGCTGCTCGCCACCAGTAACCGCTCTGAAGCCGCCGTCGGCTACGCCACCATGGACGGCGACACGTCCGGTGGCCTTGCACCACTGGCAGGCATCGACAAAACCTTCCTTCGCGAATGGCTCACCGTGATGGAGACGCACGGAGCCGGCGGCGCAGGCCCCTTCCCGGTCCTCCACTGCGTCAACCAGCAGCAGCCAACCGCGGAACTCAGGCCAGCCGAATTCCAGCAGACCGACGAACGCGACCTGATGCCCTACCCCATCCTCAACCACATCGAACAGCTCGCCATCCGCGATCGCCACAGCCCCGCCGAAGTGCTGGATGTGCTGAAGAAACAGTCGCCGGACTTCAGCGATGAACAGATCCGGGCGTGGGTCATCCGCTTCTTTACACTCTGGTCCCGCAATCAGTGGAAACGTGAACGCTTCGCCCCGTCCTTCCACTTCGACGACCACAACCTCGACCCCCGCAGCTGGTGCCGCTTCCCAATCCTCAGCGGTGGTTTCCGCAGAGAACTGGAACAGCTCTAAGCCTGGCCGTCGAACCCTGCTCCCCGTCAGCCTTGTTCCCGCACGTTGATTCAGCACTGCGGCAGAACACACCACAGCAGAAACGAAAAAGTTCGGAGAAAAGTTCGGAGAAAAGTTCGGAGAAAAGTTCGGAGAAAAGTTCGGAGAAAAGTTCGGAGAAAACGGAACTGCGACGGCGAAGTGCATTCTCGAAGTCTTAGCCGCGGACCCAGCCGCTGGAGGCGATCAGCAGACCATCCAACGCCCGTGAAGGCTCAGCACTCGCTACCTTTTTTCCAAGTATTTTTGTACCCTTCCCGGAGTCGACTCCCCCAGGAAGTCGCCTGTGCAGCAGAAACATCTCACCCCCGTGCGGTCAAAGTGAATTGGCACGGTGCAGATGCCTTGACCATGGTCTACCGGGATAACAATAAAAGCCGGCTCGTCGCCGACTTGCCGCAGCTTGCCGAAGAGATGCCATGACCACCCGCAAGCCCTTCACACTCCCGTGGCTCAAAGCCGAAATCCGACTCGGTGAGGACAGCACACGCCAGTTCAAACGCGACATCCATAACTCCGATTCCCTCGCCGCCGAAATCGTCGCCTTCGCCAATGCCGACGGCGGCACCATTCTGATCGGTGTGACTGACGACGGAACACTCAGTGGACTCGCAACCGTCGATCTGCAGCGCATCAACCAGCTGATCGCCAATGTTGCCAGTCAGGCCGTCCGCAGCCCCGTCACCGTACAGACCCGCAATATCCCGCTTCCCGGCGGTCGCATCGTGGTCGCCGTCACCGTCCCCAAAGGACTCGACAAACCGTACTTTGACCGCAATGGCGTCATCTGGCTGAAAGCCGGATCCGACAAACGGCGACTGAATTCCCGGGAAGAGCTGCGGCGACTGTTCCAGATGACCGACCAGTTTCATGCCGATGGCCTGCCAACTGAAGCCGGTCCGGAGGCACTCGACCTGCCACGCCTCAGAGAATTTCTTCGCGACAACTACGGCACCGGACTGCCGGCCAACCGCACAGCCCGCCTGCAACTGCTCAAAAATCTCAATCTCACCACCGCCGACGGTCTGCTCAATCTGGCCGGACTGCTGCTGTTCGCTCAGGAACCCCAACGCTGGAAACCGCAGTTCGTGCTCAAGGCCGTCAGCTACCCGGGCAACACCATTCACACCAGCCGCTACGAAGATACCGAAGACTTCAGCGGTCCACTGCGACAGATCTTTGACGGTGCCATGGCCTTCATCAATCGCAACCTGCACAAAGTGCAGGCCGGTCGCGGCGTCAACAGCCAGGGCGTCCCGGAGATTCCTTTAGTGGTCTTCGAAGAGCTGCTGGTCAATGCTCTGGTTCACCGTGACTACCTCGTGAGTGCCCCTGTCCGATTGTTCATCTTCAGCGATCGCATCGAAATCATCAGTCCCGGTCACCTGCCCAATAACCTCACCGTCGACAACATCCGCAACGGCAACTCGAATATCCGCAATCCGATCCTCGCCAGCTATGTGGCCAAAGGCCTGCTGCCCTATCGTGGCCTGGGATCCGGAGTTCCCAGAGCCATCGAAGCGTGGCCCCGGATCGAATTTCAGGACGACCGCGACGGCATGCTGTTTATTGCCAAAGTCACCCGAACAGCGGCACTCCCCGGTTCTGAGAAAAGTTCGGAGAAAAGTTCGGAGAAAAGTTCGGAGAAAAGTTCGGAGAAAAGTTCGGAGATCGAGTGGGACGGGACGGCCAAACGCATTCTCGAAATCGTCGCCGCGGACCCCGCCGCCAGTGCTCGCGAAGTTGCCGCAAAGCTGGGCCTGACTTCCCGGGCTGTCGAGAAACAGTTTGCGGCGCTGAAGGCCGCCGGCCGACTGCGACGCGTCGGCCCTGCCAAAGGCGGGCGGTGGGAAGTGGCGGAATGACCGTGTTCAGGTTGCAGGGTGCAGGGATTCAGCGACGCGTCCGGCGGTCAGGCGACCGCTGAGCATTGCGGAGTGGATCGAGCCTGTCGATACGAAGTCGCCGCAAAGGTGCAGACCGTCGTCCGTTAAACGACCGCCGTCCGGGTGACCGCCACTGCCCGGGAGCTGTTGGGGGAGCGCACAGTGGATGATGTGTGTTTTCAGCAGTCGCCAGGTGGCGGTTTTGGGTCCGTACCAGTCGTGCAGTTGCGCACGGACGGCGGCTTCGGTTTCGCTCAGGCGACTGCCAAAGTCACCAATCAGCGAAACACTGATCAGAGCCTTGCCCCGCGGCGCGGTTTCCGGGGCCACATTGCTGATCACCGACAGATTATTGATCGGACCACGTTCGTCGCCGTTGAGCACCAGCAGGGGTTCGGGGAAGGGCGCGGCATCCGCGGCGAAATTGAAACACGTGGTGGAACAGACGCCGGCAGATGGCAGTCGACCACCGGTCAGCTTTTCAGCCGCAGGGCCCTCGACAGCCAGCACCACCGCGCTGGCCGCGAGCGTTTCGCCGGTTTCCAGAGTGACCGACTGCCGAGATACCGACCTCACCGGACACCCCAGGCGAATGCTGTCGGACGGGAGTGATTCAGCGAGCTGACGCGGGATCGACTCCATGCCATCGGCCGGGAGCGCCGCATCGCCCGATGCAAAGGTGCCGAACAGAAAGCGGAACATGCGGCAGGAGGTCGCCAGATCCGGTTCCAGAAACACGCCGGCAAACCACGGACGAAAGAAACGCTGGATCATGTCGTTTGAAAAACCAAGCGATTTGCGGAGGTAGTCGGCGGTGCTGCAGTCGGCACCATCAAGCTGCCAGGTTTGTTCCGGCAAACGCCCCGCGAGCGATGCCCGAAGGTAAGCCAGTCGCAGTCGGTCCCCAAACGTGCCCACTCCGTTGAACAGCACCGAAAACAGCTTGCCCGGACGCCGCCACGGATCGGCCATTTCGACAAATCGTCCCTGTGTGCGGATCAGGGCCCCAGGCAGAAAGGGACGCAGCCGCAACTGTTCGTAATTCAACTCACGCCGCGCTTCCGGGTAGGCCGTCTGCAGCACCTGAAAGCCATGATCGATGGTGAATCCGTCGACCAGATCCGTCTGCACCCGGCCTCCCACCCGGTGTTTGGCCTCCAGCAACAGCCACGGAATCTGTCGCCGCTGCAGTTCCCTGGCACAGCTTAAACCCGCAAGGCCCGCGCCAACGATAATCACAGGAGAACGCTGCATGTGCTGCACCTGAACTGGATTAAATGCAGGTCGACGGTCCACCGGCGACCAACTGCACTGACAATTCCCGCATTTTCAGCTTTCCGGCGGTTTTGCAGCCCTCGAATGACTGGCAGCTGCTGGTTTTCCAGGAAATGGTGCCGCGGTCCGGGATCGCGAAACAGAATTGCTGAATCCCCCGTATTGCTGAATCCTCTGCGTTTTGCCCTCAAACTCTGTGTCCTCTGTGTCCTCTGTGATTAAAAAAACGCCCCAGTGCGCCGCCGTTTCACCATCCCAGCTTCGCCCTCCCGCAACCGCCTTCTGCCCACAATTCATCGCCGCTGCCCGCAAATTCCCGTAGCGTTTTTTCCCTCGATTTGTCAGAATCGCCCGCGCTTCCCCGCTGCTGACTCGGAAAGGATTCCGGAATGCAACCCTTCGCCCAGAACACCACACCTCGAATTCCACTCTACTGGTGGCTCACCGGCATTGGCGCTGCCGCCTTCACCATCTGGGCCATGGACCTGTTTCCCAGCGTTCAGCCCGTGCCCACTGGTACAGTGGCCGGACCTGATGCGGCGGCCAACACCCCCGACCCCACGTCAGCAGACGCTCCCTGGGAAGATCTGAACGATCCCGGCCCCTCTCTCGCGTCAACAAACGACGAAACAGATGGCGATCCTCAATGGTCAGGACTCACTGAACCACCCTCGGAAGGCGAACCCGCCGCAGAAGCCACCCCATCCGCTCGCTGGCGACCCCGCACCCGCCCCATCCGCGACAACGCCGTCAAACCAGCGGGCTATTCAAAGGAATCTCCGGATTCACCGGCAGACGCCGCCAGTAGTGGCCCTGCCAGAGGTGCACGTGCCGATGATGACGCACCCGACCCGGCCAATGGCAGCCAAAGCGAAATCCTCGATGCCGACTTCGCGGATGCATTCCAGGCATCCCGCGCTCTGCTGAAATCCGGCAACATCCTCGATGCCCACGCAGAACTCTCGCGGTTGTACTGGAAGTACCCCGCCCAGCGCAGCCTGCTGCGACCAGCCCTGCAGCAGACGGCCTCCGACATCTTCGATTCCACCGAACACCAGTTCGGTGAACCTCACACGGTTGAATACGGCGAGACCCTGGAAAGCATCGGCCGGCAGTACGAAGTCCCCTGGCAGTACCTCGCTAAGCTCAATCGTGTCACCCCCGCAAAGCTCCAGGCCGGCAGGGAACTCAAGGTGGTCCGCGGACCATTCGGAGCTGTCGTGGACCTTTCCGCATTCACCCTCACCGTGCATGCTCACGGCTGGTACGTTCGCGACTACCGCATCGGTATCGGCAAGGATGGCAAAACCCCAACCGGCCGATTCAAAGTTCAGGAGAAACTTGAGAACCCCGTTTGGTATGACCCGGATGGCGGCACAGTCGATGCCGACGACCCGGAAAATCCGCTCGGCGAATACTGGATCGGGCTCGGAAACCACATTGGCATCCATGGCACCATCGATCCCGACTCCATCGGCAAAGCCGCCTCTCGCGGCTGCATTCACCTCGGCGACGACGACATCCGCGACGTGTTCAGCCTCCTCGGCAGCGGCTCAGAAGTGACCGTCAGAAAGTAATGCGCGTCGGCGGCCTCGATTCCCCCGGATCAGTGCTCCGTCCTGAAAAAACATTTCCCACCCCGTCGCCTTTCCGTTAGCATAACGGCGTCTCTTTTCTGGAGCCGCCGATGACCGCGATCAACGTCCCCTGCCCGGTCTGCAAAACGCAGCTGAAACTCCCCAACGCCAGCCTCGTGGGAAAAAAAGCCCGCTGTCCGAAATGCGACAATCGGTTTGTGATCTCCATCCCCGCCTCACTGGAAGTCGCCCCGGTTGATGACCTCCCGGTGCTTCCGCTGGCCCCGCAATCCGGTCGTGGTGCCCGCTGGGTTCCCGATCAGCTCCAGCCGGGCGTTCCCGCCGCTGCTCCGCCGCACCAGGCCTCCGCATTCTCCCTGGGCCCCGCTCCGGGCCCCGCTGCCGGCTTCGACACCTCGCCCGCCGGTTTCAACTTCCCGACATTCTCTGATTCGCCCGCAACACCCGGCGCACCCGCCGTCGACGCCCCCCCGACAGCCAGCGTCCTGCAGCGCACCCGAGGACGCAAACGCGGCCTGTCCCCCAAAGCCCGCTACATCACCGCAGCCGGCACCGCGCTGCTGCTGGTCGTCATCGGCGTCGTCAGCATTCAGGCCTTTCGCGGCCCCTCAAACACCACAGCCCAGAAACAACCCGTCAAGGAAAACCTTGCCTGGCAGCAGGAAAAGGCCGCTCAGGTTGCCTCCAACGAAAACGCAGACGAGCTCAGCCCCACCAGCGGCAAACCAATCCCACTCGATTACCTCCCCTTCACACCGCATCTCATCATCCACCTCCGCCCTGAAGAGCTCTGGTCCAAAGACCCCGTCAAAGCCGAATTCCTCGCCATGCTCGGAGACCTCGGCACGTGGCTTTCAACCCAGATCGAAGAACGCACGCGACACATTCCCCGGGACATCGCCGAACTCACCATTGCCCTCAACTTCGGTGCCAGGCTCACGCCCCCCGACGTCGCCATGGTGGTTCGTCTGCGCGAAAAACCCACCCATCAGGACCTTGTCAAACAGTTCGGTCGCATGCGCCCGGACCCCAACGTTGAAGTCTACGAAGCCCCCGACTACTCCTATCTCGTCGTCGACTCCCAAACCTTCGTCGTCGCCCCGCTGCTGATGGCCGAAGAACTCCACGAAGCCAAAAGCAGCGAAGCCACACCGTCCCCCGATATGGAACCACTCCTCCAGGAATCCGATCGCACGCGACACCTCACCGTCCTCTTCGACCTGCCGATTCTTGACACACACCGCGAAGACGCCTTCATCCCCGAACTGCAAACCGCAGCCGACAAAGTGCTGTTCTGGTTCGGCGATCAGATCGAAACCGTCTCCTTCAGCCTGCACCTGGAAGAGCACTGCTTTATCGAAACGCTGCTGCGTCAAACCACCAGCAGCACTCCGGTGAAACTCCAGCGATTCATGCAGGTGCGGCTGGATCGTCTTGCCGAAGACGTGCTGGGAATGGTGCGGCGCATGGAACCCACAACCGTCAGTTCCCGCCAGATCATCGGCCGCTTCCCCGCCATGCTGCAGGCCTTCAACGTCGGCACCACCGCCCACGCCGGCCCCGGCTACGCACGCCTCGTCACGCTCCTGCCCCGCCACGCCGCCGCCAACCTCGCCGTCGGTAC
>JBEIEK010000024.1:0-33094 GCA_040382995.1 Planctomycetaceae bacterium
ACCCCTCACCCCCATCCCCTCTCCCCTCAGAGGGGAGAGGGGGGATAGAGTCTGCTTTTCGCCCGGCTTGAGAGAACTTCAACGTCATTGAGCTACCGCACGACCGCTGAGGCCGATCAACATCGACCGCCCGCCATTTCCCGCCCTTGAACACTCGCACACATCCCTGCCCAAATATATCCTCTGCAGAGAAATACCGTCTTCGCAAGTCGCCCCTGTCCAAAGAAGCCTCGCATGAATTCCATCGCCGAACTGGAATCCCTCTGGAAACAGCACCCCGCCGGGCCGGACCTGGCCGCATTCCTCAAACAACGCACACTCTCGCTGCTCGATCGTCTTGCTCTCCTCCGCAGGGATCAGCAGCTGCGGTGGGCATCACCGACACCATGGCTGGCCGAACATTATCTGCAGCAACTGACGCCGCACCCCGAGGGCATCGACTGGACCCTGGAACTGGCCGCCGGCGAATGGCTCAGCCGCCCCGACGCACAGGCTCTCACCGCCGAACAGTTCGAAGCCCGCTTTCCGCAGCTGAGCGGGCTGCCGGCCCATCTGGTCCGCGGCCCCGACGAGAGCGAGGCCAGCAGCCGCATCGATGATGTCTGTAGCCAGTACGAATCAATTTACAGGTCGGGCAACGCACAGCCACAGCTGGAATACGCCCTTGCCAATCTCGCGGTCGAACACCGGGGCGAGGGATTGCAGCAGCTGGTGGAGGTGGAACTGGAATTCCGTTCGAAACTGCTGCCAAAAGTCACTGCGGAGGAGCTGTTGCGGAAGTTTTCGCTCTACGCCGCTCTGCCTGCAACCCTGATCCATCCAGCCCGCCCCGGTGCAGCGCCCACTCCAGCAAAGCCTGCAATCTTCAGTACATCCATGCCGACGAAAATCGATCGCTACACGGTGATCAGACCCCTCGGTCAGGGCTCATTTGGCGTCGTCTATCTGGCTGAAAACCCTGACACTGCACAGCAGGTTGCCATCAAGGTTCCCACACAAGAGGCGATCGAGCAGGGCAACGTACTGGAGGCGTACAGGAAGGAAGCTCGCATCGCAGCCACGCTGGAGCACCCCCGCATTCTGCGGGTTCTGTACTGCGGGCAGTCGGCTGAATTTCCGTTCTATATCGTTACGCCGTACATCGAGGGCTGCACATTGGCGGATCGCATGCGGCGGGAGAAAATTTCCTGCCGGGAAGCAGCGAAGCTGATTGCTGCAGTCGCCAGCGCACTCGCCCACGCTTACAAGCACAAAGTCGTCGCGCATCGCGATATCAAACCCGCCAATATTCTGCTGGACAAATCCAACCGGCCGTACCTTGCCGACTTCGGACTGGCACTCCGCGACCGGCCCCGCAGTTCCGACAACCCGGGAACTCCGGCCTACATGAGCCCCGAGCAGGCGGGGAACCGGGGACATCTGGTCGATGAACGCAGCGATATTTTCAGCCTTGGAATTGTCTTTTACGAACTGCTCACCGGTACTCGTCCGTTCTCCGGTCGAGACACATCACAGCTGCGGGCGAACATCCTTTCCGGAACCGTCCGGCCCCCGCGGGATCTGGATGATCGCATCCCGGAAGAGCTTGAACGCATCTGCCTGAAAATGCTGGCGCTACGCCGCCAGGACCGATACCAGAACGCAAAGCTGCTCAAAACAGACCTGCTTGACTTTCTCAAACAGGTCGCACCCTCCAGCTCAACCAGCGTCACGCAATCCGGCACGGCCGCTGCAGACAGTCTGGAAACATCACAGGGCAACGCACTCGACACTGGCCCCGCTCCAGCGGGCACCGCAGATGAATTCCGGCCCGTAACGCTCCCCGGCCTCCGCGCCTTCGAGGCCGATGACGCTGACTATTTCCTGCAGCTGCTGCCTGGTTCCCGCGAACGCCAAAACCTGCCGGAAATTGTCTCGTGGTGGAAATCGCGGCTCGAAGAACGCCACGATAAGCGAACGTTCCGCGTCGGTGGAATGATGGGCCCCAGCGGCTGCGGAAAGTCGTCCCTGATCCGAGCCGGCATTCTGCCAAGGCTGGATCCCAGCGTCGCCTACATTTGCATCTCAGCCACCCCGGATCATACCGAAACAGAACTGCTGACCGCCATTCACGAGCTCAGCGATCTGACGCTCCCGAAATTGTCGCTGCCAGAGACGCTGGAACGAATCCGTTGCGGCGAAGGTCTGCCAGCTGACCGCAAACTGGTGCTGGTGCTGGATCAGTTTGAACAGTGGCTGCAGAAGCATCGGGGGCAGGCAAACGGCCCGTTGTGCATGGCGCTCCGGCAGTGTGATGGCGGGCGAGTTCAGGCAGTGGTGCTCGTGCGCGACGACTTCTACTCACCCCTGACGCACTTTCTGGAACTGCTGGATGTGCGGTTCGAAAAGTACCGCAATATCCGCGACGTCGATCTGTTCGACCCGGACCACGCGCGCAGGGTCCTGCGGCTGTTTGGCGTGGCCTATGGCCGGCTGCCGCGACAGGAAAGTGAACAGACTCCCACTCAGGAAGCCTTCCTCGATCGGGCAATCGAGGAACTGACCGAAGAAGGCAAGGTCATCTGCGTGCGGCTGGCCCTGTTTGCCCGCATGTTCAAAAGCCGCGACTGGTCCCCGGAAATCCTTGCAGGCATCGGTGGTGCCGCTGGCGTCGGCCGTGCGTTTCTGGAAGAAACCTTCACCAGCAAACGCGCCCGGCCGGAATACAGTTGCCATCGGCAGGCCGCCACGGAAGTCCTGAAACGACTGATCCAGAGAGACAGCGCGCAACCTGAGGACAAATCCGAGATCAAGGGGCTGCCGCATGCAGCGAGCGAACTGCAGCAGGTCGCCGGCTACGCCGACCGTCCCGCCGACTTCGCTGATCTGTTGAACATCCTCGACGGCGACCTCCGCCTGATCACCCCCGTCGCCGCTGCGACCTCCTCCGTCGATTCGCCAATCGCCACTCCCGAAGCTTCGCTCTACCAGCTCACCCACGACTACCTCGTGCCCTCCATCCGCGAATGGCTGCGAATGCACCAGACGGCTGAAGAACGTATCCTTGAGGACCGCACGTATCGCTGGTCTGCAGATCGCGAATCCCGGCAGCTGCCATCGCTGGGAGAATGGCTGCGTATTCGCCTGCGGACCGACCGCAAACGCTGGACGGGGCTGCAGCGGGATCTGATGCGCGTGGCGGGCCGGGTGCATGCGCTGCGGACCAGCATCGTGGTGGCGGGACTGGCGCTGGTCCTGCTGACGCTGCAGTCGGTGCGCGCCACCAGCGAACTCAACGGCATGGCCGGGCGGGTGCAAAACGCCAATCCAGCGGGTCTGACGGAACTGCTGGCCGAGGCCGACCGTCAGGGCTCGGCCCTGGATGAACGCCTGCGGCCTATCATTCAGCAAGCAGATAAACCCGACGCGGATGCGGCCACCAAACTGGCCGCTGTTCCCGCCCGGCTGGCTGTGGTGATCCGCGATGAATCCCAGCTTCCTCCGCTGCAGGAAGCCATGCTGACCGGCGAACTGACCTACGTGGCCCCGATCCGCACACGACTGCGGCGTTACGCTGCGAAGCTGCGTCCGCAGTGGTTCGAACTGCTGCGAAATCCCGCGGAATCAGCCGCCCGACGCTTCCGTGCGGCCCTTGGCCTGGTGGGCCTCGACGGTGATCAGGCAGTGACTGAATGGACCGACGCCGATATCCGCTTCATCGCCACGGAACTGAGCACCAGCGTTGCGGAATACCAGCCGCAGCTGCGTGAACTGCTGCGTCCGATCAGTGGGCAACTGGTACCGGTGCTGGATGAGTTATTTGATGCAGAGACGTCAACGGCCGATCAGCAGATCAGCATCGCCATGGCACTGGCCGATTTCGCACAGGATGACACGGAACTGCTGGCACGATTGCTGACCCGAGCGACGCAGCGGCAGACGGAGATCCTGTACCCATTGGTCGCCGAGACGAAAACCGGCCCGGTGCGTGATGGTCTGCTGGCGTTAACAAGGGAACAGCCGGACGAAAACCTCGGTCAATTGGCTCGTGTGCGTCTTGGCCGTCGGCGCGCCAACGCAGCCATCACACTGCTGCGTCAGGGCGAACGGGACGCGTATTTCGACGCCTTGCGAATCACGGACGACCCGGAATCACTGAGCCAGTTCGTGCACCGCTGCCGTTCGTGGGGCGTGACACCCCAGGAGCTGCTGGAGAGTTTTGATCGCTGTGCGGAGCTTCGAAAAACGGCAACGGGTGCCGCGAAGCGTCTGGAATCGCGAGTGCTGTATGGGCTTTTGATCGCACTGGGGAACTATCCGCTGGACCAGCTCCCGGAAGCGTCGCGTGAAGCGGTTTTCGCAAAGCTGCTGGCCCTGTATGAAAGCGACCCGAGTGCTGCGGTTCACAGCGCGAGCGGCTGGCTGCTGCGGACCTTGGGCCGTGAGGCGGAGGTTGCAAGGCTGGATGAAGTGGAAGTGCCGTATGATGAAAGCGGTGAACGGGATTGGTTTCGACTGCGTGTAGGCGTAGCTGCCAAGTCGAATGTCCCGCTGGGCAGTCTCGGGCTTTTCGGTCCGCTGCAGTACCATTCGCTGACGTTCGTCGTTTTTCCAGCTGAGGAATATCGTTTGGGCTCCCCTGATTTTGAAGGCGGTGAGGTGGATCGTCAGATTGACGAAACGCCGCGAGTGGTTCAGCTGACGCGTCCGTTTGCGATGTGCGACCGTGAGGTGACGTGGGGGCTGTATGATTCCGTGATGGGCGACGCGATGCACAAGGCGCGGCGTGAGCAATTTGGTTGGCCGCTGCCGAACGCAGATCCAGCGTTTGGTGCCACGTGGTTCGAGTGGATTGAATTCTGCCGTGCGTTAACGAGTGAGTATCGAGGAGACGACGATCGTTGGCAGTGCTATCGTGATCCTGCACAGCTGGAAAAAGATGGAAATGGGAACCCGCGTGCGGGTCGTCTGCTTGTAGAGCGAGTTGGCTTTCGTATGCCGACGGAATCGGAATGGGAGGTTGGTGCGCGGGCTGGGCAGCGAACGGCATACACATTCGGCAGCGAGGTGAACCTGCTGTCGACTCACGGCTGGTTTATGGACAACTCAACTGGTAAGCGTCCGCAGGTTTCGGCGGCGAAGCCGCCTGGATTGGGTGGTTTGCACGATGTGCAGGGGAATCTGTTTGAGTGGGTGCACGACCGTTACGGTGAGATCGACGGAGGCAGCGTCATCGTTGATCCTCAGGGTCCGCTCAGCGACGGCCAGCTCCGGGTGCTCCGTGGCGGCAGCTGGAACGGCGACGCTGCGTTCTGCCGGACGGCGTACCGCATCTTCGACGTTCCCGCGGTCCGCAACACGTACTACGGCTTCCGGCTGGCCCTGAGTCCGTCTGTGAACAAGCCGCCGGAGGCGGATGAGAAAGAACAGCAGACACAGGAGTCGAATTGAGCGTAGCCTTGCTGCGCAGGCTCGGAGGGGCCGGAGCGGCAAGGCGGAGCGGTGATTTGAGTGTGCCGTGAAATCGAGGGAAAAGGAAAACGGGGGTGCAGGGGGGAACCCCCTGCTTGCGAAAAAATTTGAAACCAAAACAAGGTGGGGGGTTGGGTATGGCGGTAAAATTATTTGTCATTCCCGCGCGGGACCACGTTGCTGGTGAAGCATCGCTGAACGGTTTTCTCAGCAGCCATACAGTGATCTCCGTGCGATCCGAGGCGATCGCGGATGGTGCGAATTCTTACTGGATGATCAGTGTGGAGTACGTCGCTGGTTCCGTGCGTACGGGGTCTGACCCGTCGGGCACGAAGGCCGCGTTTCGCGGCAAGGTCGACTACCGGGCGATTCTGACTGACGAGGAGTTTGCGGTGTATTCGCAGCTGCGTGAGGTGCGGAAGCAGGTTTCAGTGATTGAATCGATCCCGGTGTATGCGATCTTCACGAACGAGCAGCTGGCACAGATGGTACAGCAGCGGTGCAGGAGCGCTGCCGACCTTGGGCGGATTGAGGGAGTGGGGGAGCAGAAGCTGGAGAAGTATTCCTCGCAGTTGCTGCCGGTGCTGTTAAGCTTGAAACCCGTGGAGTCTTCAGGTGCGTCGAGCAAAGCGGCTGTTTGAGCGGATAATCGTGCGTGACAACCTGTTGCGGGCGTTTCATCGGGCGGCTCGGGGGCGTCGTCATCAGCCTGTCGTGCAGGCTTTTGCGGTGAATCTGGAGTGTCACATCAGCGGAATGCTGACGGGCCTTGAGCGTGGCGAATTTGCGGTCGGACGTTTCCATCAGTTTCTGATTCGGGATCCGAAACAACGCGTGATTACAGCTCCGGAGTTTTCTGAGCGGGTCATGCATCATGCCGTCATGAATGTCCTTGAACCGATCCTCGATCGATGGCTGATTGCCGACACGTATGCGTGCCGCCGGGGACTTGGACGTGAACGGGCGGTTGCAAGGGCACAGCAATTTACCGCGTCAGGTGAATGGTTTCTGAAACTGGACGTGCGAAAGTATTTCGACAGTATTAGCCACGACCGATTGCTCTATTTTTTGAGGCGAAAGCTGGCTGATGTTCAGCTGCTGCAGCTGCTGGAGCGAATCATCAAAGGATTTCGCGGGAATCTCGGGGAGGGTCTGCCGATTGGCAGCCTGACATCGCAACACTTCGCGAATTTCTATCTGGGGTGGCTGGACCGGTATGTCAAAGAGGTCCTGCGGGCGCGACGCTACGTCCGATACATGGACGACATGGTCGTCTGGCATCACGACCGAGCGGAGCTGCAGGCGATGCACTTGCGGATTCGGGACTTCACAGCGACTCAGCTCGGCCTGGAACTCAAGCCTGCTGCGGTGACCGGCGTCTCGTGCGGCGTGCCATTTTGGGGCTGTAAGGTCTATCCCACCCACACGATTCTTAATCGGAAAAGTCGCGTGCGCTGGCAGCGGCAGCTGAAAATCCTCCTGCGTGCTCACAGACTGGGCCTGATACCCGAAATCGAATTGCAGCAGCGACTGGAATCGTTGACGGCATTTGCAAAATCTGCCGGCGCCCGCAGCTGGCAATTTCGTCAGCGTGTGTTAGAACGACTTGTGGTGAACGATCATGAACGGCCAGAACCGGGTGCTCCGTGGCGGCAGCTGGAACAACGACGCTGCGAACTGCCGGACGGCGAACCGCAACAACAACGATCCCGCGAACCGCAACACGAACAACGGCTTCCGGCTGGCCCTGAATTCCGCTGGTAGGCGGCAGCATGCCCTGAGTTTCCAGACGGAACAGATCGTTTTCCTGCTGACGGTGCTCTGTCACCGTTGGCGAAACAAACGCCGAAAACCGCGTGGTGCTGGTAGCTGACCGGACGGTCAGGTCGAACGCTCCACGCGGTCCGGCCGTACGCTTGCAAAATCCCTCCAGCCGAGCCGCGACCGTGAGGGAGTGGAAATACCATGCTCAACCCGCAGTCAACGCCCGAGCGTACCGGGGTCGCAGACCGGGGAGTCCCGTGATGGGACAGATGGGACTGATGGTTGGAGCGCCGATGCCGTGACGGCGTGCGGTCGATGTCAATCGGCCGGTTTCGAACCTGACACGAATTTCGACTACGCCCCGTCGGAATGTTATGGGACGCATGGGACAGATGGGACCGATGACCATCGGGGTGCCATGCACCTGACAGACAACTACTGCTCGCGGACAGTCTTCCGGCGACTTGCCGTTCAGCGAATCACTCTTGTGGATCGCGGTTCGGCAAAATTGCACCAACCGGTACAACCGGCGCCGCAGCCTCAATTCGAACTGGCTCCATTCCGATTTTTCTGGAATGAGTATGCAATGTCTATCATCATGCGTGCATGACAACATTCCACCCTAATAGCCCGCACGATCACTTCTTTCGCCGCACGTTCGATGTGGCCAAACACACCCACGCGCTGCTCGTGCACCGCCTGCCTGCTGAGGTCCTCAACCGCATCCGACCTGGATCGCTCCAGCGGGCCAAAGAAACCTTCCTCAGCGCCGACGAACATGAAAAGCGGCTTGATCTGCTCTATTCGGCTCTGCTGGACGACGACACCGAGGTCCTGATCTACCTGCTTTTTGAACACAAAAGCTACATCGACCGATTCATCGCCCTGCAACTGCTTGAATATGTGCTCAAAATCCAGCGCTGGCGTCAGCGCAACAAACTGAACCCCTGTGTGGTGATTCCGGTGCTGATTTACCACGGCGATGCGGTCTGGGACGAACCGACATCCCTCCGCGACAAGGTGCCGACTCACGACGATCTGCGTTCCTTTCTTCCGGACATGCAGGTGGTCTTTGTGGATCTGGGTACGATGTCGGCCGCGGCATTTTCCGCGGTGCCGGAACTTGAAGCCCGCATTCGCACGCTCCAGCTTGTCCGCCGTACAGAACTGGCCTTTGAGTCCGTAGTGGAAATCTTCAGGCTTCTGCGTTTGTGGCGGGAAATCCATTCACAAGAGGAGGCTGTGGACGATATCATTCTTTATCTCTTTGAAGTTTTCGACGCACAAAAGCTGGAATGGTTCCGACAGGCCATCCGCACCGGACTGCTCATAGAATCGGAGAATCAGATGCCCACATGCCTCGAAGCGATGATGGAACGTGGAGCCCAGAAGGGACGCGAAGAAGGGAGACAGGAAGGACGAATCGAAGGCGTTGTCATCGGCCGCATTCGCACGCTGCAACAGATCTTCCGGCAGCCGGTAACGCCGGAAGCCGACCTCGTTCTGCTCACAAACGACGCCCTGCAGGCCCTGCTTCAAAAGCTCGAAAACCAACTCGACCGCCCTCCTGTTCCCTGAACAGCCCGCGACAGAAGCCAGGTGGCCGGAGGCCAGACAGGTGGCCTCGCCCCGCCGGAATGCTCCGGGACGCATGGGACCGATGGCAGATCCCTGCGCCAGCAGATTCAGGATGAAGTCAACCGTCAGTCGAGTCTCGCGAATGACCGGTTTGTCGGTCATTCTTGTGGAATCACACACGATCCGCTTCCGCAGTTCATCATCACTCATTGGCAGCAACTCCGTCTGCAATCTACCCGCGTCGCAAGGTGCCTGATCAGCAGATCAAGGCCGCCGTCCAGTCCGGTGCCGCAAAAAGATTCCGGAAATCGCCACGATGATCGGACTCGGTTTGAGGATGAGGATCGCGTTCGACAGGCCATCAGTGCTCGGCGTCGTGGTACCGAACAGCGGCGTCACGTGCATGGCACCCAAACGCAGCGCCTTTGATCAAAATGGTGAAGTCGGGTTTGTTGTGCCACTCGGCAGTGTACTTGTGGCCAGTTCAAAGCGTTTTTCGTAATCCCGGTGATTTGTCTTCATCAACCGGTCCCAAACGTTGAAGTACAGCCCGAAATTGGCCGTGTATTTTTCATGGTGCAGGGCGTGGTGAGTGACGGAGTTGAGCAGGAGTCCAGCGCGGCTCTTCAGGAACCCTTGCGGAAAAATTTCGTGGCCGCAATGTCCGAAGACGTTGAACACAATCTGGAATGCCATGAACAGCACAAACGCGACTGCATGGACAGGCATGGTGAACACAAGGAGCGGACCGATTCCGGCCTGGATCAGTGCTTCCATGGGACTGAAGGCGTATGCGGCCCACGGTGTGGGATTGACAGAGAGATGATGGGTGCGGTGGAACCAACGGAATAATGGCGGCAGATGCATCAGGCGGTGTGTCCAGTAGAAGTACGTATCGTGCAGCAGGATCATCAGCCCAATACTCAGAAAGAACCATCCCCAACCGTGCTGATTGACATCCAGATACAGACGCGTCCAGCCAAGGTAGGCCACGTAGACCACCACACCTGTCACGAGGCTGAAAATCACAATGCTGCGCAGAGAGTGTCTGATTTCTCGTCTGATCTGGGCAGCCGTTGGGTCATTGTTCGAGATTCGACGATGGCGGAGCCGCGCCCGAAAAGCAACATGAAAAAAAAGCCAGGCGCTGCCGGCCAGCAGCATATATCCGGCAAGGTTGCTGAGTGAGGCGCCGAGAAGTGCGAACAGTGATCGAACAATGAGTGGCGGAACGATCATTGGTGCTCCGAACTGTCAGAGGCGCACAGAATACCTTCGGCCGCTGGTGCGTCCTCCTGAATCGGTCGCGGCGGGAATTCCGGCGGCTTTAAGTCTGACCGGGAATGAGCGTGCGCTGACTGGAGAGGGGCTATGTAACGCCAATCAGTTCCGGAATCGGCCGACCGCGGTCGATGATGGGGGTGGGGCGGCCGTTGAAGTCCTGGATGGTGGTTTTGGCGGAATCGATGCCGAGGTGATGGTAGATGGTGGCGAGGAAGTCTTCGGCGCTGCAGATGCGTTCGATGGAATCTTCGCCGCGTCGATCAGTGGCTCCGATGAAGCCACCGGTGCGGATACCGCCACCGGCCCAGATGTTGGAGAAGGCGCGGGGCCAGTGATCGCGGCCGGGTTGCTGGGTGCCGGCGGGGGCGGAGGCGTTGCCGGCGCCGGTGCTGGCGGCGTAGTTGATTTTGGGGGTGCGACCGAATTCTCCGGTGACCACGACGAGCACGCGTTTGTCGAGCCCGCGGGCGTAGATGTCTTCGATGAGAGCGGAGACGGCCTGGTCGTAGGCCTGCGCGCGGAAGCGGAGTCCGTCGAAGACGTGGTGATTGACGGCGTGGTCGTCCCAGTTCTGCACGCGGCCGCAGAGTGGGCCGCTGAGGCTGGTGGTGAGCACATCGACGCCGGCTTCGATGAGACGGCGGGCCATGAGCAGTTGCTGGCCCCACGTATTGCGGCCGTAGCGATCGCGGGTGCGATCATCTTCGCGGGTGAGATCGAAGGCGTCTTTTGTGGCGGGGTTGGTGAGCAGTGTGAGGGCTTGCTGTTCGAATTCGTCGAGTGCACCCAGTTCACCCTGGCGGTCGAAGGCGCGTTCGAGGGTATCGAGGTTTTGTCGGAGCGTGGTGCGGCGATTGAGCCGTCGGACTTCATTGGCGTCGGTGAGTCCGATATTGGGGACGGAGAAGGAAGGGTTGGAGGGATCGCCGTGGACGGTGAAGGGGGACCAGGCATCGCCGAGGTAGGCGGGTCCGTTGTATTCGAGCGGTGGGTTGATGCCGACGTAGGCCGGGAGCGGATTGGTGCGGGGGGCCTGTTTGGCGCGGAGGTAGTTGGTGACGGACATCCAGTCGGGGAGCCGTGGGCGGGGTTTGTCGCGGGTATCAGGGTCACCGGAGAGCATTTGCATGGAGCCGGCGGGGTGTCCGGCGGCATTTTGACGCATGGACCGGAGCACCGTGAATTTGTCGGCAATCGCGGCCTGCATGGGGAGCAGTTCGGTGAACTGCATGCCGGGAATTTTGGTGTCGATGGTGGAGAAGGGGCCACGGTATTCGGCCGCGGCGTCGGGTTTGGGATCGTAGGTGTCGATGTGTGAGCAGCCGCCTGGCTTCCAGACCATGATCACGGCGGTGCGATTGGAGTCCGCAGGGCGGCTGAGGCTGTGTGAGGCCGCGGCTGCGGCGCGGAGTTTGAGCAGACCGGGGAGGCTGAGGCTGGTGAAGCCGGCGAGCCCCATGCGGAGGAAGCCCCGTCGAGCGGACGTGCCGAAGGCGGAGGGACCGGGGCAGACCTGGCAGCAAAGAATGGATCGCTCATGGGGCCTCTGCTGGCTTAACGCGGATGGAAATGGGTTCGGTGATGACGATATCGACGGTGTCGCGGGGTTGAGCCCGCTCGACTGCGGCTTTGTGGGCTGCTTCGGCTGTTTTGACGGATTCAGTGGCGGCCGCCTGTTGAGCTTTGGCAGCTTCGAGTTGCTGTGTGGCGGCGGCCTTGGCCTCTTCAGCGGCGGCTGCAGCGGTGCTGGTGGCCTGTTGCAGTTGCTGGTCGGCCTGCTGCAGGGCTTCGCGGGCCTGGTTGAGGGCCTGTTCGGTTGCGGTGACGGCTTCGGGGTTGTAGCGGTATTTGGCCACGGCACTGCCGTAGAATGCAATCTGGTAGTCGCCGGGTGGTGTTTTGAGTGCTGCGGTGTCGAGGGTGGTTTCGGCGGTATCGGCGGTGAGTGAGACGTCGAACTGGGGGTGCTGCTGGAAGCCGTTGCCAAAGGTTTTCAGCTGCAGAATGCCACCGGAGAAGTCGTTGCGGCGGGTGAGTACGAGTGGAATGGTGAGTTTCTGACCGGCGATGACTTCGAGGACAGAAGTTTTGTCGCGGGGAGCGATGGAGACGGGGGCAAATTCGGAACCGCTGACGGAGACGGGCAGGCCATCGACGAGTCTGGGGCTGGGGATGTCGCTCCAGGAATCCACGATGGGCCATGCCATGGCAGCGATGTGGCAGGGGTGCTGTACTGAGGTGCCGCCGATGTCGGCTTTGCCGGTGAATGTGGCCCATGCAAGTCCGCGTGGGGCATTCTGATCGGCGGTGAGCAGTACGATGCCGCGGTTTTGTCCGGCGGGGATGGTGAGTCCGGCAGCGGTGACGCCTTCCGGGAGTCCTTCCATGGCGAGCTGGATCGGGCCGTCGAAGCCGTCACGGCGAACAGCGACGACTTCGAGAGCGACTGTGGAGCCGCCGCGGAGTGCCAGCGGCTTGGAAAGGGCGTTGCGGTCTCCGTTACGAAGTTCCATATGCAGTCCCCAGGCACAGAGTGCGAAGTCGGGGGCTGCGCGGCGGATCGTGAGACGGTAGACGTTGCGGGGATCGGTGCGGGTGCCGCCGAAGAGATCGGAAAGGAGCAGGCGATGGCGACCGGTTTCGCGGATCTGCACCTGTCCGATGAAGTCTGCGGAGCCACCGTCGTAGGGGGGACCGTCGTAGGCATAGCCGTTGCTGGAGGGCTTCATCGGGCTGGGGATGTCGGTGAGTTCGACGAGGTCGACGGGAGCGTCCGGGGAGAGTTGTTGCACGATGGCGGTGGGGTCGGTGGGTCGTCCGAGTCGTTCGGAGGCGATTTCGATCCACCAGACGTCACCTTTCTGTGCGTCAAATTCGAAGACGTCCACGTCGGCGGCGGTGGCAAAGGCACCGGAGAGATCACAGGGCAGGGTGATTTGCCAGGCCTGGGCAGGGGTGTTGTTGGGTTCGGTTTCGGCGAGCGGGGCTGTGGCGGGCAGACCGGCCGGAGGCCAGGAGAAGGCGCTGACGGTGCGGGTTGAGGCGAAGATGGGCAGGGGAGCATCTGCGGGGGCGTTTTGGAGTGTCAGGCGGTAGAAATAATCGGGGCCGCCCTTGTAGGTGAGTTCGTGGACTTTGATGACAAAGCGGCCGTCGGCCGGAGCTTTGAAATCGAGCACTCCGCCGCGGCGTTCGACGAGCAGATCGCGGCCTGCGGAATCAGCGACGATGAGCACGGCTTCGAGTTTGGAATCGATACCGCGGGAAGCACAGTGAACGAGGTATCGCTGACCGGCCTGTGCATCGAAGGAGTAATGATCGATGCTGCGAGCGGACATGCGGGAGTTGCAGACGACGTTGACGGGGAGCGGCTGGGCGTTGGCGAGCGATGTGTTGCCGGGTGTCTGCAGAACTTCGGGGAGGTTGCCAATGGAGAAGATGCGGGAGGAGGAGACGCCGAGCCGGGTGAGGATCCGGGCTTCGTAGAGTCCGGGCGGGCAGTCTGCGGCGATGGTGACGGAGTGCTGGTGTGGGAGCGGTTTGCCGGCGGGATCGAGTTTTGGGGAGGCGCTGAGGCCGGGATGGGCGAATATCAGTTGTCCGCCGTCGTCGAGGTTTTCGCCGGTGATGGTGATGTCGAACTGAGTGCCGGCCTGACCACCCATGGGTGTGGTGGTCAGCAGTCTTGGGAGCGGCAGGCAGACGGTTTGGGCGAATGTGGAGACGGGGTGCAGGGCGAGGCAGGCAGCAAACAGAATGCGGCAGGCGAGGGTTTGCGGCGCCATGGCGGGTTCCGGTGAGAGAAGGCGGTGAGAGCCGACGCGGGGGTGGGGCTGCAGACGGCGGATGGGGGAGGGCGAGTGGTGCAGACGATTCTGCGGGGTGAGGGCAGATTGTAATCTGTTTCGGCGGAGGGTGAAAATGGAAATTGGGAAAAGGCGAGTGGGGAGTGAAATAAAAAGGCGATGCCTGGAGAGGCATCGCCCTGTGTTGAGTCTGTGGACCGGTCAGTAATCAGGATTTATTGGCGGGGCCTTCAGCCTGGAAGAAAACCAGTCTGCGATCTGTGGAGAATTTCTCTGGTTCGCGGAGAAACAGCTCGCGGTTTTCCGGGGTGGTGAAGAAGTACACGCGGGAAGCATGTTCGACTCGCAGGCCGACGAATCCCGACTGAACCTTTTGGTCACGGATCAGAGCCACGGGGTCGCAGCCGTGGAGGGCCGGGATGAATTTTTCGGGTGCAGCTTTGAACTGGTCCAGTTCAGCGGCTGAGGCGAGCAGGTAGCGGACACCCTGGAATTCGAGGGCGAAATCCGGTTGGCCTGCGACCCAGCCGGCGTTGGACGAGTGGGCGACGGGCGAGAATCCGCCGAGGCCGATGCGGGTGTTGTCGCGGCGGATGATGAGTTTGGTTTGGTCGCGGAGTGCGGCTGCGACTTCTTCGGGAGTGAGCGCGGCATCTGCGGGTTTGGCAGTGTTGTCGGCTGCAGCGGGCTCGGTGGTTTTGGCTGGGGCGGCGGGTTCAGTGGAGGTGGCTGCGACAGCTGGTGTGGCTGGTGTGGCCGGTGTGGCTGGTGTGGCGGGTTCTGCCGTCACGGCGGGCTTTGCAGGTGGCTCATTGGCAGCGACGGGATTTTCTGCAGGTGTCGTGGCTGGTGCGGGCGTTGCTGCGGTATTGGCAGGTTCCGTTGGTTCTGCCGGGACAGCGGGGACTGGCGGGGGGGTCTGTGCTGGAGCAGCGGCGATTGCAGGTGCGGATTTTGCGGGAGTTTGCAGGTGTTGTTTGAGCCGTGCGACGTAGCCGGTGAGTCCCGGTGAACCGACATCTTTGGCGAGCACTTTGCCATCGGGTGAGACGATTACGTCGGTGGGGAGTGCGCGGACACCGAACCGTGAGACCAGATCTCGATGCCTGTCGGAGTCAACTTTGACCCCGATAATGCCATTTCCCAAAAGGCTTGTCACCTGGGAGTTACTGAGAACCTCGGATTCCATACGGCGGCAGGGACCACACCAGGATGCGTGAAAATGCACGACCAGCGCTACCTGCTGGGTTTTTGCCTGGGCTTCCGCGGCGGCAAAATCGTGTTGCCATCCTGCGGCTTTGTCGTCAGCGCGGAGGGTGTGCGACGAGGCGTCCTGAGCCAGAAACAGCAGAGCTGTTCCCAGCAGGAATCTTGGCAGCAGTGCACCGAAGAACGAGCTGCCGGTTGCTTTGTGAACCGCTCCAGAGCCTTGTTTTTTAGCCAAACCACCTTCTCTCCTCATTTCCTGCTCCTTTGTCAACCTTGCAAGAACTGTTAACCTGCTCGTCCTTCCTGCTGCGTGGGGCTTGCCCGGTTTCGCGCGGCAGTCAGCGATGCTCCGATCGCTCTGTTGGCGCAGGCCACATATGGTGTACCCGGCTGGGATAAGCAAGTAAATGAACCCGCCACGGCAAAATCAAACTTTTCGATTTATTTATTCTAAATTACCCAAAACTGACGATTGACACAAAACCTGCCGTCGGTACATTCCTCGCAGCCTTCTCATTCGTTTCAGGTGTTGGGGAGATCTGGGGTCTTCGCAAAGCTTCGGGCGATGGGGGTAGTTGGCCGTCGAGCGCGGTTCGCTGGGCGAGCCAGGTGAGAGAGAAGGGACAGTAGTCATGGTGACTGCTGGACTGCGCTTTGTTTGAAAAGGAGTGACGAAATGATTTCAATGAAGATGGCCGCAAAGGGTGCATGCCTGCTTGCAGTTCTGGCTCTTGGTGCCGGCAATGCTGAAGCCAAAAAGTACAAGCACTACGGCTCCAGCGGCTCCTCCAGCAGCCACGGTTCCAGTGGCTCGTCCAGCAGCCACGGTTCCAGCGGTTCCTCCAGCAGCCATGGTTCCAGTGGTTCCTCCAGCAGCCACGGTTCCAGTGGTTCCTCCAGCAGCCACGGTTCCAGCGGCTCCTCCAGCAGCCACGGCAAGAGCGGTTCTTCCAGCAGCCACGGTTCCAGCGGCTCCTCCAGCAGCCATGGTTCCAGCGGTTCCTCCAGCAGCCACGGCCACGTGATCGTTCATCCGGCACCGGCTGCCACCACCAGTGCTCGCATCCAGCCCGCTACCCTGCTGGTGAAGGTGCCTGCTGACGCCACTGTGTACCTCATGGATCAGAAGATGACGCTGACTGGCACCGAGCGTCAGTACTCCATTCCGGTCCGCCAGGCTGGCGTGGACTTCACCTACAAGATCCGTGTTGAAGTTGTCCGCGACGGCAAGACTCTGGTCAGCCGTTCAGAGCAGCAGGTTCGCGCTGGTCAGCAGTACGAAGTTGCTGTGACCGAAGCTGTTGAAGACGGCGAACTGGTGGCTGTTGCCAGCCGCTGATTTTCAACGATCGTTCAGCAGCAGTTGAACGGTTGTCAAATGCAGAAATTCGAACCGATCGGTGAGATGCTGGTTGATCCGGTCGGTTCGGTTTCGATTCCAGGAAGGGACATCCCAGTGATCCTCGCAGTGCCTCCGGAGCAATCCGGTAAGAATGTGGAAGACGCTCGCAATTCATCGGCGTCCGCGCAGGAGTTGATCGCGGCTCCGCGTCGCGGTCTTTTCCGAAGAACTGGATATGTCTGTCTCAATGTCTTTATACTACTGCATGTGGTCGCGATTATTTCGGCGCCGTTGACGGTTGGGCCATCGTCACCGACGTCGCGACGGGTTTGGGACGTCTTTTCGCCGTATTTGCAGGCGATGTACCTCAATCACGGTTTTCACTATTTTGCACCCGAGCCGGGCAGCAGCAATCTGGTGTCGTGGACAGTGACGCGGGAGGATGGCAGCAGTGTTTCGGGGCGGTTCCCGAACTTTGATATTGCTCCCCGCCTGATGTACCATCGCCATTTCATGCTCTCCGAGGTGCTGGGGAATTCATCGCCCGACCTGCAGCCGGAAATTGTCCGCGGGTTTGCTCGAAATCTGCTGCGAGAGCACGATGGGGTGAGTGTTTCGCTGTCGACGATTCGGCACGAATTATCTTCGATGCCGCGGATACGAGCGGGTGGGCGGCTGACGGACCCGGACCTGTATACAGAGCAGCCGTGGGGATCCTTCACGCGGGAGGACGTGCGATGACAGCGTTGGGTGTGGCAGCGGCGGGGTTATGGCGTGGTCCGGTGCGACTGATCCAGGGATTTGTGCGTGGCTGGGAGCGGTTCTGGTTCAGGCCGGCCGATCCGGTGGTGCTGAGCCTGATGCGTCTGCTGGTGGGCGGCATGCTGTTCTATACGCACATCGTCTGGGGCATGAATCTGCCGGCGTTTTTCGGAGCTGATGGCTGGAACAGTCCGGAGGTCGTCCGGCGGATGCAGGAGGGCATGTTTTCGCCGACTTTCTGGTGGTATGTGCCTGAGCACCTCATGCTGCCGGTGCATGTGTTGTGTCTGGGTGTTTTGTTTTTGTTCTGGGTTGGCTGCTTCACTCGAGTCACTTCCGTGCTGTCGTTCCTGATCACGATTTCCTATTCGTATCGGGCGCAGATGGCGAATTACGGTCTGGACCAGATCAACGGTTTGCTGTGTCTGTATTTGTGTGTGGGTGCGAGCGGCAGTTTGTTGTCGGTAGACCGCTGGTGGCAGGTTCGTCGGGCCCGACTGCGGGCGGCACGTGCGGGACAGGCATTCGCGATTCCGGCAGCGTCACCTTCCGTGAGCACGCGGATCGCGCTGAGACTCATTCAGCTCCACTTCTGCGTGATTTATTCTTTTGCCGGGTTGTCCAAGCTGCAGGGCGACGCGTGGTGGAACGGCGAGGCAGTTTGGCTGGCCTTTTCGAACCTCGAATACCAGTCAGTGGACATGACCTGGACAGCGTGGTACCCGTGGATCAGCGACCTGGCGACTCATTCCACAATCATCTGGGAGGTGTTCTTTACGGTTTTGATCTGGGTTCGGCCCCTGCGACCGCTGGTACTGTTCGGAGGCTTTCTCATGCACCTCGGAATTGGTGGTCTGATGGGGATGTGGACATTCGGTCTGATCATGATTTTCGGGCATGTGGCATTCTGGTCTCCGTCATTTGTCCGTCGAGTGTTTGCGGGGCTGCCTGGACACGCGCTGTTTTTGGGTTCAGTGGCCGGCCCGGGTATCAGCGTGCCACAGCAGCGAGCGGCGTCCGTGAAGACCGCAGCTGCCGCTGGTGGAGTATTTCGGCGGCCGGTGCTGCTGTGGGTGGACAGTCTGAATGAGCGTCGGGCGAGTTGTCTGGAGTATTTCTGGAGAGAGGGGTTCCCAAGCGTCGGCTCAGCGACCCGGCTGGAAGCCACGACAGTCCGGGACGCGACGAGGCCGTCAGCGATTGTGCTGATGGCGGATCGCCTTTCAGAAGACGAGATCGAGAGTTTTCGGCGGGAACACACGCAGGGCCCGTATTCCGAGCCATTGTTTGTTTTTGCGACTCCGGAACAGTCTCAGCGGCTGGCTTCCGGCTTCGCCTCAGCATCAGCTCGAATCATCACAAGTGAGCGGGGACTGGAGGAGCTGCAGCGGGAAATTCAGTCTGCTTTGCTGGCTGGCGGCGAGCAGTCCCGGGATTCGTTGGTTGCCTGACAACATGCTGGTTGCCTGAGAGGAAATAGGGGAGGGTCCGAAATGAATTCGCTCCGCTTCAGTCGCTGTCTCACTGCGCTGCTTCTGTGTGCTGTGTTTGGATGTGCTGAACGCATCGATTCCTTTGAGGAATACCTCGAGGTGGCGTGGCGGCACGAGCGTGAGGGTGACCAGCTGGGTGCGATTTCGGGCTACAAACAGGCACTGCAGCTGGACCCGGCTCAGCCTGTGGCCTGGTACGACCTTGGAGTGCTCTATGAAGCCACGGGGCAGACAGAGCTCGCCATCGACGCATGGACTCAGGCCCTGAAACACGACCCCAACTACTCACAGGCCCTCGTCAACCGCGGCACCCTGCTCGCCCACCAGCACCGAAAGGACCTCGCTCTGGCGGATTTCTCGCGGGCCATTGATCTGGCCCCTGCCGATTTTGCTCCGCGACGAAACCGGGCTGATCTGCACCGGGAAATGGGGCACTTCCCTGAGTCGCTCGACGACTTCGCTGAAGCACTCCTGATCAACCCGAGGGACGCTGAAACGTGGTTTGAACGCGGAATGCTCAGAATGGAACTCAGGGACTGGGAGCGAGCCCGGTGGGACTTCGAGCAGGCAACGGCTCTCAATCCGGGAGATTCCGTCGCCTGGCTGAATCTCGCGCAGATGCTCACATGGCTTGGCCATGTCGACGAAGCCGAGAGGACCTTTCGCCGGGCGGTCGAGCTGGACCCTCAACTGGCCAACCAACGCCCGCAAACGTTCCCGCCACGGCCCGGCAAGGGTGGCAAATCGGCCGACCCTGTGGCGGCAACCGGTTTTCCATGAAGAACAGGCCAGACCCCCTGATCGTGTTCCAGCAATCTGTCGCCGGAAACAATGTGATCCTTCGCAGGAAGCGGCGTTTCCTGTGATTTTCATCGCCCAGCCATCCCCACTCCTCCGTGTACGTCCGGATCTGCGTTGCGTTGCTCGGTCACCGGCCAAAGCTCTGGCACGCAGCGGCATTGACATTCCCCGACAACGGGCGTCTGAGTGATGCGATCTGGCCGCGGGGTATCATGAAACAGGCGGAGCCGAAATCGTCGCATTTTGCCCCATTTCGCACTGTTTCGTCAGGGCAGGGCAACACTTCTGCTGAGCCTCAGCCACCCCGTGTCTCCGGCTGCATCAAGAGCAGACACAAAAGCGCGCTTTGCGGGCGTTTTTGCACAAAAAAAATGCACGGCTCGGTTTTCCAGTCCACTGAATCTCCTGCCAGCAGCATTCCCTTCCCGCATCGCTCGCACTTCTGCTGCTTTTTTGCAGAATGTGCGCGCAGGTTTGTGTAGACTTCGATCGGCCCGTATTTTGCTGCCCCGGGGTTGCTGATCGTGGGATTCCGGGTTGTTTTGGAGAGTTTTGCATGTCAGAGAGTCAGTTATCGCCCCGTGAAGTGCTGGCGTTGTGTCGTCAGCGGGAGATTCAGGCGATTGACCTGCGATTTACGGATTTCTGCGGGACCCTGCGTCACTTCACGATTCCGGTGGGTCAGTTGTCGGAAGAGAGTTTCGAGCAGGGGTTTGCCTTTGACGGTTCCTCGATGCGAGGCTGGCAGGCGATCCACGAGAGCGACATGCTGGTGGTGCCTGAGTCGCAGACGTGTTTCGTCGATCCGTTCATGAAGTCCACGGTTGCGTTGTTGTGCAATGTCCGCGACCCCGTGACGCATCAGACGTATCCACGGGATCCGCGAAACATTGCGCGGAAGGCTGAGCAGTGGCTGCAGACGACCGGGATTGCGGACCGTCTGATGGTGTCGGTTGAAGCTGAGTTTTTTGTGTTCGACAGTGTGCGATTTGATCAGCGGGAGCAGCACGGTTTCTATTATCTGGACAGTGAAGAGGGGCAATGGAATCGTGGCGAGGTGGTTCGTGGGGGTGGTCATTCGCTTCGGCACCGCGAGGGCTATCTGGCTGTGCCTCCGGGCGACCGTTTTCAGGATCTGCGCACAGAGATCATGCTGTTGCTGGAAGAGAGCGGGATCCGCACGGAGTGGCAGCATCACGAGGTTTCGTCGGGTGGGCAGTGTGAGGTGGCGTTGCGAGCGGATTCGCTGGTGCGGATCTGCGACCATGTGCAGCGTTTGAAGTATGTCGTGCGGAACGCGGCACAGCGACACGGTCGGACGGCGACATTCATGCCGAAGCCGGTGTGGAACGACAATGGTTCCGGTCTGCACATGGCGTTTTCTCTGCTGCAGGCAGACCGGTATTTATTCTGTGGCAGCGGTTACGGCGGACTGAGTGAGACGGCGATGCATGCGATGGGCGGGATTCTGAAGCATGCGTCAGCGCTGCTGGCTTTCTGTTGTCCGACGACCAACAGTTATCGGCGACTGACCCCCGGATTCGACGCTCCGGTGAATCTCAGCTACAGCTATCGCAATCGTTCGGCGGCGATTCGGATACCTGCGAATTCGGGCCCTGAATCGCGGCGTCGGTTTGAGTTTCGCTGTCCTGACGGCGCCTGCAACCCCTATCTGGGCCTGGCTGCCGTACTCATGGCCATGCTTGACGGCATTCAGAATCGTCTGTCTCCCGGCAAGCCGCAGGACAAGGACCTTTACGACCTGCAACCAGAAGAGCGAGCGGGACTGGAATGCACGCCATCTTCTCTTGAAGCTGCACTCACAGCGCTTGAACACGACCACGACTTCCTCCTGCAGGGCGAAGTCTTTACTCGCGACGTGATCGAGAACTGGATCGCCCACAAACGTTCGGCAGATGTCGAAGCCATCCGCCAGCGTCCGCATCCGCACGAATTTGCATTGTACTTCGACTGCTGACCGCGCATGCACTCGTCTTCCTTTGACCTGCCTCGGCTGCTTCGTGAAACCAGTCTGCAGCACATCGAGTATCATCCGACACTGGAGTCCACCAGTACGCTGGCCGCCGAACTGCTCGAACCGCTCCTGAACTGTGCTCCCGCACTGGTTCTCACGGACCAGCAAACAGCCGGTCGCGGTCGCAAGGGCAATGCGTGGTGGTCGGCACCGGGCGCGCTTGCATTTACACTGGTGCTGCGTGGTGACGAACTGCCACTACCCGCAGCCCGCCGTCCATTGCTGGCCATCTGTGCCGGGCTGGCTGTCCGCAACGCGCTCGCAGCATTCGCGCCTGCCGCACCGCTGAGCGTCAAATGGCCCAACGATGTGTTGTCGGAATCGCGGAAGATCTGTGGCATCCTGGTGGAGCAGCAGGGACCGGCGGCCCGTCCCGGAGTGCTGCTGGGCATCGGCATCAACGTGAACAACTCCACAGCGGATGCTCCTCCGGAGGTTGCCGCTCGCGCTGCTTCGCTGAGTGATCTGCGGGGTGGTCCGGGTGATCTTACGGAGGTGCTGCTGCGAGTGCTGCAGGAGCTGGATTCCACAATCGCAGAGCTTTCCCGGAGACCGGCCGGTCTGCTTGCCGAAGTCAACCGCCACAGTCTGCTCAATGGCCGCCACGTCACCGTCCGCAGCGGCGAGACCGACATTTCCGGACTCTGCCACGGGATCGATGAAGATGGCTGTCTCGTGCTGCAGCACAACTCCGGAATCACCCGCTGCACCACTGGTATCGTGCAGCAGTGGTAGCGACCACCGCGGAAATCAGTTGTCAAAGCGGCTTCTGCAGGTCAGACTGACGGTTCCCTGCCCGCCACTTCCTCCACCGGTTTCGCTGCCATGAATCAACCACTGCTGCTTGCATGCCTCGTCTCAGGCCTGCTTCACCTGACCGCATCCGTCACATCCGCCTCGCCATTCGTCCAGTCCGGCGACGATTTTCCTGCGGCCTTTAACACGGACCCACCTGACAGCCATCCACCCGCTCCTGCAGAAATGCTTCCGCTGATCGAAGTTCCAGAAGGGTTCACGGTCACGCTGTTCGCCGGGGAACCGGACGTGCAGCAGCCCATCAATATGGAGTTTGACGATCGTGGCCGGCTCTGGGTGGCCGAAAACTACACCTACAGCGGCGGCCCGTATGAAACAAAGCTTCGCGACCGCATCGTAATCCTGCACGACACCGACGGTGACGGTCAGCACGACACTCGCAAAGTCTTCTGGGACAAAGGCTTCATGCTCACCAGCCTCACCTGGGGCTTCGGCGGTGTCTGGATCCTGAACGACGGCACCCTCTCCTTCATCCCGGACCGCAACGGAGATGACATTCCCGACAGCGACCCGGTGGTGCTCCTTGACGGCTGGAGCCGCGACTGCGGACACAACTTTGTCAGTGGTCTGATGTGGGGGCCGGACGGCTGGCTCTATGGTCGCCATGGCATCGTCGACACGTCCTATCCCGGCACTCCTGGAACACCGCGTGAGCAGCGGGTGTTCATGAACTGCGGCATCTGGCGTTTCCATCCCGTTCGCCACGTGGTCGAAGTGGTTTGCAACGGCACCACCAATCCCTGGGGACTGGACTACAACGACGACAATCAGTTCTTCATGACAAACAACGTCCAGGGGCATCTGTGGCACGTGATTCCGGGGGCCCGCTATCAGCGCATGTATGGTCGTGACTTCAATCCACACGCCTACGAGCTGATGGACATGACGGCCGACCACTATCACTGGGACACAAAACTCAAATGGACCGACAGCCGCGATGGTAAGGCCAACGATCTCGGCGGCGGACATTCACACGTCGGCGGACTGATCTATCACGGCGAAAACTTCCCCGCCGAATATCGGGGAAAGATTCTGATGTGCAACACGCACGGCCGTCGCATCAATGTCAATCGGCTTGATCGCGAGGGCAGTGGCTACGTGGGTCGCCGTGAACCCGATTTCATGCTGGTGAAGACTCCCTGGTTTCGCGGCGTCGATCTGAAGATGGGCCCCGAAGGTGCGATCTACGTTTCCGACTGGTCTGACAACGGCGAATGCCATGATCATGACGGCATTCACCGCACCAGCGGTCGCATTTATCGCATCGCTTTTGGCAGCCCGGCAAAAGTGAATGTCGAATCCCTGCGGCGTTCCACGGACACCCCGCGACCAGGCTGGTTCGCGCGCCGCGACATTCGCTGGAACCAGGAACAAACCCTGCAGAATGCCTTCACCGCGTACCCCCAACTCGACGGCAAAGCATTCACCGTCCGTGACCTTGGCTGGCTCGAAGCCATTAACCAGCTCAGCACCGCTCGGCTTGAATCGGCACTCGACTCCACCGACCCGCTGACCCGTGCTGCCGCTGTCCAACTCACCGCCACCGCACCCGACAACCGCCCTGTGCTGCAGAAACGCCTCACGGCTTTGGCGGCCACCACACAGCCCGCCAACGTGCTCCTCGCTCTCGTCTCCGCCCTGCAGAAGCTGGAACCCGAACCCCGCCAGCAACTGGCACTGGCACTGCTCAGCAACCCCGCGAATGCCGCCACCATTCAGTCTGAAAACCAGCTGACGCTGATGACGTGGTATGGAATTGAACCACTCGCCGCCCATCCTGACCTGCTGCCGCTGCTCAACCCCATCCCCAAACTGCAGCAGTTCGCAGTGCGGCGGCTGGCACATCAGATGGCAGCCGGTGAATCGACGGCAGCCGCTGCAGCACTGTCGCTGATCGCAGCCCGAGCCGGCGGTGATGCGACCGAACAAGCTCGAGCCGCAGAACTGCTCACAGCCTTCCGCAGCGGACTTGCCGGGCTCGCACACATCGCCACCCCGCAAAACTGGTCTGAAGTCGACCGCGCTCTGCGTGCAACCGGCAACGCGGACATCACCCGCGGTGCTGACGCACTGGCTGCTCTCTTCGGTGACGGCACTGCTCTGGCCGACCTGCGCTCACTGGCCGCCGATGCCTCCGCTGATCCGCTCGCCCGACAGCAGGCCATTCAGGCACTCGCACAGGCCAAAGACGGCGAATCCGTGCCCCTGCTGATTCGACTGCTGACTGACCGTGCTGCCTACGATGCGGCCATCAGCGCAATGGCTGCCTTCGACAACCCCGAAATCGCCAAAGAGCTGGTGCAGCGGCTGCCCGGCTTCAAGGACGGCAACCGCAGTCTGGCCATCGACACTCTCTCCAGCCGCCAGCCATGGGCTGAACAGCTCATCGCCGCAATCGAGGCCGACCGCATCCCCGCCCGCGAACTCACGGCCGCTCAGGTCCGACAACTGCTGGCATTCAACAACTCACACATCCGCGAAGTCCTCGAAGCACGCTGGGGCGTCGTTCAGGAAACACCCGAAGCACGCCTCGCTGCGGTTGAGAAATGGCGCAGCCTGCTGACCCCCGAAAAACTGGCCACCGCCAACATCGAACACGGCGCAGAACTCTTCAAACAGTCCTGCGCCTCCTGCCATAAACTCTACGGAGAAGGCAAAAACATCGGCCCGGATCTCACAGGGGCCAACCGCAGCAATCTCGAATACCTGCTGCTCAATCTTGTGGACCCCAGCGCTGTCGTACCCAAACAGTTCACCACATCGGTGATTGTGCTGAACGATGGACGCGTTCTCACGGGTGTGGTCGTCTCCAAAACCGAACAGACGCTGGTGGTCCAGACAGACCGCGAACAGGTCACGCTGGCCCGCAGTGACATCGAGGAAACGCGGGATACCGGCAAGTCTCTCATGCCCGACGGCATGCTTGATAAACTGACCGACGACCAGGTCCGCGACCTGTTCGGATTTATGATGCTGCGAAGGTAACCGCTGAACACATCAGCCGCATGGCGGCAGCCTGCGGGCAAACGGCCGCTGCAAACAACCCTCGTCAACGCACGCACCTGCGGTGCAAAATCGCAGCCGGGGGCCCCCGCCCATCCGCTGATGTGCGGCAATCATTCACTCACTTCTTCAACCGCAATCGCTCCTTCAGCCACTCCCGCACCTGCTGGCGCACTTCAGGCGGAAAGTCGTGGCCGCATTCAGGGTACTCGGCCCGCAGTGTGGCTTCAGCCGCCCCGTAGACCGCGTAAACACGTGCGGCTTCCTGCATCACTTTGCGGACACCCGCATTATCGAAATTCCCGTCCTGCAGCGGAGCTGAAACAAACACCGCACGCGGGGCAATTGCTCCCAGCACTTCCTGAAAGTCAAAGGGCACACGGTCCGGATCATTGCCATACACTTCACGAATTCGCGGCATGTAACGGTCGCTCGTCCAGCCTCCCAGCTTGCCCTCATAGTAGTCATGAAAGCCCGTGAATCCACAGCTTGTCACCACCGCCTTCAGACGCTGGTCAAACGCAGCCGTGAACAGTGAATTATGGCCTCCCAGCGAATGCCCGATGCAGCCAATCCGGTCCGGATCGACCTCCGGAAGACTCTGCAGCAGATCCACAGCACGCAGATTGTTCCAGATGGCCTTCATTGAGCCACTTGCATACCCAGCAGCCATTCCCTTCACGGCGAAATCATACGGGTAGTCGCCGAATGAAGGATAGTCCGGTGCAAGACACACAAAGCCATCTTCGGCCAGCTCTTTTGCGTAATGCAGGTTTGGCAGCCCCCCAAGCCCTGCCGGCTCGCCCTTGCCAATCCCGGTTGTCTGGTGCAGACAAAGCATCGCCGGTGTTGGCGATTGCAGATTCTTTGGCAGCAGCAGCACTGCCGGCACTCGGTCACCGGGTTCCGCCGCAAACGAGATTCGCCGCTCAATATAAGCCCCGCGATCCACCTCCGACAAGACCTCCGGTTCCAGCGGACAGCGACGAAGACTGCTGGGAAGCGGTCCCATCGCAAGGCTCATCCCGGCCAACGTGTGTTCGCGACGCAGCGCCGCCAGAAAGGCAGAACTGACTGCCTGTCGCTCGCCTTTCGAAATCACCGTCATCGCATCCGTATGCACGTAGGTTGTCGCTTCAATGCTGGGTTCTTCAACGGCAGCAACCGCCCCCTCAGGAAGCGTGTCGCTCGCCGCTACGCGACGGTTTTCCAGCCAGTATACGCCTCGCTGATCAGCCATGACGAGATCCGCATCGCCGTCGCGGTCGAGGTCTTCGAGCTTTGGATCAACACCCAAAGCCGCGGCGTCACCGCGACTGACCAATCGCTTCCGCCACGCACGCTGCTCCGACACAAACTCATATGCTGCAATCTCGAGGGGCGCCCATTCACCAATGTCGGCACCGTTATGACCTCGGTCCCTCGCTCCCGTGATCACCTCCACCTGGCCATTGCCATCAAGGTCGCCAATCAGCAGACTGTGGTTCTGACCGGACTGCGAATCGATCACATGCCGCAGCCACTGCCGCTGACCAGAGGCTGCAGAGATTTGTTCAAGCCAGCAGACTCCGATCTGATGCCCCCGTCCCCAGACAATGTCGCTGTCTCCATCACCGTCCACGTCCAGCACGACAATCGGGATGGATGCATCCTTCCCAAGGCTGAATTCAGGGTGGAACACCCAGCGCTCTCGGCGCCGATCCGCAGGTGCTGCAGCCCAGCCGTGCGGTCCCACAATGTCACCTCGACCGTCACCGTCAATGTCGCCAAAACCCACGCCGTGCCCCGCCAGTTCCTGCGGAAGCGGATGACGCTCCCAGACCGGTGCAGCCCCCGCACGCAGGCTCCACCACGAAGCAAACTCCATCCCGTTCGGAAGGACATCAGGCGAACCATCACCGTCGATGTCGAACAGACGCCCGGTTTCCATAGGACCAGGACGTTCAATCACCGTTCGCTCCCAGACGGCCCCCTGCAGGGCAGCAGCCGGTCCGGGATTGCGCACCCAGTAGAGCGATTCGCTGCGGTAGTTGGCACTCACAAGATCAACAACGCCATCCAGGTCCACATCCAGTGGCAGACTGGAATAATTGTCCTGTCGCCCCCGGATCACCTCCACTTCACGGACGGCATACCGCTGCCACTGCGGTGCTGCATACCAGTGGCCACCGGCCACGATATCCAGATCGCCGTCAGCATCCACGTCCATGACCGCGCAGGAACTGTTGGGGTTGGTCGCATCAATCGTGTGGCGAACAAATGGCAGCTCATCCCCCGCCACAGCGGAAACAGAATACGTCAGCAACAGTGTGAAGCAGCAGCGAATTCTCATGGGCCGCACCCCGAGGTTGGTAACAACGTTGGAAGAGTAACTGCAGAGCAAAGATCGTGACTTCGGGCAGTCTGTCAAAATTGCGCCCGAGCAGCACTACGCCAAAATCTCCTGAATCACGTTTCCGTCATCAATCTCCAGTCGTTTCCGGCCAGGGAAGTGCAGCTGCCGATTGTCCAATCCCAGCAGGTGCAGGGTGGTGGCGTGCAGGTCCGTGACGTAGTGACCTTCGCCCAGTGCGTGGTAGCCCAGTTCATCCGTCGCGCCGTGGACATGGCCTTTCTTCAGTCCGGCTCCGGCCATCCAGATCGTAAACCCATTTGGATGATGATCTCTGCCGTCCACTCCGCCACTCCGCTGTTCCAGACCCGGCGTACGGCCGAACTCCGTGCAGAACACAACCAGCGTGTCATCCAGCAGACCGCGCTGGCGGAGGTCCTGAATCAGCCCGGCTACAGGCAGGTCAATCGTGGCACACAGTCGCGTGTGGTTGTCGCGAAGCTTCTGATGCGAATCCCAGACTCCGTACGGAGACGGAAACACCTGAATGAACCGCACTCCGCGTTCCACAAGCCTGCGGGCGGCCAGCAACCGCTGACCTGCAACTTGAGTGCTCTCCACATTCAGACCATAAAGCGCCTGCGTGGCCTGAGTTTCCTGGGAGAAGTCGACGGCTTCCGGGACGGCCGCCTGCATGCGAAATGCCAGTTCATAGGCCCGAATCCGCGCCAGCAGCTGCTGGTCGTCGGGGTATTCCACGGCTGTGAGCTGGTTCAGTTTTCCAATGAGCTGATACTCACGCTGCTGCTCGGAGAAAGACTGGTTCGCCTGCCGGCGACCAAACGGCAGCGGATTGGAAGGATCCAGGGTGATTGGAACGCCGGCATGCTGCGGGCCCAGATACAGGGAGTCAATGGAAAGGCGAGTGTCGGATCGTGTGGGACCGCCGAGCACAACGAAGCGGGGCAGGTTTTCGTTCAGCGATCCCAGACCGTAGTGCGCCCACGCGCCAATGCTTGGCTGCTGTTCATCCAGCCGATGCCGACCCGTATGAATCTGATTTTCCGCTGCGTGGTCGTTATCCGTTGTCCACATGTTGCGAACGAAGCAGAGTTCATCGACCTGCCCCGCCAGATGTGGCCACCAGTCGGTCATCTCGATGCCGCTTTCACCGTGTTTTTTCCAGCCCACCTGCATTGGATAGATAATCGGATACACGTCCCGCACGTTGATCTCTTCAGCGGCCACGGAACGGAAACGCTTTTTGTGCAGCGGCGAGTTGAGCGGATTTTCCAGCGGAGTTTTGTCGAACGTCAGACCGGCATAGCGATTGAGCGCAGGTTTGGGATCGAAGGTCTCGACGTGACTGTAACCACCCGAGAGAAAGATCCAGATGACGCTGCGGGCGCGCGGCGGATGATGCGGAAGCCCCGTCGGAACTGAACTGGAGGGTGCCCCGATATCGGCAGCCCTGCCCTGCCCGTCAGACGCCAGCATGGCTCCAAGCGCAAGGCCGGTGAAGCCCATCCCGAGATCCGACAGAAAGGGTCGGCGAGCAGTTCGCGGGGGGCAGCAGGAGTTGACCGGGTGCATGGGCATGGTCCGGAAGAGGTTCAGCGAATCGTGACGAAGTCGTTGTGATTGAGCAGGGCGCGAATCAGGCTGTGGCGAGTGCTGGCGGTATCTTCAGGCTGCAGAAATTTACGACAAACGCTGATCTCCCGGCCAGTGGGCGGTCGGGATAGAATGAGTTTGAAGGCGGCCACAATGAATGGCCTCGCGTCTGCATGTCCACCGGCCGCCAACTGCTCAGCTACGACTCCGCTGACCTTGTGCACCAGCTCGCTGTTGGTGAGCGCCAGTGCCTGCTGGGGAATGATGCTGGACGTGCGACGATAACAGTCCAGCGGATCCGGGGCGTCGAAGAGCTCCCCAAGATTGCTGCGGCCACCCTGTTCAGGGTAGACCGCATAATACAGGCTGCGTCGGTAGGTTGTGAGGGCTTCGCTGTTTTCCAGTTCCTGTCCACCCATTTTTGTGTCCAGCAGTCCGGCGACGGACAGCAGACTGTCCCGGACGACTTCGGCTTCCATGCGGCCAGGATTCATGCGCCAGAGCAGTCGGTTTTCCGGGTCAATAGCCGCCGCGGTGGTGGCAGTCGCACCGGCAGTGCTGCTGGATCGCTGCCATGCGGCGCTGGTCATGATGAGTCGGTGCAGGTGCTTCTGGCTCCAGCCGGATTCCATGAACTCCACGGCCAGCCAGTCCAGCAGCTGCTGGTTCACTGGGGCCGCTCCGTTGCGGCCGAAGTCTGAAACGCTGGAGACCAGCGGACTGTGGGTGTGCCAGAGCCAGATGTAGTTGACGGCCACGCGGGCAGTGAGCGGATGCTGGCGGTGGGTGAGCCATTCAGCGAAGGCCTTGCGCCGCCCGGTGCTGGTCCGCGGATATTCGGGCCCCAGTGGCGTCCACGCGGGGGTCGTGCCAGCCTCTGAGACGGCTGTGGTGGTGGCGGCAGCGGCGGAGGTGGCGGTGGCGGTGGCCAGCGATTTACGGGCGGCGGCGAGTGCGGTGGTGGCGACTTCCACCTGCTTCGTTCGCTCCGGATCGTCCGCAGGCCGCGCTTCGGCCCGAGCGAGTGCGAGTTCGGCAGCGACGGCGTCTGATCGCGCTTTGGCAAGTGTGGCGGCGCGTTCGAGCTGACTGGCGTCTGCAGCAAGCTGCGGGAGCTGGGCGGAGGGTGGCTGGGCATATTTCGCGCGGTCCGCGGCAACGCGCGCTTCCCACGACTGCAGTTCAGCGGCGGCCGCAGCAACGAGGCCCTCGGCGGCTCGAAGAGGCAGGCTGGCAGCATCGACGGCACGGCGGGACGCCTGCAACTCCAGCTGCAGCGAATGTAGTGACGGATTGCCGGCAATGGCTGATACGAGGGACACAGCGGGGCCTTCGGAGAAGGACGATGATTCCCAGCCCGCGATGCCGGCAGCGTCCGCATCAGCAGAAAACAGCGGGGCCTCGAAGTCGAAGGTCGCAATCGTGACAGGGGCCGCATTCGCTTCGCCAGGGACAACGAACTCCACGTTGTCTACCAATGCTCGACTTCCTGTGCGGGCGTCAAAACTAAAGGCCTGATTGGGATGAGCAGACGGGTTCCACGAATTCAGTCCTACCGGAATGCCGTCGACCAGCTTTTGGCCAGTGGGAAGTGCATGCACCGTCAGCAGACAGCGGTCTGCGGAGGGATGAATGCGCAGCTCGATCGTAAAGCGATTCTGCCCGCCGGCAAAGTCGTAGCGCCCGGCTTCGACGTCACTGAAACTCCCAGGCTGCCAAACAATGATGCGCCCCTTCTCGAAGGCCACATAGCCCGCTGTCTGGCCACTGACAACATCGCGAGCCAGCTGGAAATTGAAGTGGGTGTCGGTGAGCAGTTGCAGCTGGAACCGCAGCGACGCGTTCTCGGGGAGTGATTTGAGTTGCGGAAGGCGATGCTGGAGGATGCGGCGCCCCGAGGTGGCATCAAACAGCAGCGATTGCTGGCCGCTGATCGCACCCGGAACGCCGCTGGAGGCCGCGGTGGCGACCGCCGCCGCGAAGGCGGCTTCCGCGGCTCGGGCCCGACTGAGCACTTCCGGGGGGACGGCGGTTGCTGTGCCCGTGGTGGCCAACTGCTCGCGGGCAGACTGCAACGCGCTGGTCAGTTCGCTGCGCCGCGCGTCAATCATCGCGGGACGCAGTCCGGGATAGAAGGCTGGAGCTGGGAGATTGACAACGGCAGGCGTCACAGCCTGAAAACCGGCCAGAAAGGTGGGCACACCCGGTGCGATGGAGCCCCGTTCACGGACGCGATTGCGTTCATCTCCCCCAGTATAGAACCACGTGGGGGCATCAGGGGTTTTGTCGAAGACCCGCACCATGCCAAGCCGCTGAATCACGCGCAGCTTGCCATAGTCGTATTCCTGAAACGGTCCCGGATCAGCTTCTCCCGGGATGCGGTCCTGGCGAATCGAAATGGGTTCAAAAAAGGCCCGGAAGCGAAAATAGTCGTCCTGTGAAATGGGATCGTATTTGTGGTCGTGGCAATGGGCACAATTGAAGGTTAGCCCCATGAACGCCTTGCCGGTGTGCTCGACTATGTTCCGCATCCAGTCGTTGGGGTTGAGTGCGTACCAGTTGCGGATGAGATATCCGGTGGCGGCCGCCGCCTGATCGTCTTCCGGGCAGATTTCGTCTGCCGCCAGCATCTCCTGAAGCATGCGGTCGTAACCGTGATCGCTGTTCAGCGACTGCACAATCCAGTCCCGCCAGCGCCAGATCTGCGGAGCACTGTTCCAGACGTCGGGCACGTGACGGCGACCATACCAGTCGCTGTATCGCCAAACGTCCATCCAGTGCCGCGCCCAGCGTTCGCCGTAACGCGGGTCGCTGAGCAGTCGGTCGACCACCCTGGGGAAGGCATCAGGAGAATCATCAGCAAGAAAGGCGTCAAGCTCCGCAGTCGTTGGTGGGACGCCGAGCAGATCCAGTGTGGCCCGACGCAGGAGCGTGGCTTTGTCGGCGGTTCCCTGTGGCTGAATCCCGACCGCGTCCAGTGCCGGTTGCAGGAGTGCGTCAATGGGATGCGATGCACCTCCAGGCACTGCTGGTCGCCCGGGTGCCTGGAATGACCAGTGCTGCAGCGGGTCAGGTTCCGGCTGGTCAACGGCGGGTGGCGTGGCACCTGAATTGATCCACGTCGAAATCGCCGCAGCCTGTTCGGACGTCAGCGCGCGGCCTTCGGGAGGCATGCGAACTTCAGCATCGGTGGAAGTCACGCGGCGGATAATCTCACTGGCTGGCGCGTCGCCGGGTACAGCGGCCGGACCGGAAGCACCACCCCGCAAAAGAGCCGCAACCGTATCCAGCCGCAGACCAGCCTCCTGTTTGAGTGCCCCATGGCAGGAAAAACAGCGTTCCTGGAGGATTGGCCGCACATGACTGAGGTACTGGGGTGGCGGCGGTTGGGGGCTGACTTCCTGGGCGGTGGCAGAACCGATCAGGCAGCAGGCGGTGACGAAGTGGAGCAGATGACGGTAGGCGGCCATAACCGTCGATTCCGGAACGGTCTGGGGGGGGAGGAGGCGATGCGGTGGGGCAATGGGTACGAAACGCCTGAGCTTCGGACCATCGGGGTGGGCCCAAAGCGTACCACAGGGTGCGACGGGATACAAGAAGGCACTTCGCCAGAAGTCGCTCCGAGCCCGTCGTTGTGCCTGCAGGGGGTGCAGGCTGGGATAGCGATACAGCGTGAAATGAGCCAAATCAGAATGTTGCCAGATTCCCTTGCCTGGTGATACGCCGGGCCCGGTCGCGTCACAAAACGCAGTGTGGCGTGGGGGCGGGGGGGCACGGCGCGCCCCCCCCCGGGGAGTAGGGGGG
>JBEIEK010000025.1:0-31876 GCA_040382995.1 Planctomycetaceae bacterium
GTCTGGTTCCATACTGAGGTTCTTTATCCTTGTTCTCGCAGCGATTGCATTCATCGCGATTGGACGTTCTCAGATCACCCTCGAGCAGGTGGTGAATCGGGAGGACCAGTTGAGGGCGTTTTGCGATCAGAAGCCAGTGCTTGCGTTTTCGGTGGCATTCCTGATCTACACTGCCGCCACAGGGCTCAGTCTGCCGGCGGCAGCCGGGCTGACGCTGGCGACTGCCTGGTTGTTTGGCTTCTGGACAGCGCTCGTGCTCGTCAGCTTCGCCTCGACCAGCGGCGCGTCGCTTGCTTTTCTGGCCAGTCGCTGGCTTCTGGGCCAGCGATTGCAGCAGCTGTATGGTAGTCGTGTCCGGCAGCTGCAGTCTGCGGTGGAACGTGACGGCGTGCAATACCTGCTGATGCTCCGACTGATGCCGCTGATGCCGTTCTTTCTGGTCAACCTGCTGATGGGACTGACAGGAATGCGGCTGAGGACATTCTGGTGGGCCAGCCAGCTGGGGATGCTTCCTGGTACGGCCGTTTTTGTTGCTGCAGGTGCCGCCACTCCGACGCTCAGGCAGTTTGCCAACGAGGGCGTCTCGGGAATCGTCAGGCCCGAAGTGATGCTGACCTTCGCAGTGCTGGGCTGCATGCCACTGGCAATCCGGCTGATTTCCCGACGAGTGTTCGGGAAATGACAGCTACCAGGTTCCAGCGGGCAATTTCAGTTGTCGCACGCGATGATTGTTGCTGTCTCCGATGAAGAGATTCCCGTCCTTCGAAACGAAGACTCCGTGGGGGCGATCCAGTCGGCAATTTTCGGGCTTTCCTTCGGGGCCGTTTCCTTTGAGTCCATCGCCGACAATTGTTTCCACGACCCGGCGGCTTGAGCGGTACACGCGAATGGTGTGACTTTCGGTATCGGCGAACCAGACGTCACCATTGGCCGAGACAGCCACGCCTTTGGGACCGGCAAGCTGAGCCTCTCGGGCTGGCCCGCCGTCACCCGTGTAACCGCTTTTTCCGTTGCCTGCGAGGTGGTGGAGGGATTGTTTTTGGAGATCGATGCGGAACAGGGCGTTGCCTTCCCGGAGTGCCAGAAAGAGGGAGTGGTGACCGTCGAAGTCAAGAGCACGCGGGCCGTTCAGGGGTGTTCCTGCCAGGGCCGCTCCATCCGGCGTGGGGCCTCGGCCTCCGGTACCGGCGAACGTTGAAATCAGGCCGGTTTTTGCGTCCACACGACGAATTCGATGATTGCCGATATCGCAGATGTAGAGATTTCCGAGCTGATCGAGGGCGATGGAGTGAGGTTGTCGCATTTCTGCGTTGATTGCAGGGCCACCGTCACCTGAAAAACCGGGGCGGCCGGTGCCGGCAATGGTCGAGATTATTGAGGATGTGGCGTCGATACGGCGGACCACGTGATTCTGCATTTCGACGAACAGCAGATTTCCGGTGGCGTCAAACCGCAGTTCGTAGGGTTCATTGAGTTCTGCGAGGGCAGCAGGTCCGCCATCTCCTCGATATCCTTTCTTCCCGTTTCCCGCGACGACTTTGGATTCTCCCGTGGTCAGATCCACTCGGCGAATCACATGGGAGCCAACTTCGCAGACGTAGAGGGCGTGGTCTGGTCCGATCACCAGTCCAAACGGCTGTGCGACGGCTGTGTCCAGGGCTTTGGCCTGCGGTTGCAGGGGGTTTTCGAGTCCGTTTCCGGCCACCGTTCGGACAGAGTTTTCGGATTGGGTGGCTCTGGGTTCGGAGCAGAGTGCGGTGGAGGCGGCAGCGACGATCGAGGTCAAAAAGATCTGGAAAAACGTGTGCCGCATCTGGCTGCTCCACCCGGGGTAATGAAATGCAAACGGCCCGCGAGGATCACTCCGCGCGAGCCGGTGAATTTGTCATGAGAATCGGCAGCGCGTTTAGTTGCTGCGGGCTTCACGTCCGGAATCCCGTCGGATGGCATCGTAGATTTCCTGGCGATGCACGGTGACGTCGCGGGGGGCATCGATGCCGATCCGCACTTTGTCACCTCGAACTTCCACGATCGTAACGCGGATGTTGTCGCCAATAATGATCGCTTCGTCGCTCTGACGGGACAGCACAAGCATTTTGATTCTCCTTCTGGGTGAGAGAATCGACAGGTGAGGTGGAGCAATTCAGGAGTTTTGCCCGCGCCGGAATAGCTCGGTAGTTCGGTGCGAAGTGCTTTTTTGCGCCAGTGCGTGCAGCCCCTACAAACTGCCCGGCGTTGGGCAGTGGCGGGACGTTTTCGGGTGGGATCGCCGAGGGGACAGAATCCGTGGTGAAAGAGCTGATCGGCGGCTGCAGCGAATGCTCGTAGAATACACCGGATTTCCCATGATTTTCAGGAGGTGTGGCCGATGTTTGCGAATCGGAATGACGCCGGGCGGCGATTGGCGGAGAAGATCCGGGGCAATGGGATCAATGGATTTACGACAATTCTGGGTCTGTCACGGGGGGGAGTACCCGTCGCCGCGGAGGTAGCGCGGCTGCTGGAGGCTCCATTGGATGTGCTGGTGGTTCGCAAGCTGGGGCATCCGTCCAACCCGGAGCTGGCCCTGGGGGCTATCGCGGAAGATGGCGTCAGGGTTCTGAATCACGATCTGGCGGACAGTGTTCGGGATTTGGCTGATCGAGTGCATGCGGAGAGTCTTGAGGTGCGGAAGCGGGTGCGGCGATTCCGTGGGGGGCGACCCTTACCTTCACTGCATGGGCGCACGGTGATTCTGGTGGATGACGGATTGGCGACCGGGGCCAGCATGCAGGCGGCAATCCTTGTGGTGCGGCAAAAGCACCCTGCGCGAATTGTGGTGGCTGTGCCAGTGGGGCCGCCGGAGGTGTTGCTGTCGGTCAACGCAGCGGCGGATCAGGTGATCTGTCTGCAAAGTCCCGAAATCTTCGCTGCAGTTGGAGAATTCTATCAGGAATTCGGGCAGGTGACTGATGATGACGTGGAGCGGTTGCTGAAGCAGCACTCACGATTTCTGCAGAGTGCTGAGAGTTCGGCTGCCGGACAGCTGAGGGATTGACTTCAGCCGACTCCGTCGGCGTTTTCCTGCTGGCGGCGTGTTTGCAGGATCTTCGAAAAGAACTGCTGGAGTTCACTGGGAGCCTGATCGATGTCCAGTTGCAGGACGTCTTCGGATTCGTATTCATCGATGCGTCTGTAGATTTCGGACAGCAGCAGGTCCAGTTCGGCGGTTCGTTCGCGGTCCTTCAGCACCCATGCCTCGCCGATCATTCCCAGCAGCTGGAGGTGTTGTTTTTCGATCGCCAGTTCGCCTCGTTCCCGCACGGCCCTGAACGCCTGTCGCGCCTGTCCGGGGTCGGGGACGGGGCTGGACATCAGGGCGATGCCGAGCTGCATTGAGGCCATATCGGCCTCGAAGGTGTCAGGAAACCTTGTGACAACGGCACGCCACAGGTCAAGTCGATCGGGTTGCAGCATGGCGCGGGCAAATTGTCGTGCGGCGGAGGTTTCGCCGGCCACTTCGGTCATTTGCCGGGGGACGGGCAGTTGAATCGGCGGATTTGCAGATTTGCCAATCAGCTGGCCCAGCAGAAAGCCGGTGGCCACAGTGCCACCTGCTGCGGTGAGGATTCCACGCCATCGTCGGAGCAGGCTTCTGAAGCTATCGCCTGACTGAAGGGAGTCGTTGACGGGAACGTGATTCAGATCGAGGAGAGCCTGTTCGAGGGCTGGCATGTCCGGGTAGCGGTCGTCCGGCTTTTTCAGCAGCATGCGATCGATGGTTTTGCAGAGTGCAGCAGGCAGGTCGGCGCGAAAGCGGTGAAGTGGCGGCGGAGTTTCCTTGAGATGCTGTACCGCCACGGTCATCGGATTCTTTCCGGGGAACGGGGGTCTGCCTGCGAACATATGCCATGCGGTGATGCCAAGGGAATACTGGTCAGAGCGGTGATCGAGCGGTCGCCCTTCAATCTGCTCAGGACTCATGTACCACGGCGTTCCCATTGTGGTTCCAGCCTGTGTGAGGTTCATGCGCGGCTGGCGGGGTTGATTGAGCTGAGCAAGGCCGAAGTCTGTGACCTTGGCGATGCCGTTGCGCGTGAGCAGGATGTTTTCGGGTTTCACATCGCGGTGAACGATGCCTGCTTCTGCGGCAGCTTTCAGGGCTGCAGCGATCTGCTGAAGCCAGTGGAGCCCCGTGGCGTAGTCGGGCGGGCCATGCCGTCGTATCCACTGGCTGAGGTTCAATCCGGGCACATATTCCTGAACGATCCACGCCAGATTCCCGTCACGTCCGGTGGTAATGACCTGAACGACGTTGGGGTGGCTGAGTCCACCGGCGGCCCTGGCTTCCTGATCGAACCGTCTGAGCAGGACCTCACCGTTTGACTGCAGCGATTCGGACTTCAGAATCTTTACGGCGACATAGCGTCCCAGGGATTCCTGTTCAGCGAGGTAGACATCCGCCATGCCTCCGCTGCCGAGCCGCCGCAGCAGCCGGAATTCGCCGATGCTGCGATTGCTGATTTCGGCATCTGCTGCGTTTTGCTGTTCACCCATGCCTGCCTCGGTGCTTTACTGTTCAGTACCAGCGACGATCCCAGCGAAAGGTCCTCGGGGAGAACTGTACAGAAGAAACACTCTCCGAGAAGGCTGATTCCGGAGCGTCCCCCACGAAAACTCGAATTGACACCCTTCCCCGAGGTGGAATACAACCGGAAAGAGTGATTCAGGGAATGAGACTTACGCACAGGGAGCGTGCAGATGCGTTGGAGTTTTCCGGGAATTCTGTTGCTGCTTTTCTGCGGCTGCAGCAAACAACAGGCCGACAGTTCAGCGGCGGGGAATCCTGCCGCGGTTCCTCTGGCCATCTCTGCTCCCCAGCCCGACGCTGCGAACGGTAAATCGGGGACTGACTGGCCCCCGGAAATCCGTTCGTTGCTGCAGCGTGCCAGCGGTTCAGTGAAGCAGGGACGTCATGCTGCTGCCGTTGAAGCACTCAGCCAGGCGATCGGGATCCGTCCCGATGACGCCGTTCTGTTCCGCATGCGCGGTGACGTATATGCGTTGATTGGGGAAAATGCGAACGCCCGGGCGGACTTCAGTACTGCGATTCGGCTGCAGCCTCGGAATGCAGATTTGTACAACTTTCGCGGCTATTTTCTGATGTCCCACGGGCTGGGTAAGGATGCGCTGGCGGATTTCGATCAGGCTGTGTTGCTCAACCCATCGCATACGGCGGCACTGAACAATCGGGGATTGCTGCGGTTGTCAGAACAGGATTATGTGGTGGCCGAGGCAGACTTCAGCAAGGCGATTGAATCCAACAGCGATTTTGCCGACGCGTGGAACAACCGTGGTTTTGCGCGGATGAAGAAACAGGAACTGGAGCCGGCGATGTCCGACATCCGGCAGGCGCTCAAACTGAATGAAAACTACGTGACGGCCTGGAATAACCGCGGTCTGATTGCCATGCAGCAGCAGAATTACGCAGAAGCCGTGCAGGCTTTTGGCAGGGCGGTCGAACTGGAACCGCTGGATTTGCGATGGATTGGCCATCGCCGCGCTGCACTACTTAAAATGGAACGCTACGGAGAAGCTCAGGCGGACGCCAGTCGAATTGAGTGGCTGACGCAACTGCAGCAGCAGACGCAGGAGGTTCGCCGCAGCCCGTCCAGTGCCGACGGCTGGCTGCGGCGTGGTCGGCTGCTGATGGAAGGCAAGGAATTCGCTGCTGCCGTCGAGGACCTGACGAGAGTGCTGATGCTGAGTCCTCGGCAGCCCGAGGCGCTCACGGCAAGGGCTCACTGCTGGGTGGAGCTGAAGGATACCGAAAAGGCAATGCTGGACTGCGATGAAGCAGTGAATGCGGGAGCGGGCGCTGTAGCTTACTCGCTCCGTGGAGATTTGAGGGCGGCCAAACGTGATTTCGATCTGGCCCTCGCGGACTATGTGGCGGCACAACGCTTTGACGCAGAGGTGGCCGGAATTTTTGAGGCCCGCGCTGAAGAGCTCAGAGCCGCCGGCAAGACGGCCGAGGCAGATGCTGACGTGGCAGAGGCGCGGCGAATTCGCGAGGCACTGGCCGGGCAGTCCAACGCCGACCAGTCCACTCTGCCCGCGGAGGATGCAGCGTTCACATCCGAGGCATCAGAGAGTCCGTAGGCCGGGGATTGCCGCAACTGTCGGAGCCCACGGCAGCGAAGTCGGGCTGTCGCATGCATGCGTCGGGATCTTGTGGTAAGCTCCTGCTGCGTTCCCTGATGCCGTTCAGCTCCGCCTCTGACCTGGTGGTGGTCTGATGAAGTTGACGTCTCCCTGGATCTTCACCCGAAAAAGTTTGCTTTCCTCAGCAGCTTTCTCGGTGGTGCTGCATGCAGCAACGGTGGCTGTTGCGATGCTCCTGATGCGGGGTTGCGCGCTGCGCAGCCCCGGGCAGATGGGGGGTGAGGTCTTTCGGGATGTTGGCCTGTTTGTTGTGGAGGGGGCGGACAATGGCGAGGGAGACGTGGGGACAGCCGCGGGAAGTGGTGATGCGAGGCTGACACAAAAGCGGCAGGCAGAGGCCACCGAATCTTCACCCGAGGCCTCTGTGGATCAGCAGCAGGTGCAGAGGTCAAATACCCCAGCGCAAATCCCGGGAGTCGCTGGACTCCTGTCGTCAGAGACTGACAGTCCGTCGAGTGGAACGTCAGAGTCCTCGCTGCCTGAATTGATTGGTCCGGGGATGCTCAGATCAGGCCGCAGTGGTGGCACGAGTGGCGGCGGGAATTCCAAAGTGGAACCGACGGAATCCGGAGGTGCTCGTCGCAGTGGCGGGAGGGGCGGTGCCGGTGAGACCACTTTCATGAATATTGTGGGTGTCGGACGTTCGTTCGTGTATGTGATCGATACCAGCAGCAGTATGGATGGTCCCAGACTGCGGCAGGCAAAAAGTCAGCTCAAGGCCAGTCTGCGGCTGCTGCAGCCCAACCAGCAGTTCGCGGTGATCCTGTACAATGAAACGACTCAGCGGCTGAAGCTGCGGCGACAGGCTGAACAGCCGCTGTACTTTGCAACCGAGGTCAATCGGCAGCTGGCAGTTCAGGAGATTGATTCGATAATCTCGGATGCAGGCACAGACCACCGCCCTGCTCTGCTGGAGGCGCTGGGGCTCCGTCCTGATGTCGTATACTTTCTGACAGACGGAGACGAGCCTGTCCTGTCCGCTGCCGATCTCCGCGATATCAGACATGCTGCACAGGGAACCACCATTCACGTCGTGCGTTTCGGCGACGGCAACTGGACGCGCAGCTCAGACCACTGGTTACAGCTGCTGGCGGGGCAGAACCATGGTGAGTATCGAGAGCTTGCGATACCGGTCAATTGAGCCGAATGGCTGGGTGGATTGGCATTTTCAGCCAGATTCAGCGGAGCTATTCATCCGTTCCTGCAGATCTTCCCGCAGCGGCCCGAGATTTCTCAGGCAGTAGTTCCGGCGTTCCCTGACTTCTGCTTGCAGTATTTATCGGACCTGATTTACGGTCCCACACTCTATGCCAAGGGTACGTCCTGAGGCGAACGGAGTCGACCAGGGGTTCGTTTGGAAACTGCAATGCGCGGATGCAACTTGGAACGAATCAGGTTCCAGCGGTTTTCCGCCGCGTGGGCGATGAAGTGTGGCCTGTCGAGAGGGCCGCTGCGAGTCTGGGGTGGTCTGTGTTTGTCGGTCTGCTGGTCGCTGTTGCTGGTCACCTGTGGAGCTGCCCAGGAGCCGGGAGCCTCTGAGGAGGCCGGTGCGTCAGTGTTTGTGGACGATTTGATTCCAGCATCTCGGGAGTCTGTCCTGTTCCAGGGGGCCCAGGAGCCTGTGCGACCTGAAGATCCAGCGGAAGAAAAGTCCGTCTTCGACCGTCCTGAAGTGTTGCAGCCGTTGCCATCGGAGGAAGCGATCGCGGAGGAATTTCAACCGGCACCGGTAACGCCGGATTTTGTTCGTCCGCTGGTACGCAGCCCGCTGGGCTACACCGGAGCTTCCGGAATCCGCCCCAGCGAAGCTCAGCAAAGCCTTGATTTCGTGCCCATCGAGGATCGCTGGAGAGCCGGATTTCCTGATTGGCAGCGCTATTCAGACCCAAATCCCCGGGGCGTCGACCAGCCTTACGAAAAGGGACACTGGTGGGACCCGTACAATCAGAACGTGCTGAAGGGCGATTATCCGATCATCGGACAGCACACGTTTCTGAACATCACCGCCACGAACTTCATGCTGCATGAATTTCGGCAGACTCCGATCCCGACATCGCCATTTGAGAGTACGGTGGGGGCTGGTCAGCGAGAGTTCTACGGGGATCCGGATCAGTATTTCTTTGTGAACAATCTGAAACTGCAGTTCAACCTGTCTCACGGGGATGCTGGATTCAAGCCGTTTGACTGGCAGGTGCGACTGTCGCCTGTGCTGAACATGAATTATCTGGACGTGAATGAACTTGCAGTTGTGAATCCCGATGTGCGGCGTGGAACGACTCGCTATCGACAGGATGCGGCACTTGAGGAATGGTTTGTTGAGGCGAAGCTGGCGGATCTGAGTCCGGACTATGACTTTCTGTCGGTACGGGCCGGTTCGCAGCCATTCGTGAGTGACTTCCGAGGTTTTGTGTTTGCGGACACGAATCGTGCTGTGAGGGTTTTTGGAACGCGACTGGCCAATCGGGATCAGTTTAACGTGATCTGGTTCGATCAGACGGAGAAGGAAACGAACAGCCTGCTGAACACGTTTGACGACCGTCATCAGAACACGCTGATTCTGAATTATTTTCGACAGGATTTCATTTTTCCGGGCTACACGGCGCAGCTGAGTTTTCACTGGAATAATGAACAGCCAAGCATCGAATTTGACCGGAATGATTTTCTTGTGAGGCCGGATCCGACGGGGGTATTCAGACCGCACGAGGTGGACGCGTTTTACTTTGGCTTCGCAGGTGACGGCCACATCGGTCGAGTGAACATCAGCCATGCTTTCTATCACGCAGCCGGTCGCGACAGTCTGAATCCAATTCAGGGACAGTCAGCTGACATTCAGGCGAACATGGCAGCCCTTGAGTTGTCAATTGACCGCGACTGGATTCGTTTTCGCACCTCTGGCTTCTGGGCTTCCGGTGATGACAATCCGAACGACGACCAGGCTGAGGGATTTGATGCGGTACTGGACAATCCCAACTTCGCAGGCGGGCAGTTCAGCTTCTGGCAGCGGCAGCAGATCAAGCTGTTTGGCGTCAATCTGACGCAGCGTGAGAGTCTGCTGGCGAATCTGCGGAGCAGTAAGTTTCAGGGTCAGAGCAATTTTGTGAATCCCGGCCTGCGGCTGTTGAATGGGGGGATGGACTTCGAGATCACTCCGAAGCTGCGAGCGATCACGAATGTGAATTTCCTGTGGTTCGACCACACGGAGGTGCTGGAGCGATTTACATTTCAGGATCAGATCGCGCGGCGGATCGGCACGGATCTGAGTCTGGGTCTGGAATATCGTCCGCGACTGAGTGACAACATTATTGTGGCAGGTGGTGTGTCGTCACTGATCCCGGGCGCTGGGTTTGATGACCTTTATGGCGTGCTGGATCCGCTTGCCGCTGCTGCGGGCAATTCCGGCAAGGCTGATACGCTGTACGGAATGTTCATGGATCTTGTGCTGACTTATTAGAACGGAATCTGGCAGATGAACCGTAGCGTACGGATGCTTGCTGCAGTTGCGGCCTGGATCGCACTGGGGCCTGGATGTCTGCTCTGGCTGCATCATGTGCGTCAGTCCGACCGCTATCTTTCTGCGGCGGAGGACGGCAGGAAGAATGCAGGCAAGGCTTCACTGGACGATGCTCCCGCAAGGTCTCCGGATGAGCGGGCAGGTTCAAAGTTCAGGCCCGCTTCGCGTTCCAGGCTGCGGGCGGAAACCGTTGGAGGCGGGGATACGGCGTCCAGCGAGATTACAACGTCAGTCGCCTTTCCGGTGCCACCGCATCTGGCGAATGTGGATCTGTCCCGTCAGTCGCAGGAGCAGGCGGATGCAAAGAGCGTGGGGTGTGTTCGCTGCCACGTGGATGCACATGATCCGCACATGAGCAGCAGTGTGAAGCTGGGGTGTGTGGACTGTCATGGTGGCGATCCGCTGGCGACCGACAAGCTGGCAGCCCATGTGCACCCGCGTTTCAGCGATGTCTTCAGGTCTTCGGCGAATCCCGTACGCTCGTACACGGTGTTGAATCATGAGGATCCGGAGTTTATTCGGTTTATGAATCCTGGGGATCTGCGGGTTGCGCACATCAGCTGCGGCACTGCCGGGTGCCATGGCACGGAGACCCTGCAGGTTAAGAAAAGCATGATGACTCACGGCTGCATGCTTTGGGGCGCGGCGCTTTACAACAACGGTGCGGTTCCTGAGAAGTGGCCGACGTACGGGGAAAGCTACAGCATGCACGGCGTTCCGCAGCGGCTGCAGACGGTTCCCACACCAACTCCTGAAGAAACAGCTCGCAAAGGTGTGCTGCCCTACCTTGATCCACTGCCGCGTTTCGAGGTGACGCAGCCGGGCAATATTCTTCGCATTTTTGAACGCGGTGGCAGGTTTGTTCCTGATGCCGGCATTCCTGAAAGACTGGAAGAATCCGGGAGGCCGCGTACACGTTTGAGCAATCGTGGTCTGGGAACAGCCAATCGTACGGATCCGGTGTTTATTGGTTTGCAGAAGACGCGACTGCTGGATCCGACGCTCAACTTTCTGGGAACGAACGACCACCCGGGCGATTATCGGTCCAGTGGCTGCACGGCCTGTCACATGGTTTACGCCAACGACCGCTCTCCGGTGAACTCCGGGCCATGGGCTCGTTACGGCAATCGTGGGCTGGCCGCTGCGGTGGCCGACGATCTTGTCGGGCCTCCGGACCCCACGATTCCGAAGTCGGAACCGGGACATCCGGTGACGCACCGATTCACCGTTGGCGTTCCGACCAGTCAGTGTATTGTGTGTCACATTCATCCCGGCACGACGGTGATGAACAGTTATCTGGGGTTTATGTGGTGGGACATGGAGACGGACGCGCGGCTGATGTATCCGCGTCAGGAGCGGCATCCGAGTTCCGAGGAGTTTACGGAATCGACGATGTCGGATCCGCATGAGGCCACAGCGCGGGGGAACTGGAGCGACCCTGAATTTCTGGCGCGGTCTTCTGAACTGAATCCGCAGCTTGAACATACACAGTTTGCCGATTTTCATGGCCATGGCTGGATGTTCCAGGCGGTGTTCAAGAAGGATCGACAGGGGATTCCTCTGGATCACGCGGGAAGACCGATTCCGCAGCCGACAGCGGAGCAGCGTCAGCGGGCGATGAAGATCCCCGAGATCGCCCAGCAGCTTCAGCGGGAGGTCGACTGGACGCAGCCTGAGGAGCAGTTGCTGCAGCAGGTCCGTGAGCTGGAGGCACAGCTGATGGCAGAGAAGGACAATGTGCCTGTGCATATGCTGGATATTCATCTGGAACGCGGCATGCACTGCGTTGATTGTCATTTTGTGCAGGACATGCATGGCAATGGAAAGCTTTACGGTGAGGTGCGGGCTGCGATCGAAATTCAGTGCATCGACTGTCACGGCTCGCTGGATGCGAAGGATGCCGGGAGATTGCTGATGACATCCGGACCGGCGGCTGCGGAAGATGCAGATGGTCGTCCGGTCGGTCGTCAGCTGGCGGACATGCGAACTCCTTTTGGCAAGCGCCGCTTTGAACAGATTGGCCGCCGAATTATTCAGAATTCCATGGTCGATCCAACACTCAGCTGGGAGCTGACGCAGGTCGCGGACACGGTGAATCCGGACCATCCGGATTACAATGCGGCCTCGGCTTTGGCGAAGACCATCCGTCGCACGGAGGATGGCAGCTTTGACTGGGGTGATCCGCACGCGGAGTCTTTTGCACATCCGAATCGCGGAATGTCCTGCATTGCCTGTCACACGTCGTGGAATCCCAGCTGCTACGGCTGTCATCTGCCTCAGAAGGCCGCTCGCAAGACCCCCTCATTGCACAACGAGGGGGATATCAGTCGAAATCAGGTGGCGTATAACTTTCAGACGCTGCGGGATGAGGTGTTCATGCTGGCTCGGGATGGCAATGTGACGGGCAGGAGGATTGGGCCATCGCGGTCTTCGTGTGCCATTCACGTGACTTCTTATAATCTCAATCGGGAAACGATCTACACGCAGCAGCAGACGATTTCCGCGGAGGGGCTCAGCGGAATTGCGTTCAGTACGAATGTGCCCCACACGGTGCGGGGAAAGGGAGAAACGAAGTCATGTACGGACTGCCATTTGTCAGCGGCCAACGACAATAACGCACTGATGGCTCAATTGCTCATGCAGGGCACCAACTACATGAACTTCATCGGACGAAACGCGTGGGTTGCGGCGGGTGAGCATGGATTGTTTGCAGTGACCGTGACAGAGCGGGACGAGCCGCAGACGGTGATTGGCAGCACGATGCATCATGATGTTTATCCGCAGCGGTATGAGGAGCATGTGCAGCATGGTGGGTTGCTGCATCATGCGCACGAGCATCCCGGCCACGACATCGGTCGGCAACTGCTCAATCCGGGGCGTCCGCATCAGGTGCTCAGTCTGCAGGTTCGCGGTGAGTATTGCTATGCGGCCTGCGGTGACGGTGGCATTCGCGTGTATGACGTGGCCTTTATCGAGCACAAGGGCTTTTCGGAACGCATCGTAACCGCTCCGGTGTCACCGGCGGGGCAGCGATTCCACGTGAAGACTCCGTTTGCCACAGATATCGCCTCACCCACAACCATTGCACCGGATCCGACACGAAATCATCGTGAGGAGAACTCTGAGAAGTCGGTGGCAAAGATGTACGCTTACCTGTATGCGACGGATTTCGAGGAGGGGCTGGTGATGATTGGGGCCGGGACGCTGCTGGATGGCGACCCGCTCAACAACTTCCTGAAGAAGGATGTGGTCTTCAATCCCGGCCATGTCCTGCACGGGGCGACATCGATCACGATCTTCGGGCACTATGCCTGGATTTGCTGCCATGCGGGACTGGTGGTCGTGGACATTCAGGATCCGGAGAAGCCGTTTATCACGAGCATTCTTGGTCCGGATGTGGTGAAGAACCCTCGCGCGGTGGAATTTCAGTTTCGGTATGGCTTTGTGGTGGACGAGGAAGGCCTGAAGGTTCTTGATGTCACCGATCCGACGCTTCCCCGTCTGACTGCAGTAATGCCGCTGAGTGAAGCGAGGAATATCTACGTGGCGCGGACGTGGGCGTTTGTTTCGGGTGGGAGTCAGGGGCTGGTGATTGTCGATGTGGCGAATCCGGAGGAGCCGCGGATCGATCAAATCTATAACGCCGGTGGAAAAATCAATGACCTGCGGGATGTGAAGCTGGGAATTACGTACACGAGCCAGTTTGCGTATCTGGCGGATGGGCACAATGGCCTGCACGTCGTGCAGCTGACGAGTCCCCAGACGCCTGGCTACTCGGGTTTCAGCCCGCGGATGCAGCCATGCTTGTCGCCAGCTGGAAGTTTCCAAAGGGTGGTGAGGCATTGTGTATCTCGGAGGGAGTGGATCGGGATCGGGCTGTCGACGAGGCGGGAAATCAGCTGGCTGTGTTTGGTCGAGTGGGAGCCGGGCCGTTGAATCTGGCCGAACAGAAAAGGCTCTATTTGAACCCGGACGGGACGCCATGGTTTGTCCGGGACCCGCTGCGTGACTGGTCGATTCCGGACTGGCGTGAGCGGGAGCGGGCGTTGCATGAGCAGTTGCTGAAGGATTATCCGCGGGGAGCGAGAGTACGTCTGCGAGAGGCTCGCCGGTAAGATTGATCAGCGGCTGCTGGCTTCCCGGCTCGCCTATTTCCCCCGGAATCGTCTGCGGCAGGGTTGCAGGGATTCCGGAGTTTGCTGTACTACACAAAGTTTTCCGTGGGCTGGACGCAGGACATTCCGGCCCAAATGCTCCTCATGGACTCAGGTCGCTCGAATGAATCGGATCTTCATTACTGGAATTGGTGCTGTCAGCTGTCTCGGAAATGACCGCAGAACGCTCTGGAAAAACCTGCTTGCCGGACAGTGTGGCATCGACACCCTCAGGGTGCATGACACAAAGGACATGGAAGTCAACATCGGCGGAGAAGTGCTGGACCTGAACGAAGCCCGGGTGAATGTGAATGACAGCGTTTCCGCGCGGAAAATGGATCGTGCCTCGCAGTTTGCTGTGCATGCCACCTACGAGGCCCTCGAGGACGCTGGTCTTCCGGTACAGGAGATTGGCGACAACGCGGCTGTGATCCTCGGGGCGGGACTGGCGGGTCTGGAGACTTACGAAGCTCAACACGAAAAGCTGCTGACTCGCGGACCTTCACGCGTGAGTCCGTTTACGATTCCAATGCTGATGCCCAACGCGCCTCCGGGAAATGTGAGCCTGGCGTTTGGAATTCGAGGCACTGCGTACACCACCAGCAGTGCCTGTTCATCGTCGGGGCACGCGATGATCGATGCGTTTGAGTATTTGCGGAGGGGCGATGCCGACTTTGTGGTGACCGGAGGTACCGAAGCCTCCCTGACACGGCTCGGCATCTCCTCGTTTGTCAACATGCGGGCGATGAACAAAAGCTGCAATGATCGTCCGAAAACGTCCATGCGGCCCTTCGACGCGGACCGTGGCGGATTTATCATGAGCGAAGGAGCGTCGATTCTGATCTTTGAAACGGAAGAGCATTTGCGGCGGCGTGGTGGCAAGGCGTGGGCCGAGGTCCTCTCTGGGCGGTCTACCAGCGATTCCTTCCATCTGACGCAACCTGACCCCCAGGGGCGTCAGGCCGTGCGGGCCATTCAGCAGGCTCTGCAGAAGGCCGGGCTGAATCCCGATCAGATTGCCGGCGAAACCTACGTCAGCGCTCACGGTACAAGCACCCACTACAACGACGCTATGGAAACGGTGGCACTCAAATCGGTCTTCGGCAGTCGCGCGTCCGACTTACAGATCAGCTCGATCAAAAGCATGCTGGGGCACATGATTGGCGCGGCCTGTGCCATTGAAATGTCCGCCTGTGCAATGGCACTCTCGTCGGGCGTACTGCCACCCACGATCAACTACGACAGGCCCGATCCCGAGTGCGACCTCAATTACCTTCCCAACGCAGCGGTTTCAAAAGCGTGTCGTTATGCCATCAACAACAGCTTTGGCTTCGGCGGACACAATGTTTCGCTGGTGATCAGCCGAGTTGACGACCCGGGACTGCAGAGAACCGACCTCTGAGCGGCCCGGGTTGACTTTTTCCGCTGGCAGCCTAGAACCATTCAATTGGAATTTCACGGTTTTCGCGGAGCATTTGTTGTGGCAAAACAGACAATCGCCGTCTCAGGAGCATCTGGTCTCGTCGGTACCCGTCTTTGCTCAGTGCTGCGAGATTCGGGGCACACCGTCGTCCCGATCAGTCGGCGCTCGTCGGAATCAAATGCCATTCTCTGGGACCCGGCCCGCGGTTTTCTGAACCCCGAAAGGCTCGGAGCAGTCGACGCCATCGTGCACCTCGCAGGTGAAAACATTGCTGGCGCCCGCTGGAACAGTGATGTGAAGAAGCGGATTCGCGACAGTCGAGTGGCTGGCACAAAAAGCATCGTGGATTCTCTGAAGTCTCTTCCCAAACGCCCCGCCACGCTGGTTTGTGCTTCGGCGATCGGCTTCTACGGCAATCGTGGCGACGAGGTTCTGGACGAAACATCAGCACCAGGTTCCGGGTTTCTGGCTGAAGTCTGCCGAGACTGGGAGCAGGCTGCCATGAGCGCGACTGATCTGGGTATGCGGGTGGTGTGCGGACGTATCGGAGTTGTGCTTTCGGGTGAAGGCGGAGCTCTCCAGAAAATGCTCCTTCCATTCAAAATGGGGGCGGGTGGAATCGTGGGCAATGGTCGCCAGTACTGGAGCTGGATAGGCCTGTCTGACCTGGCCAGGGCGCTTGCTTTCTGCGTCGAAACCCCGGGTATTTCCGGGCCCGTGAATCTGGTGAGCCCGCACACCGTGACCAATTTTGATTTCACCAAAACGCTGGGGGCAGTGTTACGTCGTCCAACTTTGTTTCCACTGCCAGCATTTATGGCTCGAATCGTTCTTGGTGAGATGGCCAACGAGATACTTCTGGCCAGCAGTCGCGTGACGCCTGCTGTGCTGCGAAAAGCTGGCTTTGCCTTCCAGGAAGCGGATCTGCAGACCTGCCTGCGTAATGAAATCAGCTGAGAGGCTGCAGCGGAAGGCTCGCGGAGCGGCAGCAATGAAGATTCCCTCAGGAGATGGTGGCGAAAGCCCACCGAAGGCAACAGTCGGATTGAACTCCAGACGAAGTGACGTGACGCCTGTGGCGCACAATCGACCCCGCTGGGCGAGAATTTGCCTGCTGGCTGCTGCGCTTCAGTGTCTGGTTTGGGGACCGTTCATCATCATTGCTCCTGCGGCAGCGGCGTTCGCCTACGGTTTCTCGAAGCCACCCGAGGATGAGTTTTTGTGGCAGGGGATGGGGTTGGTCATTCTGCTCTATGGTCTGGGCTACTCCGTTGCCGCTGTTGATCCCTACCGCCATTACGCAGTGGTGCTGGTGGGGTTATTGGCGAAGATTCTTGGGCCGGTGGGTATGACGTGGGCGGTAGGTCAGGGGCAGGTTTCTGCGAGAGTGTTGATGTTGATTCCGATTCACGACATCATCTGGTGGTGGCCCTTCGCCGTGATTGTGCTGCGAGGACGTCGCTGGCCGGGACGACTGCTGGCGGATGAACGCGGGCTGGCCTAATTTCCCTGATACCCCAGCATTCGGCGGATGTGGCGTGCGCGCTGCTCGACTTCGACCGGATCCTGACCCAGTGCTGTGATATGGCCCATTTTGCGTCCTTGCCTGGCTTCGTCTTTGCCGTAGAGGTGAATGGCTGAATTGGGTACGGCCAGAGCGGATTTCCAGCGGTCGCTGGAGAGGTTCGTCAGGTGCTCTCCCAGGAGGTTAACCATGACCGCTGCGGAGACTGCGCTGGTGTCGCCGGAAGGCAGTCCGGCAACGGCCCGGAACTGCTGCTGGAATTGACTGGAGCGACAGGCCTCGATGGTCCAGTGTCCGCTGTTGTGGGGGCGAGGAGCGATTTCGTTGACCAGCAGAGTGCCATCGGAAGTCGCGAAGAATTCGACACAGAGCACGCCGATAACGTGAAAGTGTTCGAGAATTGCGCGAGTGATCTGGCGGGCCTGGTCGGCGAGTGTCGGGCTGATGAGTGGGGACGGGCAGACGGAGACGTCCAGAATGTGATTGACGTGCGTGTTTACGGTGGGGGCAAAAAAGTGACAGGAGTTGTCGGCGAATCTGGCTCCGATCAGGGACATTTCGAATGCAAAATCGATTCGTTTTTCGAGGATCGCCTGGGAAACGCGAAGTGATTTCCACGCGGCTGTGGTGTCGTCGCCCCGACGAACGCGGATCTGGCCTTTGCCATCATAACCCATGGTCACTGTTTTCAGGATGCCGTCTCCGCCGATGGCTTCAAGGCCGGCGTTCAGTTCGGCGACGGAGGAAACAGCCAGAAAGTCGGCTGTCGGGATACCGATGGAGCGGACGGCCGACTTTTCAAGCAGGCGATTCTGGGCGGCTGCGAGCAGTTGCGAACCGGGGAATACGGGGACGATCTTTTCCAGGAACTGGACGGTTTCGAGCGGGATATTTTCCTGTTCGTAGGTGACGACTGAGACCATTTCAGCGAACTCGGCAAGTGCGTCGAAATCGGTGAAACTGTCGGGCAGGCAGTCATCACTGACCTGGGCGCAGGGGGAATCTGCGGCGTCGCCGTAGGTGACGATGTGAAAGCCGAAAGGGCGGGCCGCGAGCGCAAACATGCGTCCGAGTTGCCCTCCGCCAAGCATACCAAGTGTGGCGCCTGGCAGGAGAGTCTGGGGATTCCGAGGCATGATGCAAAATCCCTGGTCGGGAGTCCGTTAAGAGGGTTGAGGGGGATTGAGTACCAGTGAGCGATCGCGGAGCACGGCATCGGTCTGATCCTGCATCCAGCCTTGCAGCTTGTCTGACAGCACGGTGTCACGAAGAGCCAGAACCCGCACGGCAAGGAGGCCGGCGTTTTTAGCGCCAGCCTGGCCGATTGCGAGTGTACCAACGGGGATTCCGCCGGGCATCTGGACGATGGACAGGAGTGAATCGAGACCATTGAGTGATTTGCTTTGAACGGGGACACCGAGCACCGGCAGGTGAGTCATCGAGGCAATCATGCCGGGCAGGTGGGCGGCCCCGCCGGCACCGGCAATGATCACCTGAATTCCCCTGCCCGCCGCCGTCTCTGCAAACTCGCACATCCACGCGGGAGTGCGATGTGCAGACACCACCTGACACTCATGTGGAATGCCGAAGTGACCCAGCACAATTGATGCTTCGGACATGGTGTCCCAGTCTGAGCGACTGCCCATGACGACAGAGACGAGTGGGCTGGCGGTGTTCATCCGGTGGTTCGCACGAGTCCTGAGTGGCGGGGGCTGGGTTCGCAGGGAGTGCCGCGTGGCAGCAGCAGGCAGACTACCGCTGGGGCTCGCCCAGCGTTACCTCGATTACGGATTCCTGGTTGTTGCGCTTCACTGTGAGCTTCATAACGTCACCCGGTTTGGCTGCCACGAGTTCGGTCACGAGAGTCTGGTAGTCTTCGACCGTTTTATCGCCGACTTTGGTGACGATGTCGCCGGCGGCGATACCAGCCTTTGCGGCTGGTGAGTCGGGGCGAACGGACCGCACCACAATACCGTTGGCGCCTGATGCACCGAGATCCGGCTGGAGTCCGAGGAAGGGAGGACGCCGTGTTCCACGTGCTCGGCGAGGCGGCCCTTCGCTGAAGGCGGGACGTGTTTCCAGGGCATCCATGCTGCGAAGGAGTTGTTCGGAGTAGTCAATGACCAGAAGTGCACCTTCCATGTTCAGTGTCGCGGCGTCGTCGTCTGGCGTGTGATAGGTGTCCGTCAGGCCGGTAAAGCAGAACATCACCGGGATCTGTTTCTGATAGAACGGCAGGTGGTCACTGCCGGCAAAGGAGCTGGGGTTTACGGTGATGTCGATCGGGACGGCTTCATCGGCCTTTTGCACAATCTCAGGGAAGGCAGCGCTGGAACCGACTCCGTTGACTTCAACGCGGTTGTCCTTGAGTCGGCCGATCATGTCGAAGTTGAGCATGGCGACGGTGTTTTCGAGGGGATAAATGGGGTTCCGAACATAATGCTCGCTGCCAATCAGCCCGCGTTCCTCGCCGGAAAAACAGATGAACACCAGTCGCCGTTTTGGTTTTGGGCCTGCGGCAATTCGCCGCGCCAGTTCGATGACAGCAGCGGTGCCGGAGGCATTGTCGTCAGCACCATTGTGGACTTCGCCGGTGCGAGCCTGAGTGCGGGATCCGTAGCCACCAAAACCGAGATGGTCGTAGTGACCGCCGATGACGATGGTTTCGTCAGCAAGCGGCCCTTCGCCCTCAATGACGCCGACGAGGTTATGGGCGGTTACTGAGTTGGTTTTGAATCGCGTGGCGATTGTGGCGGAGCAGCCCGCGAGTGGTTGTGAGACTGGCTTGAGAGTTTCGTCGATGTATTTGCCGACGTCATGGAGGCTGGAGAGAGTGCGTCCGTCAGCCTGGAGTGGGGCGGCCTGAAGGAGTTTGTCGAGAACGGCCTGCTTAATGTGCACGAAGGGGACGGAGTCGCCGTTGTTGCCGAATCCGGAGGGTTCAAGGAGTTCGTCCTGATCTGCCGTGGGGGCGCTGGCGTGATCGTTGACGAACAGGATGGCGGCAGCTTCGGAGTTGCGAATCAGTTCCAGTTTGCGATCGATATAGGCATTGGAGCTGGTTTCCTGTCCCTTAAATGCACCATCCGGTCGATTCTGTGGTTCGCGACGGATGATGACCACAACCTTTCCCTTGACGTCCATGCCGGCATAGTCGTTGTAATTGTCTTCCGCGGAAGTGATGCCGTAACCGAGAAACACGATTTCGCCTGAGGCTTCGCCATTGGCGCCACGGCGAATGGGCTGAAATTCTTCGCTGATCTTCAGGTCCAGCATCAGGTCGCCGGGGCCTTTGAGCCGAACGGCGGTGGATGCTTCTACGGCAACGTCACCAAGGACGACCTGGAATGGCTGTCGCCAGGTGCCGTCCGGGAGTCCAGGCTTCAGCCCGGCTTTTTGGTACTGATCGAGGATGTGCTGGGCGGCCAGTTCGATACCTTTTGTTTCGACCCCACGGCCTTCAAGTTCGTCGGATGCGAGGTATTCGATGTCACCTTTGACCCGTGCGAGGATTTGTTCGCGGCTGGGTTCTTCGGCGGACAGAAATCCGGAAAATCCCTGAACAAGCACGAGTGAACAGAGGGCCGCACGGGGTATGGAAATCAGCGTTGTCAACAATCGCATGGACCTGCCTTTTGCTGCAATGACCAAACGGGATTCTGCGCGATACAGCGGCTGCCGAATCGTCCGGGCTGGGCAGAGCGACTGGCGGCGAAACCGGGATTTTACCAGGCGAAATTGGCAAAGGCGAAGCCATCGCTCGAATTTTTACGGCGAATCCGGAGGCTGCTTCGGAAACTCAGCTGGTTCGGCCGCGCGGCCTGGCTCGATACCACCATCCAGGTCCCCGCCCCGCCGAAATCCCCGGGCAATCCATTCTCCGACCGGACTTGCCAGGAGTGCGGGCTGCAGGATCAGATTGCCGGCCAGTCCTGCAGTGAGCATGGCTGTCATCATCAGACCGAAATGGCGGATTGAACTGAAGTCGTTGACGGCCTGTGTGAGCATCCCCAGCCCGAGCAGCAGCCAGCTTTGGTAGATGGGACGAACGCATGCCCGCCACGCCAGCAGCACCGCCTCGCCACGCCTCAGACCATCGCGAACGCCACGGCGAAACCAGACCACGAAATGGATCGAATCGTCCACCGTCACGCCAAGGGCAACACATGGTGCAAGCACCGCGCCAACATTGATGGGCAGCTGCAGCCACCCGAGACCGCCAATCACCAGCAGCGTGGGAAACAGGCTGGTGAGCATCAGCAAAAGGCCATTCCAAAAGCTCCGCATCGCCGGAATAATGGCCGCGACAATCAGCAGCACGTCCGTACACAGTCCCTGCATCAGCCCGTCGACCATGGAGCGACGGGCGCGGTAGATCAGTGGCGCAATGCCCGTGCTCCAGACCTTCACTCCGCCGGACCTTCCATTGCCCACCACGAGCTCCGCTTCCTGCCGAATTTCGGCCAACAACCGGTTGTAGTCCAGCTGTTCTGCACGCCGTAGTCGCAGATTCACGCGCCAGAATTCCGCGGATGGTGTCGCAGCAAGGAAACCCGACTCCAGCAACTGCTCGCGCTGCCGCTGCAGTCGGCGATTCAGCTCGGTACGCTGCAGGAATCCCATGCCGCCACTGCCTGGGTCCGGAGCGAAACCCGCGATCGAGAGTGCCCCTGCAATGTCAGGGTGCGCCAGCAGACGTCGTTCAAGACGCCGCACAAGCAGCAGGCGTTCCAGAGGACTCAGCGGAGAATCGGCGGGCACTTCCATCAGCACTTCCAGTGATGTGAGCGCCCCCAGCTTCTCCTCCAGCCATCGGCCTGACTCCACCACTGGCGCGCCGTCACGAAATTCCTCGAGCAGATTCAACGTAATCACCAGCCGCGGGACGCCGACGAGAGCCCAGACTCCGGTCACCGCGCAGGCGAGGCAAACCGGCACCGAAAATCTCACGATTTGCCTTCCGATCCAGATCCAGATCTGTGGAAGCGGAGCATCCTCGATGACCGCGACCGGCACCACCGCATCACCCTGAATGTGTTCTCGAGGCTGCATGCCGGCAAGGGCTGCGGGGAGCCACATCACAACCAGCACCCAGCTGAGTCCGATCCCCAGAGCGGAGAACCAGCCGAATTGCTGGACAGGTTTGAGATCATTCAGGCACAGGGTCAGCAGTCCGGCAGCGGTGGTTCCTGCGGCCAGTGCCAGCGGCAGCCAGCCCCCGCGGACAGCACGCACAGCAGCCGTTCGCGGTGAACAGCTGCGCAGCGATTCCAGATAATAGTTGCACAGATGAATCGCTCCGGAGATGGCTGCTGTATACACCATGGGGATCATGGTGATCAGGAGCGAGCTCATGGGTGTGCGGGTCAGCGGCAGCATGGACAGGCTTAATGTGGCGGCGTAGAAGCCGGTGACCAGCACCAGAATTGTGATGCGTACGTCTCGCAGGGCAGCCCAGGCGATGAAGACCGCCGCCAGACAACTCAGCACGATGGCCTTAAACATCGCCTTCAGGCTGGCCTCATCCAGCGCTCGATTCAGAACGGGTGCTCCAGCCCAGCGAACGTCACTGAAAGACACCCCTGCCTGCTCGATGGACAGCTGCAGTCTGTTAAGGCTTTCCGGCACATTCGCACGGGCTGTTGGGGTCAGCCAGACCATCACACAGGTGTGCCGGCCATCGGGGCCTGCCAGCGTACCCTGCAGACGCTGCACGGCCGTGTGATAAGGCAGGCGCAGCGGGGGATCGGTGAGTCGCAGCAGGACTTCGCGGCCTGTCGTGATGCGTTCCACCAGTCCCGAGCCCCTGCCGTTGGGCGCCAGCAGGTCACTGAGCCGGTCCACACGCTCATCATCAAGCGTGCAGCCCTCCCAGGAAATTACAATGAACTCATCATTGCCAAATGCGGCCTGGAAGCGACGGTAGTCCTGCGTCTCCGCGTAGCCTTCGGGAAGCCAGTCGCGAACATCGTTGCGGGCAGTGCCAAGGGCTGAAAGTCCGAGCAGTCCGATAACCGGGAGCAGCCACCAGCCGATCTTTGCAATTCTGTCCTGATAACGCTCGAAGAACGACTGCCACATCAAACTGCACCGCTTGCGGCGAAGAGCCGTCCTTCAGGCGAGGATTTCCTGAACCACACGCTGCGGCTCAACCCCCGTCAGACGCTGATCCAGACCCTGATAGCGTCTGGAAAATCGTTCGTGATCAATGCCCATGCAGTGCAGGATCGTGGCGTTCAGGTCGTTGACATGACAGGGATTCTCTGTGATGTTGTAGCTGAAATCGTCCGTGGCTCCGTGCACCACGCCACCACGAATTCCACCTCCGGCCATCCACATGCAGAAGTTGCGGGGATGATGATCCCGGCCGTAATTCGTTTGAGTCAGCGTGCCCTGGGAATAGACGGTGCGTCCGAATTCCCCGCCCCAGATCACAAGAGTGCTGTCGAGCAGTCCGCGCTGCCGCAGGTCCCGTAACAGCGCCGCGCAGGGCTGGTCCGTGTCACTGCACTGGTGTCTGATCTCACTGGGAAGCGATCCGTGCTGATCCCAGCCGCGATGCAGAATCTGCACCGCTCGGACGCCCCGCTCGACCATTCGGCGTGCCAGCAGGGCGCTGGCGGCAAACGAACCCGGCTTTTCCACATCCGGACCGTACAGCTCGAGGGTTTCGCGAGTTTCTCCGGACAGGTCCACGAGCTCCGGAACGCTGCTTTGCATACGCCAGGCCATCTCGTACTGAGCCATCCGGGTGAGCGTCTCCGGGTCTCCAAAACGTTCGGCTGTTCTTTGGTTCAGGGCCGCCAGCGAATCCAGCATCAGGCGCCGACTGGCTGGGGCAACGCCCCGTGGGTTTTCAATATACAACACCGGGTCACCAACGCTGCGGAGGGCGACGCCGGTGTACCGGGACGGCAGAAATCCACTGCTCCACATGCGGGAAAAGAGTGCCTGAGCGGCGCTTTTTGACGACCAGCGGGGAGTCAGGACGACAAACGCCGGCAGATTATTGCTTTCACTGCCCAGTCCATACGCCAGCCACGAACCAAGACTGGGCTTGCCTGGGACTTCGCTGCCTGTGGTGATGAATGTGCAGGCCGGATCATGGTTAATGGCGTTGGTGAACACACTGCGAACCAGAGCAATGTCGTCCACACAACCTGCGGTGTGAGGCAGGAGTTCGCTGACCCACGTGCCACTGGCTCCGTGCCGGGCGAATTTGAACATCGACGGCGCCACGGGCAGTCGCGATTGCCCGCTGGTCATGGTAGTGATCCGCTGACCATTGCGAATCGAGTCCGGGAGGTCGGCATTGAAGTGCTGGTGCAGTTCGGGTTTATGATCCCACAAATCGAGCTGTGATGGGCCCCCGTTCATGTGCAGGTAAATCACCGCCTTTGCCTTCGGGGCGAAGTGCGGCAAACCTTCAAGCGGAGGGTGCACGCGGTCGGAACGCGGGCCCCCTGCTGCTGACCCGCCACCGGCAAGCAGGGCCGCTGCGACTGATCCCAGACGCAGGCCGCTGGACAGAAAGTGACGTCGCACGTGCAGCTGCTGCTGATCGATGAACGGATGCATGTCAGTTGAGCGCCTCGGCATTGCCCACACCCGCTCCAGTCTCGTCAGTCAGTTGCAGGGTCAGCGAGTCTGTGCGTTTGGAGCGGTCGATGGTGACAGTGAGCAGATGCGGGCCTGCCGCCAGCTCTGCATTGAAAACGGCCGTTGGCGGCAGTGGAACTCCGTCGATTCGGATCTCCAGTCCTTCAGGGCGGTCCACCCGAAATCCAATGCGACCGGGAGACGTCACCTGAATCCTTGTCTGCACAAAACTCACCAACTGATCGCGGAGCTTCAGTTGTGGTACTTCGGAGAGCGGCAGGGCTCCGGAAACTGCGCTGTACTGCGGCGTGAACGTGAAGGCCGGATCGCCGGTTGCCGCACTGCTGAAGCTGGTGCGGTTGATTTTCTGCAGACCCTCGGGAGTTGGCTGCAGCACCTGCCATGAACGAATCAGTCGAAGTTTGGAAAGTGTGTAATCGGGAGTTCGACCAAGTTCAGAGAGGAAGCGGACGAGGGCAGCGAGGTCGTCATCCGTCAGCGAGTCAACCAGCCCTTCGGGCATCAGCGAAACGCCCTGCCCTGCTTCCTCAATCTCGCTGGTGGGCACCACAACCACCTGATTCTCTGCCGTCCGGAGCGTGACTGCTTTGTCGGACTTCTGAATCTGCACACCCGCAACCACCTGGCCGCTTGTGGTGGCAATCACAGTGGTGTGATAGTTTTCCTTGACCTTGGCGTTGGGGTTCAGGAGCGATTCGAGGAGGTAGTCCGGTTGAGCGCTGGCGCCGAGACTGATCATATCCGGGCCGACCAAACCGCCGGCGGCACCAATTGCATGGCACTTGAGACAGCCCAGTTGCGGGCTGCGAAACACGGCTTCACCGGCGGCCGCGCTGGCGGTGCTGGCGGCTTTGGCGAGGATTGCGGAGCGAGCTTCCGGGGAAAGCGTTTTTCTGGCGGGGATGTTGCCGGCAGTTCGCAGCGTTGCTTCGAGCGTAGCGTCGGAGCGGCCACTTTCACGAAGGACTCGCAGAACTTCGAGGGCCACAGCTGTTTCCAGTTTCCGATTCTGCAGGGCGCTGGCGAGCAGTTCAGGGCCGGTGCGACCGCTGATCAGTGTCTTTGTGGCGACAGCGGCTTTGGGGTCCTTCGAGCTTTCGAGGATTGTGGCGATCTGCGCGGCTGACTGGGACGGTCGAACGGCCGCCAAAGCGTCGAGGATTGTGAGCCGACGTTCGAGAGGGGTGCTGACTGAAGCGGCCGCCTGCTGCAACTGATCCAGCAGACTGTCCTCGCGGCCCGCAATGATCCCCGATACGGCCGCCGCAAGATCTCCGGAATCCTTTGCAGGATCCAAAGCCGCAGCTTTCAGCTGTTCGTAGAGGGAGGCAACTTTCCACTGGCCAGCGGTTTGCAGTGCGAGCCGTCGCAGAACTGTGTCGTCATCCTGCAGGAGTGGCAGCAGAGTGGCAGCGTCCACCGGGGGCACAATTCTGCGGGCTGCGGAGGCGTTAATGAGCATCTGCAGGGTGGTGGCATCGCGGGCGGAGATCGCTGCAGCGGCGAGTCTTCCGAGTTGTTCGGGGTTGGCACTGCCGCTGATCAGCTGAACAAGGCGAGAGCGGCGGGATTCGGGAAAGTTAGCGCTGTAGAGATCTTTCATAAGCATGTCCACCGGGGCTCCTGCACCCACGGCGGCGAAGGCGAAGGCCACCTGTTCGGCATCACCCGAGAAGTTCATCTCACCCTTCTCGAAGGCCGGACGCCAGCGGGGAGCGAGTTCCTTTGTGGTAAGCCAGAGGGCGTAGTCGAGATTTCCATCGAGTGGCTGGCGGAGGGGCAGCAGCGCTGTTTCGATCAGCCGCGGATCCTGATAGCGGGCGACGATTGCTGCTGTGGGGGGCACGGACTCTGAAGGGAAGGCGGAACCCTCCGCGATCTGTTGTTCGGAATCCTGAAGTGGCGAAAAGGAGAGTGCTCGGATGGCCTCCAGCCGAACGCGGGGATGGGCGTCCTGGACGAGGCGGGTGAGGAGTTCGAGGGAATCCGGGATGAAGAACTTCCAGTGACTGAGCACTCGAACGGCCGCCGCCCGGATTCGCCCGTCGCCACTGTTCAGCAGTGTTTTGAGGAGTTCCGGCTGGACGGAGCGAGCGGTCTGGTAGCACCAGATGGCCTCAAGCTGCACACGCTCGCGTTCGTCCGCGGAAAGCTTGACGTTTTCAAGCCATGCAGTGAGTTCCCTGGCGACCTGGGGACCCCGCTGTCGCAGGAGTTGTTTGGCCGACTGACGTTCAACACCATCGGCTGAACGCAGGCTCTCGAAGAGATCCGCCGTTGAGCGGTCGCTCATCTTTCGATACTCGCGTTTGGGAGCTCCCTTCCAGGTCACGCGCCAGATTCGACCGTGCGTGCGGTCACGGCGCTCGTCACGGAAGTCGACCTCACCGTGCTGAATGATCGGGTTATACCAGTCTGCGACGTAGATGGCACCATCCGGGCCGATCTTCACATCAATCGGGCGAAATGCCACGTGGTTGGACCAGATGACTTCCTGCTGTTCGCGTGAGACGTACCCGGAGGCTTCTTCGGTGAGCACAAACCGCACCACGCGATGTCCGCGAAAATCGTTGGTAATGGCATTGCCCTGCCAGTCGGGCGGGAGCATGGGGGTATCGACCAGTTCGAGCCCGCAGTGTTTGGGACTGCCCGGGTTGAGTCCTCTGACAAGGCGTTCGGCATCAGCGGCTGTGAAGTAGTAGCCTCCGGGAATCACATAGTTGATACCCTCACCACCCGCGCCATCGGTGGCGTAGGACTGGCCCCAGCGATCGAAGTGGTGACCCCAGGTGTTGACCAGACCACGCAAAAACACACCAAGTTCGAGCGTATCCGGACGGAACTGCCAGATGCCTCCGGCATTGAGTCGACGCACTCCCCATGGGGTTTCGACATGGCTGTGAATGTAGATCGACTGGTTGAAGTACAGGTAACCATCGTATCCCCAGCGGAGCGTGTGCAGGATGTGATGAGTGTCCTCCGTGCCGAATCCCGAGAGCACGACGCGTTTTGAGTCTGCTTTGAGGTCGCCGTTGGTGTCGGCGAAGTGCACGAGTTCGGTGCTGTTGGCGACCCATGCACCACCGTCACCCGGAGCGACGCCGGTGGGAATGAGCAGTCCCTCGGCGAAGACGTGTGTGCGGTCGGCGACACCGTTGTGATCCGTATCCTCGACTACGAGGATGCGGTCCGTGGCGGGGGCACCAGGCACAATCTGCGGGTAGACTTCGCTGCTGGCGATCCAGAGCCGGCCGTCTTCATCGAAGTTCATCTGGATGGGTTTGGCAATTGCCGGATCAGCTGCGTACAGCTGCACCTCGAAGCCTTCGGGAACCCTGAACGTTGCCTGCTCCAGAGCCGGGTCAGGAGCAGGAATGTCCTTTTTGGCCGGGGGCTGAGCCAACGCGGAGGGCATGCCTGTGGGGATTGCGGTGAGCAGGGTCAGGATGGCCAGCGGACGCCAAATCGCCGAACTCATGGGGAGCACCGTTCAAGAGTGGGATCGAAAAAGTTGAGGCAGCGCCGGCGACGTGGATTCGCAGGCGCTGCTGGTCAGATCAGGAACCGAGAGAACTACGGCAGTGCGACAGTGCGAAGATTAACCGAACCGCCTTCGGACTGCACGAGTACCAGAGCGGAAGTGTCGTTGAGTTTGTCCATCTGCAGGACTCCGGTCAGTGACTCGACCGTTTCAAACTTCTGTCCGGCCGTTCCGCCACCAGCCACGGGCTCGGTGAGGGCTTTGGCTGTCTTCAGTCCGGCGGTGCTGATTTTCATGACGCCTCGGGCACTGTTGCTGAGCAGCAGCCAGGCGGCGCCATCTTTGGCGTAGGAGATCATATCGAGCGGTCGGTTGCGGTTGCCAAGCTCGGCAACGGTGTCCGCCTTGATGCGTTCGGCGGATTTGTCGAGCTGCTTCACCGGGATTTTTACGAGCGGCGTGCAGACGTAAGCACCCAGCACGACCGGCTCACCATCAACCATCAGTGGGACGAAGGTTCGCATCGCAGCGTAGTCTTCGCTTTTGCCGTGAGCAGCGTGGTAGATCTCTACGGCGATGCCCCGATCGGCCTCAGCGAATGGGAAATTCAGTTCTCTCAGGGTGGAGGGCGACTGTGCGTTGCTGAGGCCGGACACCAGCAGTTTGTTTTCGAAGAAGGCGATATCTGTGATCGACTCGGTGCGGCGGTTTGCGGCGCGGCGACCTTCGCCGACGACCTTATCTTCCGGCGCATCGGCGAGGACGACCTTTGAGAAACTGACGTTCTGCAGTGACATGGCAGCCACCTTGCCGACAGTGTCAATCTTCACCAGCCCCGGCTTGTCGTCGGCAGTGACCGCGAAAAATGCCGTTCCTGTGCGGGGATTGACTGCGAGGTCGTTGATGGTCACAGCTTTTGCGGAAAGGGCTTCGCTGAGCACCTGTGGAAGATTATCGATGTTGATCGAAGCGGCAGAGGAGTTCCCCTCTTTATCACCGGTGGCGATAGCGAACACGGCTGCCGATTTGGCGTCACCGACGAAGAGAATGTCATCCGGGCCGAACGCCAGAGTTGTGGCGGACTGCAGATCGGGAGTTCCGGGCTTCAGGCCATTCAGATCGCCCGCTTGTGCACAGGTTACTGCAATCCCTGCAAGTATAACAGCAATTCCGGAAATACATCTTTGCATACGTTGCTCCTGAGTGTGAGTCTCCGTGAGGTCGCAGTCCGCTCGCGTTTTCGCTGGCTGCCTGATGAATCAAAACCGATCCGCCCGGGAAAAGCAAACGATGCTGCCCCCCGGGACGCTTCCCCTTGCAGCATGATGGCCAACTGCCTAAACTTTCGAAAAGTCGGCAGTTTTTGCAGGTGCAGGGCGTTCATCGGATCGAACGCGACGCAGAAAGGGATTTCTCATGCAACAGTCTTCCGCTCCAGGGGCCTTTCGGAACAGCGGGCACGAATTTGCTGCGACAACGGTCGTTTGTCCGATTTGCGGACCTGCGGACAGTCAGCCTGTGGGGATTTCCTGCGGGTTGCCAGTGGTCACCTGTTGCGGCTGTGGTCTCACCTATGTGGCCGAATGTCCCGCAGTCAGTGAGACACTGAAATTCTTCCGGGATGAATATGTCCCGGATGCCGAGTCAGCTGAGGTCTCATTCGTTGATTCCCGGGGAAAAAGTCTCGAACGCGGAGCCGCGCGCATCCGCAGGCATGTTCCCAACGGTGGGAGATTGCTGGATGTGGGCACGGCAGCCGGCTTTTTTCTGCGGCAGTTTCACGGGGATGCTGCGTGGGAGGCAGAGGGCGTCGAGCCTTCAAGGGTGGCGGCTCAGTACGCGCGGCAAAAATTCGGGGCCACGGTGCATGAGGGCTTTCTGGAGGATCAGAGGTTCGCGGATGGCACATTTGACGTGCTGTGTTCCATGGATGCCTTTGTCTGCCACAGGACTCCGCGAGCGGACATGCAGGAGTTCTTCAGGATTCTGAGGCCTGGTGGAGTGCTGGCCATCGAGATTCCCGGCCATCGATTCCGGATGCTGTTTGGATCCGGCTGGATCTATCGCTGGCTGACAGGCGATTCCCTGCGACTGAATGCCGGTGTGAACTACTTTTACTACACACGTGAGACGTTGTCCCATCTCGCCGGTCTGTGTGGTTTTGAGCTGGAGGCGTCGTACTCGGAGAGCATGCCGCAGAGTGATCGTCCGGTGCGGCAGTTGTTCCGCAGTCTGTGGGATGCTGGCGCTGCTGCCCTGTATCGCATGACTGGCGGTCGGGTGAATTACTGCTCGAAGGAACTCTGCATCTTTCGCAAGCCTGCCACCGCAACGTCTGCGGAACGAGTCACAACTCAACCAGTGCCCGCGCGTGCGTTTGCAGCTTGAGGAGCCGGCGATGGAGCCGCAGGTTTACGCGGAGTTTCTGGAGAAATTGGGACACACCGTCCGCGAGGTCCAGGGGGTGTACTGGTACAACGTGTTTTCCCACGCGTGGACCTGCTTTCCCTTCGAGACTCTGCTGTCGCCGGCCGACCTGGATCTGTCCCGGATTCTTGATGGTGGCCGTGGGGGTATCGTTCGCTATTGCTGCCGCGAGGAGGATGGTGTTACCAGCTTTCGACAGGTGGTTTCCGGATGCAGCTACGGACTTGCATCTCTGGACCCCAAGGCGCGCAACAAGACGCGGCAGGGGCTGGAAAAGTGTGTCTGCGGACCTGCCGATGCGAAGGAGATTGCTCGTGAGGGCATCGAGTTGCACGCGGAGACACTGATTCGTCAGGGACGTCGGCTGCAATCCGGCGCCGAAAAATACTGGCAACGCTATTTCGAGGCTGTGTCGGCGTGTCCGGCAGCAACGATCTGGGCTTGTCGTTATGCAGGTCGCCTCGCCTCGTTTCTGATTTCGTTCCGAATTGGCGCTGTGGAAAACGTCTGTATCGTTCGATCGCGCGATGAACTCCTGGCACACCGCCCAAATAATGCGATGCTGTTCACATTTCTTCAGCAGACGCTGCGCAGGAGCGAGATTGCGGAGGTCTGCATTGGACTCCAGTCGCTGCAGTCGCAGACATCCTCGCTGGATAGCTTCAAACGCGGGATGGGGTTCGAAGAACGGCCGATTGGGCAGCGAATCGAAGTACAGCTGCCGCTTGGATTCACCGTACCAAGATTTGTCGCAGGATTCGCTGGCAGCGTGGCGGGGAAAGTGGGGGGCGAGTACGCGGCGCGGCTGGCTGGTGCTCTGGCAATATACAGCAGCCAGCCGCAGATTCGTCGCGTTGCCTGAGGATCACATTCTGTACTTCGGGTTGTCCCTGCTGAAGTCTGCATCAGCGTAGCTGACACCAAAGTTCAGGCCCGAAAAAGAATAGCTTTCCACGAGCGTCTGATCATCCAGATCTTCCGCAGAGAGCTGTTCGGTGCCTGCTGACCACGTCCAGTTCCGCACCAGCAGCGGCACGTGATAGCGGGAATCGATGGCAATGACCGACTTGCGGTATTCGGGGTTGGCGGTGGCATCGGGATATTCGAACTGAAACTGGTAGCAGGGGCGTTCATCGACGGTGGTGTTGGGAAGTCGTGCACACCTCACCTGATGATTGTGCTTCAGCTCGTCACGTCGGTCGTCGATCAGCCGTTTGGTCAGGAACAGCAGGCCCGCTTCCGTGATCGGATGTCTGGCTTCGGCCATCGCTTCCTCTCCAGAGGGATTCAGTCGGATCGCCGGCAGCAACCTGCCCTTGAAACCTCCGAGTTTGACGGAGACCTTGCCATCCTCATACGCAGTGCTGTAGAGGGCCTGACGTCCCGCATCCCCGTTTTTCCACTTCATATATACGCTGAAGTGCGGAGTGTGCCGAACCTTCATGTCAATTTGCTGAACCTCCGTAAGATCCCCCTGCAGCCGTTCCTGTTTGTGGAACACTGTGGAGTACTCGCGGGTGTTTGCAAGGAA
>JBEIEK010000026.1:0-31799 GCA_040382995.1 Planctomycetaceae bacterium
CTGCCCGCCGACCCCGTCTGGAACCTGGTGGCCGCCTTCGCTCCGCCACAAATTCGCAGCGGCGACGTACGACAACTGGAAGATCTGGGCTATGTGATCATTCATCACAATCAGGCGTGGTCGCTGGAATTTCAGAAGGCCGTCGCCACCGCCGAAAAATCCGCTCGACCTCTGCTTGTGGAAATCACCGGTGTCAACTGTGTCAACTGCCGGCAGATGGAACGCACGGTGCTTGCAGCCGAGGACGTCCTTGAAAGTCTCAGCGATCTCGTCCGCACTCAGCTTTATATCGACAAGGTTCCCGGTATTGCGGATCCGGCACTTCAGGAATCTCTGATTGATGCCAACATCCTTGTCGCGTCTGAACTTCTTGGCGATCTCACCATGCCCAGCTACGCCATCGTGTCTCCCGATGGAAAAACTGTCTACAAGACCCACGTTGGTCTCGATAAAAGCGGTGGCACAGAGTTCATCCAGTTCCTCAAAGATGGCGTCGCTCGCTGGGAACAGTCCCAACGTGTCGCCGCCGCCCGCTGATCGTCCCCATTCCTTCACCCCAGCTTCAGACTCAGCCCCCCACTCTCCCACCTCCCATGAAAATCGAACACCTCGCACTCAACGTCCCCGACCCGCTCAATCTGGCCCGCTGGTATGTCGAACATCTCGGCTTTACAGTGAAACGTCGCGGCATCGATCCTCCCTACGTGCACTTTATAGCTGATGACAGCGGTACGGTCATGCTGGAGATCTACGGCAATCCGGACGCAGCTGCGCTCGATTTCCCCGCTGTCCAGCCCCCCGCTCTGCACCTCGCCTTCACCTCGAAGGATCTCGAAGCCGACGTCAAACGACTCACCGCCGCCGGCGCCACCGTCGTCGCGGACGTCCATACCATGCCCAGCGGCGACATCTTCGCCATGCTCCGCGACCCGTGGGGCATCCCGCTGCAGCTTGTGCGACGCAAACAGCCGATGATTGATTAGGCCATGTGCACGATCGTACAACCTCAGGTGTTCCGGGGCAGCCAGCACGATCAGCAAAACCTGGGGATGGACTGAAGCGACAAATTCCGGGAGCTTGCGGTCTGGCTCCGCGGCAGTTGTGGTGCTGCCAGGACCGGCTCGCGGCGTCCCCTGAGGATTCACAGCTCCGTTTTGCCCTCGTGGCAGGTTCCAAACGCACGGGCTTTCCCATTTTCCCCCGGATTTCGACGGGGTTTCAGGTTGCTCTGACCGAATTCACAGGTTACAACAAATTTTGGTTTTGCCCGCCTCCCCACCTCCAGCCCCCGCGTGTGGTTTCGCCAGATGCCGACGCCCCCTGCCGCCGCTTTATTCCTCTATGTCGCCCGTTGTCTCCTGGGGGCTTTATCCGGCTGCCTGACGGTGGCCGTACCGCTGTTCCTGCTGGCCTCCCGCAGCTTCGCGCAGTCCCCTCCGCCAGCGCCGTCCTTCACTCACGACATCCTTCCCCTGCTCACCCGCTACGACTGCAATTCCGGCGGTTGTCACGGCAAGCTGGCGGGGCAGAATGGTTTCCGTCTGTCTCTGCGGGGCTATGCTCCTGAGGCCGACTTTGAATCGCTCACGCGCGAATCCCGGGGACGGCGGGTGAATCCGGCCGCACCGGAATCCAGCCTGCTGGTCGCCAAGGCCAATGGTTCGGTCGCCCACGCGGGAGGACGGCGGATTCTTCCAGGCAGCGCGGGTGAACGGCTGCTGCTGGACTGGATTCGTGCCGGCATGCCAGGACCGGATTCCGCCGAGGCGGCTCTGGAACGTCTGCAGATTTCACCGCGGTCGGCCGTCCTGCAGCCGTCCGAACAGGTTCGCATCACAGTGACGGCTCACTATGCTGACGGTCGCCAGCGCGACGTGACCTGGCTGGCGCGTTACGCATCAGGCGATGCATCGCTGCTGGATGTGGATTCCAGCGGGCTCGTCCAGGCTCTGCGTCATGGCGAGCATGTTGTGCGAGTCACGTTCCAGGACCAGGTTGAAGTGGCAACCTTCACGATGCCACGGAACGAAACGCTATCCCCCGAACTGTTCGCTGTCGCTTCACAGCCGATTGACCAGCACGTGTTTGGCCGTCTTAAAGCACTGGGCATCCCGCCGTCACCGGCCGCGGACGACGCCACGTTCCTGCGGCGCAGCATGCTGGACGCCATCGGGACGCTCCCGACACCGGCCGAGCAGCGGGCGTTCCTGGCGGACCAGTCACCCGACAAGCGGGCCCGATTGATCGACAGTCTGCTGCAGCGACCGGAATTCTTTGACTACTGGGCCCTGCAACTGGGAGATCTGCTGCAGAACCGCGTGGAACGTGACCACGATGTGCGGGGTCGCAAGGGGGTCCGCGGTTTTCATCAGTGGATCCGTCAGCAGCTGGTTGCCGGACGCAGCTGGCGACAGCTGGCCACCGATGTACTGCTGGCCAGCGGCAGTACTTCCGAAAACCCGGCCGTGGGCTACTACATTGTGACCATTGGTGAAAAGGCCGCCGAGGAATCCGACATTGCCGACTCCGTGGCCCAGGCCTTTCTTGGCACTCGCATCGGCTGTGCCCGCTGCCACAATCATCCGCTCGAACGCTACACCCAGGACGACTACTATCACTTCACTGCGTTCTTTACGCGTCTGGCCCTGCAGCGACGCAGTCCGGACGAAGGCGAAACCAGTCTGCATGTGGCGACGCGGCACGTGCTGAATCTGCGTCAGCAACTGTCCGAGCAGCAGGCGAAGCTGCAGCAAACCCCTGCACCGGCTGCGGACGAGCAGACACGCGTTCAGCAGCGAATTTCCGAGCTGGAAAAGGAAATTGAACGGAATCAGCAGGCAGCCGTGACCGTCCGCCAGCCGCGTACCGGGACCATGCTGCCACCGCGGCATCTGGATCGCAGCACCGCCGCAATTTCGCCCGGAGAAGACCCGCGGGTGCAGCTCACACACTGGATGACGGACCCCGGCAACCGCGCTTTCTCAGGGGCCATGGTCAACAGGCTCTGGAAACATTTTCTGGGCACAGGGCTGGTGGAACCGGTGGACGATCTGCGCGCGACCAATCCCCCGTCCAACACTCCGCTCTGGGACTACCTGAATGATCAGTTTGTGCAGTCTGACTTTGATCTGCGGCACCTCATGCGGCTGATTATGAATTCTGAAACCTACCAGCGTGCCTCGGCCACGCTGCCGGACAACCGCTACGATCAGCGATTCCATTCGCATGCTCAGGCGCGGCGACTGCCGGCCGAAGTGCTGCTGGATGCCATCAGCGCGGCGACCGGGGAGCCCGAACCGTTTGCCGGCTATCCGCTGGGGATCCGCGCCATTCAGGTGCCGGACCCCGGGCTGGATTCGTATTTTCTGACACTGTTTGGACGTTCTGAACGCGTGACGGCCTGTGCCTGCGAGCGGTCCGGGGACGTGACTCTGCCACAGCTGCTGCATCTGCAGAACAGCGACAGTCTGACGGCCCGCATCCGCGCACCCGAGGGTCGACTGCAGCGGCTGCTGACAACGTCAGCCACGGATACTGACATCATCACAGAACTCTTTCAGGCAGTGCTCTGCAGGCTGCCGCGTGAAGATGAGCGGGCTGCGGTGCAGGCCCAGCTGGCGGCAGCAGCGACCGAAGAGCGTGCGGCCGTTTTCCAGGATCTGTTCTGGGTTCTGCTGAATTCCCGGGAATTCGCCTTCCAGCACTAAATGTAAAGGTGCAGCCATGTTGAAGTTCCAGCTTGCACAATCTCCTCGGCGCAGCTTTCTGCAGATTGGCAGTCTGTCCACGTTCGGGCTTAGCCAGGCAGCAATGCTGCGCGCCGCTGAGTCGCCCAGGCAGGAATCCGGAAACGCCGGAAATCGCCGCGCGAAGGCTGTGATTCTGGTCTATCTGGGTGGCGGACTTTCACATCACGACAGTTTCGACATGAAGCCGGAAGCTGCGGCGGAAGTCCGCGGTAAGTACCTGCCGATCGACACGGTCGTACCAGGTCTGCAGATATCTGAAATGCTGCCCATGCTGGCGCAGTGCATGAACAAAGTCTGCCTGCATCGCGGGGGTGCTCATAACAACGATCATCACGAAACCGCCACCAACTGGGTCATGTCGGGGCGTTTCGGTTCACCCTTTGGCGACTGGCCCGCCATCGGAGCTGTAGCGGCTCATGAAAGCGGCTTTCCCGGCACGCTTCCACCCTACGTTGCGATTCCCCGCAACCCTTCGTTCACGTGGGAACTGGGAAAGAGCGCCTTTCTGGGCGGGCGGTATGAGTCCTTCCGCGCGGGAGATCCGAATGAGGCCAGTTACCGCGTGAGAGACCTTGCGCCCGCTGAACCACTCCCTGATGTTCGCGTGCAGCGACGACAGTCCATGCTGGCGGCTGTCGACACTCTGGGCAGGGCCATTGAGGCCAATGATCAGCTGGCGGCCTTTGACCAGTTTCAGCAGCGCGCCGCGCGCATGGTGCTGTCCGGGGAAGCCAGAGATGCATTTGCGATCGATGCAGAAAAAACGGAGTTGCGGGATCGCTATGGACGTACCACGTTCGGCCAGAGCTGCCTGCTCGCACGCCGCCTCGTGGAACGTGGCGTGGGGTTCGTGACTGTCAACTTCGGGGGCTGGGACCATCATGCAAAAATCTGGGAAGGTCTGGAAAAGAAGCTTCCGGATTTTGATCGTGGCTTCTCCGCTTTGGTCACGGACATGGACCAGCGTGGTCTGCTTCAGGATGTCCTTGTGGTGGCCATGGGGGAATTTGGCCGCACGCCGAAGATCAACAAGGATGTCGGCCGCGATCACTGGGGACCGGCTGCCTCACTGCTCTTCTGCGGAGCCGGAGTCGTGCCCGGCCGTGTGCTGGGGCAGACCGACCGCGATGGAGCCCAGGTGGTCGATTCGCCAGTCGGCCCCGCTGATGTCGCCTGCACCATTTATCGGTCACTGGGCATCGATCCGCACAAACACCTGTACACGCCGGACGGACGCCCCGTACCCATTCTTCAGGAAGGCAATCCGATCGAGGCGCTGTATGGTTGAGTCATTTGTCAAGGGAAATCGGCTGACGCAACAGCGGATGCTGTGCCGCTGCAGCATCGGACTGCTGGCGATGCTGTGCCTGCCGTACCGCCTCACCGCAGAAGATCCCCGCCCGGCTCCGGCACCCCGAATTGCCCTGCTGAATCCGCTTGGAGTCCCCGTCGGGCAGAAGACTCGACTGCTGCTCCGCGGATGGGCGCTAAAGGATGCTGCCGCCGTCATCAGCGACCACCCGGAAGTTCAGATCAGCGTGGTGTCACATGGGGCTGCAGGGGTTCCGGGCAAGCAGAAGGCTGATCAGATTGGCGATGAACAGCTGGAACTGGATGTGCAGGTACCCGAGAATATCGTGCCCGGTAGCATCGAGGTCAGAGTTCGGACGGCAGCGGGCGAATCGGCTCCGCGACGATTACTGATTGGCAGCGATCTGCCGGTTCTTCAGGAGGTCGAACCCAATGATGGCTTTCGGCAGGCTCAAAACGTGGCGGTGCCCGGAATCGGTGCCGGCAGCATCCATGCGGATGCCAACGTTGACGTGTTCGCGTTTGAACTTGCGCACCCGCTGGAGCTGCAGGTCACCGTTGAGGCAGCTGCCCTCGGATCCGGCCTGGACCCGGTGTTAACGCTGTGGACGGCAGAAGGTGCGATTCTGAAGAGCAGCGACGACGAATCCGGGGCACGCGATGCGGCACTCTCCGCCATGCTGCCCGCAGGAAAGTACCTGATCACCCTCCAGGACGCTCACGACCGCGGCGGACCGGCCCATCCCTATCGGCTGAACATCAGGCCCGTGTCGCCTTCGCAGCCGTAATCGGCCGATTGAGCTCAGCCACGCAGGATTTCGTGTCGCTCTGCAGGCATCGCGCACAATTGACTTCGCTGGGCGCGCCGCGGGACATGAATTCGATTTCAACTGCCCCAGCGTTTGGCCAGAGTATGTGGGATCCTGAGATGATCGAGGATTCTTGCGGTGATGAAGTCAATCAGGTCACCGAGAGAAGTGGGCTGGTGATACAGCCCTGGCATTGCCGGCAGCACAGTGGCGCCGGCTCGCGAGACAGCCAGCATGTTTTCCAGCTGGATCATTCCCAATGGTGTTTCGCGAGGCACCAGAATCAGCGGACGACGCTCCTTCAAATGCACATCCGCCGCACGGTGGATCAGGTTCTGCGACTGCCCGGAAGCAATGGCAGCCAGAGTCCCCATCGAACAGGGACAAATCACCATTCCCGCAGTCAGGCTGGAACCGCTTGCCAGCGGGGAATGAAAATCTCCGAGCCCGTACTGCCGCACGGTTCCTGGAGTGACGCCGGGGAGTGGCGGCAGTGATCGAAATCTCCATGTGTCCTGCAGCGGACCGGACGCCATTTGTCGAGCCAGTTCCAGCCACTGCGGGCAGTCACCGGCTGTATTCGGCAAATGCAGGCCCAGTTCCTGCTGGAACACCTGTCGGGCTGCGCCACTGACGACAACGTGTGCATTTCGGCCGGAGGCCGTGAGCGCTTCGAGCAGTCGCAGTGCGTAAGCCGCTCCGCTTGCACCGGTGATTGCCACCACAAAGTCCCGTTCAGCGTCCATCTTCCGCCCCTCTGTTCTTCCCGCCATCGCGATCGCGTCGCACCGGAAGCCGAAACACCACGCCCAGCCCCAGCAAACCAGCGAAGCACGCCAGTCCCTTGGTAGCCGGATGGGCGGCCGTCAACACACATGTTGCCCCAACACCAAGAACCACCGCCACCAGTGCCGTGTACCGCACGTGCGGCCGAATGGCCCGGTGCTGCTGCCATTCCTGCAGAAGCGGTCCAAACAGCCGCGACCGATACAGCCACGAGTAAAGCAGCGGTGATGAGCGTGCGAACATTGCCAGGGCCAGCAGCAGGAATGGGGTGGTTGGCAACCCAGGCACCACGACTCCGACAGCACCGCAGGCAACGAACAGCAGGCCCAGCGTCAGCAGGATCAGATTGCGGAATCTCTGCACCGCTGCCCCCCACGCACAGTCTTGATTCTTCCCATTGTGCAACGGGCAGAAACCGGTAAATTTCAGCTGGCTCATCATTTTTTGGCTCCGAGGGATTCTAGAGCCTCCCACAGTTTCGGCAATTCAGACTCGTTCCCGGCCTTTCTCACGCGAAAGCTGAAGCATGTGCGGTCGATTCACTTTGCGCACCTCCGCTGATGTCCTGATGCAGATCTTCCAGACACCCTCGTTTCCGCAACTGCAGCCCCGCTGGAATATCGCCCCCACCCAGCAGATTGTGGCCCTCCTCGCTGCCACACCAACTGTTTTTCCGTTCCAGGTCGCCTCGTTTCGCTGGGGACTGGTTCCCTTCTGGGCCGATTCCCCTGCCATCGGCTCCCGCATGCTGAACGCACGATCCGAAACCGCGGCAGAAAAGCCGGCATTTCGAGCGGCCTTTCGGAAACGTCGCTGCCTGATCCCCGCCGATGGCTTCTATGAATGGCAGACCCTGTCCAACGGGAAAAAGCAGCCATGGTGGATTCATCAGCCCGACGAACAGCCCTTCGCCATGGCAGGACTCTGGGAATCATGGACACCCGGCGGAAAACAGGCAGCCCCCGATCCCGCCGACCAGGCCACCGAACCACTCCGCACCTGCACAGTACTCACCACCAGCGCCTCCAGTGATCTCCAGGGACTGCATGATCGCATGCCCGTAATTCTGCCGCCCGCTCTGTGGCCTGTCTGGCTGAACCCGGAAACCCCGATCACGGCCCTCCAGAACCTGCTGCAGCCGGCCAGCCCCGGAACTCTGCAGCTCACCTGTGTCTCGACACTTGTCAATCGCCCCTCACCCGACTCCCCGGACTGCATCACCCCCATTGCCGCACCGGAACCGCTTCCAGGTGCGGGGCAACCGCATCTCTGAAGGACCAGACCGAAGCATCACTGCAGAGGTGCCTGGCGACGGACTCACAGGCGTCGGTTTGGCTTCAGAGGAGTTCTGAGATCATGCCGGTGCTGGAAGCAAACTGATCAAGCTCCAGACCGAAGTTTCGGAGCATGGTCACGAACAGATTACAGAGTGGTGTGTTGCGGAGTCCGTCGAAGGCCAGATGTCGACCGTGCATCAGTCCACCTCCGGCCAGCAGGATTGGGAGATTGGTGCAGTTGTGCACGTTGGCATCACCAAGGTTGCTGCCGAACAGCACCATGGTGTGATCAAGGAGGTTGTGGTTGTCACCTGCCTGGGTTGCCGCAAGTGCCGTGAAGAGTTGTTTCAGTTCCTGCATTTGTCGCAGATCGACCTGTTCAAGCTCCTGAAGTTTTTGGGAGGATTGGCCATGGTGGCTGAGACCGTGGTAGCCATCGCCGGTGCGGCGTTGATCATCGATCTGAAAGACGGGTGTGGCAAAGCCATCGATCATGAGTGTAACGATGCGAGTGGATTCGGATTCGAAGGCGAGGCGGGCCATATCGAGCATCAGGCGAATTTTGGGGAAGAATCGCGCCGGGTCCGGGATGTCCTGTGGTGGTTGGGCGGTGGGGGCTGGTTTGGGCTTCTGTTCCCATTCAGCGGATGTTGCGAGGTTCTGTTCGAGGTCGCGAATGGACGTGAGGTATTGATCAAGCCGGGAGCGATCCGTGGTGCCGAGCCCCGCCTGAAACAGCCTGACGTCGTCGCGAAGAACATCGAGAATACTGGCGCGTTCCTGCAGCCGTTTCAGACGCAGGTCCAGTTGCTGGGCATCCCCCTGCAGAAACAGGCGCTGGAAGAGTTTTGCGGGGCTGTCATCCGCCGGCAGCAGCACGCCATCTCGGCTCCATGAAAGGCTGCGATTGGCTTTATCGATATTGACGCCAAGGTTGAGAGTAGGAAAGCGGGTTTGCTGGCCGAGTGACTCCACAGCGAACTGGTCGAGGGAAATGCTGTTGCGAAAACCGCTGCGAGTGGGGTCGCGGGCGGCTGTCAGGAAGCAGTTTTCTGTGCTGTGGCCACCTGTCACAGCAGGATGTGAGAGTCCGCTGAAGACGGTGAATTGATTGCGGAATTCAGCGAGTTCCTGGAGGTACAGCGAGGGCGTATAGTCCGTGCCGGCATCAGCAGGAAAGAAGTTTTTTGGCAGCACGCCGAGGTTGTTGGAAATCAGCAGCATTCGCCGAGGCTGGGTGGGTGTGCGAGTTGCGGCGGAGCTGCGGTGACAATCAAGCACGGGCAAAGTGATCGCGACACCCAAACCGCGGAGGACACGGCGACGATTGAGCGGGAATCGCCAGAAGCGACGTGGAGAACGTGTGAGCATGAGATGGGTGTTCCACAAAAGCCGATGTTATTCGCCGCGTCCCAGAAACAGGCTGCTCTGAACCACTGCGTGCAGCAGATCACCCGCTCGAAACCCGTCTGTTGCTGCTGCGTCCAGCATCAGTTCCACTTCACGTCGATCAGCGAAGCTCACAGGTGTTCCGGTCGAGTAGAGAATCAGCTGATGAAGCAGATTACGGGCCAGCTGCCTCGGCTGAGCGATCAGCAGTTTCCTGAGTTGCTGAATGTCCTGGAAGGACTCACCTGACGGCAGCGTTCCGGAAGCATCCACTTCAGAGCCAACAAAATAGGTGTAGGGGTGGCCGGCCGGATCAATTCCGGTGACTTTTTCTCCGCGTTCCAGACCGCGATAACGGTCGCGCCAGGCGCCCATGACGTCGAAGTTCTCCAGTGCAAATCCCACGTGATCAAATTTTGCGTGGCAGCGGGCACACTCCGGCGCTGCGGTGTGTTTGTTGAGCAGGTCGCGGATGCTTTGGGCACCGCGGATGTCGGGCTCGACAGAGGGGATGTTTTTGGGCGGAGCACCAGGAGGTTGTCCGAACAGTTTCTCCATGACCCACGCACCGCGGAGAACCGGAGAGGTGCTGGTGCCGTTTGCGGTGTGCTTGAGAATGGCGGCCTGAGTGAGCAATCCGCCAAAGGGGCTGCCAGGCGGCAGTGAAATCCGCTGCAGCTTCGAGCCGGAGACGCGGGGCAGGTCATAGTGCCGCGCCAGTCGATCGTTGACGAAGGTAAAATCGGCGTGGATGGTGGTTGCGACAGGCAGATTTTCCGTGAATAAGGTGCCCAGAAAGTTCCGCGTTTCCAGTTCCATTGAATCCACGAGGTAATCATCTCGGCGATATTCAGGGTAAAGCCGCTCATCGGGCAGGTCGCGTCTGAGTCGCCGCAGGTCCAGCCATTCATCAGCGAACCCCTGAACAAAGTGGCTGAACATCGGGTCAGCCAGCAGACGGCTGGTTTCGGAACGCAGCGCGTCAGGGTCGCGCAGTTGCCCGGTGGCAGCGAGTTGGAACAGCCGTTCGTCAGGCCGTTGATTCCAGAGAAAGTGCGACAGCCGGCTGGCGATTGCAAAATGCTGGTCAGGTTCACCGGGACGGGGTTCCGTGAGATACAGACAATGAGGCGAACAGAGGAACGCCTGGAAGGCGGCAAGCAGTGCTGTGGCCGGTGGTGTTCCGGCGGCAAGTTTCTGGCGGATCAGGCTGAGGAATGGTGCGTGGGAAGCGTCGGTGAGTGGCCTCAGTGTGGCGATGGCGGCGAAGCGACGAAAAAGCCGTTCCGCTTCTGCTGCCGTCGCCTTTTCGATCGCAACGTCATCGAAGAGCACGCGATGCGAAGCTCCGGGCCAGTCGGGTTCGCGGAGCGGTCCGGTTACCTCCAGCCAGCGGATGGCTACGCCACGGTGGCCTTCTGCGGGCATCGGAGGATAGTCATAGAAGAATCCTCCGTCTGTGCGGATGAACGGCACCGGTAATCCCAGCGGACTGTATTCAAATGTTTCTCCGGCCCGAAGCTGGATCGTTGTTTCAAACTCCCGCAGTTCCGGCTGCAGGTCCATCCAGCCACCTGTCTCGCGTACGTCACCCGAAACATCCGGCCCGGAAGGTTGCCTCGCTCGGAAGCTCAACGGTGCGGGTTCGAGCGCGACGGCGAGCCGAAAGTCGCGTACCTGTCGTACGGCGCGGCCGGCAAACCGCAGCCGGTACGCCCCGGACTCCTTCGCAAGGAACCCGCGCGGATAACCGTAGTAGGGCCAGGTCGCAGAGCGGAACAGTGCCAGTTCCAGTGAGGGGTCCCGACGCTGTTCCGGTGTCATGCGGCTGAACATGCCGCCGTCGATCGCGACAAGACGATTGTCGCGGGCAAAAAACATGGCCTCACGCTCACCAAAAGTGCTGAGCTCCGGAAAGAGGTCGAGTCCTGTGAAACGCTGAGTGATTGCCGGAGGTGGTGGCTGACGGCTGGCGACGGCCTGCTGCAGGGCTGCTTCGGCAGCATCAAGGAAGGCTTCAAGCTGCACGCGGGAAACGTCCAGCAGGGCAGAGACTTTGGTAAACCCGTGCGCATCACGTTCCGCCGGAAGCCTGTCGCGGATATCCAGCTGTGGCAGGAGCAGAATCCGGCGGAGATTGTTCTGGAATTCGCTGCGTGTGAGCCGCCTCGCCGGGCCACGACCACGCTTCAGAATAAGCTGCAGGTCGGCGGCTTCCAGAGGCGGGCTGAGCTGATCCAGCAATTGCTGACGGTCGGCGTTGTTGAGCACGGAACTGTCCGGAGGTGGCATTTCGCGCTGGGCGACGCGATCGTAAACATGGATCCAGCGTCTGCGGATGGCTGCGTCGTCAAGCTGAAACGTCAGATTGTCTATCGAGAAATCACCCTCCGTCTTCTGGCCGCTGTGACAATCGGTGCAGTGCTGCTGAAGAAATTGAAGGATGCCGGGAGGAACATCGCTGTCGCCCGCAGCGATGGTGTGTTCAGCGGACAGAGCAGCGAGACTGCAGATCACAACCAGCAGACGGAGGGCCACAGTGAATCCCTTCAATGGACGACAGTAACGTGGCGAGTGCAGCATGGCGACTGTGTTGGTCAGAGAACGCGGCTTCATTCAACGCTTGTCGACGGTGGGTACGGCAATCATATCCATGGACAATGTCCGCGCCGCAGGTCCGATCCCCTGGACCATGGCTTTGGAGGCAGCCGGTGGACGTGCCGGGTTGTAGTAACGGGGGCGGAGCATGTTCAGGCTGAGACTGACAGGTTCAGCGGAAACGTAATAAGTGGCTTTCACAAGATGTTCAAGGTCACTGTTGGCTGATTGCAGCAGGGATGTGAGCTGATTGAATATGTCTGTGACCTCAGCAGCAGCCGCTTCGTCAGCAGTAGCGGCAGTGTTTCCAGCGGCCTGCTGCAGACCACTGGTGAAGATCAGTGACGGGTGATTGGTGCGAGCGATCCGACTGTAGACAGGTGATGCCGTCATGAAGGGGGGCGTGAGGTATTCGACGGCAGGGGCGCTGGCGGGAGCCGGGCCACCCCAGGCGACCAGCTCGATTTCCACAGGTACGCTGGCACTGGATTTCCATTCCACCAGAACCAGCGGAGGAACGGTACGACCGGCGTAAAAGCGGGCGACCTGCTGCTGTACGAGGGCTGCCTTGGAAAGTGGCTGCACAAAGGCCTTGAGCTGTACGATGTCAGCGTCGGATCGTCCGAGAAACTGCAGGGTCCGCTGCAGGCTTTGCAGGGTTTTTGTGGTCGCTTCAGCGAGATTTTCTGATGGTTCTGCCTGACCGGCGATGAAGATTCGGGTGCCCTGAGGAAGCAGGGCGATGCCGTCGTGAACCTGGACATCAGCCGTGGCCGCAGCGGTGCTGAGAGCCGTTGCGTCGAGGGCGACGAGGGAATCGGCGGGGAGCGCTGTGACCACACCGGAAATACCGGGGCGCTGGTGATCGGGAAAGGCCGTGGCCAGCTGTTCAAGAGCAGACTTCAGATGTTCGGCGGAACTACAGCACACATGCAGACGGACGATGTGCTGCATCGACGAGTGATGTGCGGAGAGACGCGTCTGCAACTGCTGCAGACAGCTGGTCAGCTGCGGGGTGAGAGCGTTTGCTGAGGTTTTGTCGGGGAGGATTTGGGAGGTCCAGAGCAGCGGGCCGGTGACCACCGTGGCTGATGGGAATCCGGTGGTGGCGGGGCCGAGCCTTTTCAGGCTGTCTTCTGCCAGCGTGATTGCTGTGGTGGTGAGCATGCAGAGAATTCCGTGGAGCAGTTGAGATGCGGTCATGGGGTGTCTGCCATTGGAGGAGGGATCTTGCAGGACCGTGGCGTGCGTTGATTTGTGCTGGGCAGGTGAATTTGCGAGTTGCAGAGGCGTGGGAAAAATGAGTGCCATCAACCATTCCCCCCTTAAATCTTGCCGCGAGCAAAGGGAAATGGCAAATGATCCGGGGGCAATTTGGTGGGATTTGATGGATGGGTGTCGGAGTAAGGATCTCGCCCCGACCTGACCGTAAGGCGCTGGCAGCTTTCCGCCGGCAGGTTTTGCCGGTTTACCTGCAGCGGTGCTGGATCGCGGTCAATTATTCCCAGGGAAGCCGACGTTTGCCTGCCGTGGTCGGCGCTGCCTCCGGGTAACATACGAAACACGACTCGCGGTGCCTGAACCGTGTTTGTATTTGAGTCCTCTGTCGTTCCATGGACGGAACTGTCAATGAATCTGCATCGAGTCTTCTCAACTTTGCTGCAACTCACGATTCTGATAGGACTTCTGGGGCATGCAGGCTGCAGCAGTGAGCCAGCGGCTTCGGTGGCTGAAGATGATCTGCTCGATGAATTTCTCACTCCGGAAGCTGCCGCAAGGCAGGCAAACGCAGAGCAGGCCGGTCAGACGGATGTGGAGCAGACCGAACTGGGCGAGAGGCAGGCAGCTCGATCGCAGCGACGCGACCGCCGTGTCCGCGCCGCCAGTTCCTCAGAAGATGATCCCTTTGCAGTGCAGACTTCCGGCTTCGAACAGCCGCAGCCGAAAGGTGAAAGACTGGAGCTTGCGCTCCGCGCTGGTGATCGGTTTCCGCTGATCAAAACCGTCGAACAGACCCTCGTGCAGAAATCCGAGACCCACCCGGCGCTGGCGAGGACAAGACTGGATTTGAATATGGCCATCACAGTGCATGAGGTCCGAGCGGACGCTGTGCTGCTGGGGGTCCAGTATTCGAGGGTGGTCTATGAGCACGATCTGGCCGGTCGCAGGCTGAAATTTGATTCCGCAAGCCACGCCGGTGCCATTCCCTGGGATGCCGTACCTTACGCGGGGATGGTAAACAACGGTTTCGCGTTCTGGATTGGACGCGATAACCAGATTCGTGGGCTGGTGGGGTACCAGGAATTTCTGGAACGCTGTGTGGCGGAAGTCCCAATGGAACGCCGGCAAACCCTGCTCGCCGAGCTCAGCCAGCGGTTCGGGGACGACGGCGTGGCCAACTTTGTGGATGATTCCATCGGGCTGTTGCCGTACGACGCGAGTGTGGATGAAGACTCCGCGAGCCGAGTGTTGCCGGGAGATGTCTGGACGCGTGAGCGACGGCTGATGCAGCCGGTTCCCGTCTATCTCAAGTCCACGTACACTCTGACGGACATCGACAGTGACACAGCGAGGATTGAAATTACAGGACGGATTGCGTCCGGAGAGGCCGTCAATGCGGCGGGCGACAGTCGCGTCAGAATCAGCGACGGACGGGCTCTGGGTCACTGCATCGTGGATCGCTCAACCGGTCTGCCACTGGATGTGCAGATTGACCGTCACCTCGTGATTCACGTGCAGACGGATGACGGCTATGAGGTGCTCCAGGAGAAAGATATCCGCACCACGATTCGTGGCTTTCCGCAGACGCCGAAGAGTGAGGAAACAGACAGACGAGCGAGGCCCGGAGTGCCAGAATCTGGTTTGGAAGGCAATGAGCCGGCAGTCGAAAACGTTACCAAAGCGCGCTATCCAGGCTAGCCGGTCGGTTCTAACTGGCCCATGCGACTCCACTGGAGCTGAGCGACTTTCCAGTGATTGCTGTAAATCCGAAGGAGTTCAGCAGCCGAGGGATGGGGCAGGATGTCACCGGGATCTTGACCGTCACGGTGAAATAAGTGGTCGAATCAACAACCGTCACGTTCAACCCGGTGGACTGGAAGCCAAGGGGGGTCAGGACGGCGAGGACGCTGGACTGGACTCGCGTGTTGCGGGCACCTGCTGTTGGGAACACTCCGGCGGCTGTACGGGCCCCTTCCGCAGCAGCGGAGTTGACCGCCTGCACTGCGTAGGCAGTGAATGTCCACTGCACGATTGCCATTGTGCAGAGCAGCAGGATCGTCAGTGCCAGGAGCATCTCAATGATCAATGCTCCGCGATGTCCGCGGACCGCTGGCTGAGTGATTGCAGTGGAAGCTGAATGAAGCTGACGCAGCACCGGGCGATCTTTCATGAATCAGGGGATGATGCTTTTCACGGCAGTCGCACAGTCATTGAGTTCAGCAACAATTGCGTTCCGAAGGGCCACAAGGCCCACAAGTACGCCGATTCCGATGAGCGTGACCAGCAGCAGATATTCGGCCGTCACAACGCCACGTCGCTTGCAACCGCGGGGCTGTGATTCCGTATGAAGATTAGTCATTTGTGGCTCCTGTATTCGTGAGCGGGGACAGTTTGTGCATTTGATGTAGGTCAGGCCTAGGGACACGTGACGGTTACGAAAGCGAGTCGGCTCCGATTCGGGCTTGACGCGGAGTCCCAATAGGCTGTAGCTCGAGCGCTGACGGTTCGGGATACATTTGAAACAGGGCTGACAGCAGTCAGCTGGAACTGCACCATGCAGCCACGGCGGCCGGCGGAGACGGGTGTAACGTAGGGGGAAAACACTAATGTTGTGGAGTCTAAATCACCGAGAATCACAAGGTTGGAAGAGACCGTAGCGCCGGGACAACTGTTGGGACTGGTGAGATTATTGTTCGTGCCAGCCGCGTTGTCGCTGGCCTGGAGGCTTGCGAGAAGGCTGGTGTACGCAGTTGAGAGGCCTGGTACGGCACTGTTCACCACGAAATCTGTCGCTCGGGCTTTAGCGACCGAACGATCTGTGGCGGTGTTGGTTGCTGCCAACCCCCAGGAGCGAGCACCGGCGAGGGCCGCTGATTCGGCCACGGCCTGGGCCTGGGTGCGGCAAACAAACAACCAGCCGGATTCGAGGACGTACTGCATGCAGGCCACAAACACAAGTGCTACGATAAGCAGCCACAGTGTGGCTATACCGGATCTTCCCGGTAGATGAATGGGTTTGAGTGAAGGCTGCCTGCGCATGAAAGCCACTTTGAAATCAGGATCCGTTGTATGGCCGAATTACGGAAGCGGAAACGTACTTCCCCGAAATGCTGAATCCAAATCCCCCAAGCAGATCGGGGATGACTTTAGTCAGCCTCACATTCACAGTGACTCTCACGGAATCCGCAGGTATTGACCCAGCGGCGGGGACAGAGGAGAAGGTTGCCCCGAGAGGCCAGGATCCCGCTGTGCCGGAGTAAGTTGTATTTGGGTCAAACACTCGCTCCTGAACGATCACCTGCAGGTCATTCGCTGCCACAATGCTCAAATTCGCGGCAGTGAGCTGAAGCTGGACGGCAGCGGCTGTGTCATCATCAAGTCCGGACCAGATCAAACGTCCGAATGTGGAGCAGCGTCCTGCGCCGACGACCGCACTTTGGTGGACTACTACCGCCCCGGCTAATTCAAGCCCAAACTGCAGCACGGCTACGATACAAAGCATAAGCAGTGGGACAGCAACAAGCAGCTCAATCGACATCACCGCTCGCCGCGCGCACGACAGTTTCGACCCACAGCAGGGGGCGAAACGAGCACTTTGGCATGGCAGGTACTGTCGCATTGGAGTCTATGCAGGACAAAAAAGCGGGCAGGCGTTATTCCTGTGGCGCGGCAGTGACGCCACCGGAACCGGTCTCCAGCAATTCACGAGTATTGGCCGGGATAAGTTCTGTCTGGAAATGTTCTCGTAAACGTACCACAGGGGGCACCATCAGGATGAAGAAAACCGGCGGACAGATGCAGAAAATCACCGGGAAGAGCATCTTGAGGGAGAGGCTGTTGGCGCGGGACTCCGCTTCGTGTTTGAGCGTAGTGCGGATGGACTGGCTGAGAGCGTCGATGGCTCGTCGCATGTCCGTCCCCAGTCGTTCAGTATGCATGACCGTGGCTGCCAGTGAACGCAATTCAGGCTCATCAATGCGTTCTGCGAGTTGATCAAACGCCTGTCCGGCGGAGGATGTCTGGGCCTGGCGGACGACCAGTTGCAGCTCTCGGGTGAGACTGGTGCTGACGTAGGGACTGTACTCGACGATGCGAGGAAGAGACTGTTCGAGGGTCAGGCCGCCCGAGAGACACATGGAGATGATGTCGAGCACTTCCGGGGTTGAACTGATCACTTCGGATGCACGCACCCGCCCGCGGGCGTTCAGAAACAGACCCGGAATGGCGTAGAACACGATGGCAACGAGGATCCCGCCACCGATACAGCCACGGAGGGCATTGGTGGAGGTGCCGAAAATCACAAGCAGGAGAGGGATGGCAAAGAGGCAGCACCAGACGAGGCTGTTGCGGAGCGCCATCAGACGCTCGAAGGCGTCCGGTGTGTACGCTCCAGCCCGCCGCAGGTCGCGGCGGATACGGTCAAGTTCGATCTTCAGCTGAGGGACGGAACCCGCCAGCCAGCGCATCCACTCGGGGAGCGAGGGCTCGTTGAGGAGTACGGTGGATGATTCGGCCCAGTCGCCGCGAATCAACCGACGGCAATTGATAAGGACTGCGACCATCGTCCAGACGATGGCACCCAGACCAGTCACTGCGAGAAAAAAGCCGATGTCAGAATTCATAAATTCAGTCCTCACCTGCCTCAGCGGTTGATCTTGAGCAGGCCAAGGATCCAGACGACGCCGATGACATTCAATGCAATACCGAGGGCGAAGAAGGATCTGCCAAGAGGAGTCGTGAAGAAGACCTCGACGTGTTCGGGATTAATGAGCAGCAGAGCGGCGAAGAGGAAGGTTGCGGCCGGGGCAGTGAGAATTGCGGAGAGCCTGCCTGCGGCGCTGGAGGCTGACATCTGGCCGCGAAAGGCGATGCGATCCCGCAGAAGACTGCTGAGCCGATCAAGTGCGTCGGCGAGACCGCCACCGGTCTGGCGGTGCACAGAAAGGAGCGTTGACAGCAGCCCCAACTCCCGCAGTTGTACGCGGCGGGCGAGTGATTCCATGACGCCGGAGAGCGAGCGTCCCAGTTCCAGTTGGCTGCGGCATGTCTGGAGTTCGTTTTGCAGTCTTCCGCGAGCCATGCGTTCACAGAGCAGAAAGGCTTCTTCAATCGCAAGACCCGCTCGGGAAGATCGGGCCATCAGCGAAACCACATCGGGCAGCTGGTTGCGGAGTTGTGCCAGCCGGCGATTGCGACGAATGATCAGCGCGATCAGCACGATCGTGGCGATGATGATGAGCAGAAACGTCAGCCAACCGAAGGGAAGGTGACAACCGAGCCAGCCATGAACAGCACAGATGCGATGGCAATCGCGTAGGCAACCATGCCGACGGGGGTCCAGTCGAGTTCTGCGTCTCTGAGGAATCGTCCGAGACCGCCACCGTAGCCCTGCTGAAGTTCATCGGCGGTGAGCAGACCGTCGATCGGAAGTTCCGGGACGTCGGACGCGGACCAACCACGGAGCATCTGCACGACGGCGCCAGCGGCGGCGGCCGTGAAGACGAGTCCAGCGATGATCAGAATGGCGGTTTCCATGTGACTGGCTTTGTGCTCAGTGGCGGGTCAGAAAACAGGAGCCTTGCGGGAACAGAGGAGATGACATTGTGCCAGGGGTCAGATGCTGGGAGCAAAATCGTCCTCGATGAGCTCTGAGCCGGCATGCTGGAGCCGGGGGAGGCACGTCGGAACGTGCCCCGTCGAAACGAACTCCTCAGTACCTCCGGAGGGGGAATTTCCTGGGAATTGGTAGCGGAACACATCATTCAGAATGAAATCGCCATCGCGGACGCCGTTCACTTCGGAAATTCTCACGATGCGGCGAGCGCCGCCTTTCCAGCGGGCCAGATGCACAATCATGCGAATTCCGGACGCAACGTAATTGCGGATGACCGGAAGCGGGAGTTCGAAGCCCCCCATGGCGATCATCAGTTCAAGACGTGTGAGTGCTTCGCGGGCGTCGTTGGCGTGAATGGTGGTGAATGAACCTTCGTGGCCGGTATTCATTGCCTGCAGCATGTCGATCGCTTCGGCACCACGAACTTCCCCGACCAGCAGTCGGTCTGGCCGCATTCGGAGAGCATTACGGACGAGATCGCGGAGGGTGATGCTGCCGACGCCTTCGGTATTGGCAACCCGACTTTCCATACGGACCACATGCGGATGGCAGAGCCGAAGTTCGGCGGAGTCTTCGACCGTGACGATTCGTTCGTCGTGTGGCACGGCTGCGGCGAGTGCATTCAGCAGTGTCGTCTTTCCGGTACCGGTCCCTCCTGAAATCAACATGCTCACGCGACCTGCCACGGCGGCCTGCAGGAAATCGGCCATCCTGCGTGAGAGGCTGCCGCCGGCGACAAGTCCGTCAATCGTCAGAGGTGTGCGGGGGAAGCGGCGAATTGAGATGGTGGCGCCGTCGATGGCCAGCGGGGGGATCGTCACGTTCAGGCGTGATCCGTCCGGCAGCCGCGCGTCGACCATCGGGTTGCTTTCGTCCACCCGACGCCCAACTTTGGCCGTGAGTCTCTGAACGATTCGCAGAAGATGCTGTCCGTCGGCGAAGACTACGGGCGTTTTGCGGAGGCAACCGCGACGTTCCACAAACACTTCGTGCGGGTTGTTCACGAGAATGTCAGTTATGGAGTCGTCTGCCATGAGCGGTTCGAGGGGACCCAGGCCGTGGGCCTCATCCAGCAGTTCAAGAGCCATTCGATCGCGCTCTGTCACTGAGAAATCCGGAGCATAGCGACTGACGGCGGTGGTGATGGCATCCTTGTAGGCGGACCGCGCCGCGTCGGGATCTGCACCCGCGGCGAACTTCAGGTTGAGTGCCTCGACAAGGACTTCGTGAAGGCGAATTTTTCGTCTTTGAAACTCAAGTTCCTGTTCGGTGCTCTCGAAGGCGCGCCATGGCACAGACTGTTCGGGGGCCACTGCCACGGATGCAGTGGGCGTGACCGAGGAACTGGCAGGCGTCGGATCTGCAGGCTCTGAGTAATTCTCCGGCGCGGCGGACTCTGGAGCCGCGGGACCGCGGGGACGTTTAAGACCGAACATAGAAATTTCCAGTAACCAAAGCCGGGGGAGTGATTATCCGAGGGAGCTGGGATTTGCAGTTGGGCTGAACCCGACAGTGCCCCCGGTCTTTGGGAAGATAAGCCGCATTTGTTGACAATGGCGGATTTTTTTAGTCCTGAGGGCCCGATTTCAGCAGAGGAAGTCTGGAGGAGCGTGTCAGGAGTGTATTTGAGAGCACGAGTTCTGTGGGATTGGAGGTTGGCCAGTCTGGACGACGCGGCGCTGCCACTGTGACGGGCGATGCTGCGGTGTTGGGGCGGGATGTCAGAACGAGCGGTCTGCGGGGGTCGGAAGCGTAGACAGGTGAAGACGTTCGCGGGGAGGACGAGGGAACCGGGGTGAGGGGACGGCGCGGACCAGAAGCAAGCAAAGGCAGACGTGCACGGCTCACGATGCTGACTGAACTCCCCACCGCCCGTCGGGAGCTGGAGTGGCCGCTGCTGGCGTAGTGGGAACGGTGACCAGCGGTGAGCGGAGTCACCGAAGATGTTCGGGGGATGGTTGTACGTCGCAGAGGTGAGAGGCCTGGGATGGGCTGGTAAGAAGACTGATAGAGCGACCGAGCCGGCATTGGCGGACGGCTTTGTGGGAGGCTGGTTGGGGTGGTGGAAGAAACGCGGGGAACGGTTGTTCGGGCAGGCGAAGCCCCGCGCGCAGGACGTTGTACGATGATTGATGAATCGCTCACACCAGTTCGGCGCTGTGGCTGGCTGGGAGCAGCACTGGGTTTTGCTTCGTCGCTGGCGGGGACCGTGTTGGGTTCAACGGCCCCATCAGCAGCCTGGGGTTTGGTTTCCACCGGTCGGTACATTGGCCAGGCCCTGGATGGGTCAGGGGCGACCCGAGGGGCAGGCGGGTCAACCGGGGGATCAGGATTTCTGACAGGAGCCGGGTAGAGCGAGCGATCCATGATGAGATCGGCCTGGTGTTCGACCGTGACGCTGGACTGAGAACCGCCGCGAACAATGCGGACCGATGGCGGTGGGGTAACCACGACGACCGGTGGAGCAGGAATGGGGTCTTCGATCCCCAGCATCAATTTCATGACCTCAGGTGATGGGAGCGTTCCCATGTTCCTGCGGTTTGGATCCTGGGGGAGCATGTTGAGCGAGAGATCCCCACGCTGTTCGACTGACTTGAGCACTTCTGCCTGTTCTGGCGTCAGCTCCAGGGTCAGCTCGAACTCCTCGGTTGGTTTCGAGATACGATCGCCGGAGAGAATGGAGTTGGCGACAGTGTTGTCCTGGATGGCGAGGATTCGCACACCTGCGAGGAGGGTGTGAGTTCGGGCGGCATCGGTTGATGCCTTGAGGCCTGCGTCGCTGCGGCGAAACATGACGTCAACCCATGTTTCGGGGGCAGCAAAGCCGCGAATGCCACCGACGAGTGACACGCGGACTGTCGCGGCTCGCATGCCTTCTGTGAGCAGTTCAGCGGGTGTTGGGCCAGTGCCCTCGGGGTAGACGGAGTCGACGGAGAATGGTGTTCCGAGCTTGACTTCGCCCTTGATAATGCGTCCCACCAGATCCTTTGCCTGAGTAAAGACGATCTTACCCTTCGCGGCCTTGGCAAAATCCGCGGAGGACATGGGCAGGACGTAATAGTCTGAACCCTTGATGCGTCGTCCCTGCTTCAAATCGCTGCTGGCGACCGGAATCAGGATCGGTTGTGGGGCCGGCTTCTGCACTGTTTCCGGCCCGTTGTATAGCCGAAAAGCGACTCCCACGATGCCACAGACCATGGCAAACAGGAATAGAAACAGCAGTGGAGCACTGCGGCGGGTGGGAGCTGTTGTGGGAGCACTCATAGGTTCTGACTCTCTGCATCCTGACTTGGAAAACCAGTTTCAATCTGATCAACCGGTCGACTGGCGACCCGTTTTGAACCCTGGTCAGGCATCCGGCCTGATCAGGTCGCGTGTGTTTCTTCACCCAGCTTTGGTTGCCGAGATCAGTTTTCCCCTGAACCGGAGGGTGATGTGACGTTTATGGTGTTTGTGTGGCTGGTCGAATCGGAATCACTGAACGAACTTGTGGTACTGCCGGTCAGAGTGAAACTGTAGCTCTGATCAATCCTTTTAAACGCCGTAGCGACGTCGCCGTACTCCAGTACGACAGCGTTGCGGTAACTTACGAGCCCCACGATCACTCCGAGACTCACGATCGTGCCCATCAACAGATATTCCGTGACCTGCATGGCTCCGTGTTCGCATACAGCCAGACGTCTGAGTTGGGTCAGAGCAGTGCGGAACAGTCGGTTTTTCTTATGCATCGTTATCACCATCGGGACCGATTTGAGAGTTCAACGAGAATAAACAGATGTCGCATATGAAGAGGTGACCGCAGTGTTTCAACAACAGGACAGATGCATGAGGCGCACTGCCGGGGACACATGAAAACTGGGACAGCCGGAGTTGATTGTTTGAACGATAGCGGTCATTGAGAACACGAGGGATTCGAGTAAAACAGGCCAAAAAATCGTCTGCCGGCCGGCTGATTCCCATGAGGAAGTTGGGCGCCCCACTGGCGGACGTCTCTGAACAGGACGCAAGATCTGTGCCTTGAAGCAGCCTATTTCATGAAACGGATTTTTTTTGTTTGTGTGCATTTGGCAGCAAAAAACTTAAAAGAAACATTCTGTACAGGACGGAGAACTGGCAGGACCGGTCAAACCAATACCCGTGATTCATCCTCATCCCCCTGGTTCCGTTTGCCATCCGAGCGACGCTCCCGCGTTTCGTCCGGCCCCAGCAGGCCGTACTCTTCCAGCTTTCTGTATAACGTCGAGCGGCTGATTTTCAGCGTTCTGGCGGCCGCCGCCCGCTTGTTGTTGTGCAGTTGCAGGCAGCGAATGATGGCTTCTCGGGAGGCGTCGTCCACACAGCGTTCCAGCGGCACGACGGTGGTGGAAACTTCGGTGCGTATGGAACCCGTGGCAGGGGCAAAGTTGTCCATCCCCATGTCGCGTTCAGAGAGCAGCGGGGTGCGGGCGAGCGTCATGCAGCGGAGCAGCCGATTGCGAAGTTCGCGGATGTTTCCGTCCCACGTATGCCGGGCACAGCCCCAGAGCATGCGGAGCGAAACACGCAGGCCGGACTTGTTTTGCTCCAGAGACAAATCGCGAAGGCAGTCGAGCGCCAGCAGTGGAATATCCCGGCTGCGGTCACGCAGGGACGGGAGCACCAGATCGATGACGTTGATGCGATAGTACAAGTCGCTGCGGAATCGCTGTTGCTGCACAAGCCGTCGCAGATCCACGTTGGAGGCAAAGATCAGCCGACAGTTTGCATGGGAAGTTTCTACCGTTCCAAGACGCTCGAATTCTCCGGTGTCGACAACTCGCAGAAGTTTGGCCTGGTCGTCGAGGGTCAGCAGGTCGACTTCATCGATCAGCAGACTTCCCCCGGCAGCCGCTTCGATCTTCCCCATGCGCTCCTGCGTTGCCCCTGTGAACGCCCCCTTGGTGTGCCCGAATAACTCCGCCAGGATCAAGTCGCGAGAAATCGAACCGCAGGGCAGATACATGAACGGGTTGGCGTGTCGAGACGACCAGCCGTGGATTTTTCTGGCGGTTGTGGATTTGCCTGTTCCGGTTTCGCCGGAGAGCATGATCGGCACGTTGCTGTCGGCTACCTGCCTGGCGGTTGTCAGCAGGTCCCGCATCTGATCTGAATACGTCAGGACGTCGCCGGTGGGTGTTTCAATTCGCCACGGTTCAGGACGTGAACCGGGTGGAGCGGCCGTCAGCCACGCGGCCTGAAACTGCGATTGCAGGTTCAGGTCCCACTCGTCGTCGACCACGGTGAGCAGAGTTCCTGCGATCTCCAGAGGAAAACCATCCTGAGTCACCGCAATCAGGCGACATCCCCGCATCTGATGCAGAATTGCCGCAAGGTCCCGGTTCAGGTCCGTGCCTGCGTAGGATCGCAAGTCAATAAATAATGTATCCGGCTTGCGGTCGCATGGCAGATCGAGCAGGTCTGTGGCCGAGTTTGAGTGGGCCCACTGCACGTCGCTGCGCCCTTCACAAAGGCGGAGCAGATCGGGTTGCGCACAGAGCGTTTGGAAGAGCAGAGTCATTGGGTAATTCCGCGGATAAATAAAGGGCAGCTTGCTCCAAACTATCCTCACCAGACTCCCTATTCCACCCTTTTTCACTCAATTGCGAAAGTTTTCATGCGAAATTGGATGCACGGTCAAATTCCTGAGGTATGCGGCGAGTCTGTTGCGAACTGGCACCCTCGGCTGCTGTTGCTTCCCGACGAAACCGGAAAATCGACACAACACACAAACTCAATCACGCGATGAAGTTGGCGAGAGCCACCGCACAGCGCGCTCTCTACTTCCGAATTCCCAGATGCCACCAGTAACAATTCCGATTTCCATACGCTCAGCCAACCCGTCGCTTGCTTCTCCACCCCCAGCGCGGCAGAATGGGGGTTTCCAAACGTCTGCTCTTCGCTCCTCCCACCTCCTCCTGCCTGCCCCGCGGTGATTCATGCCTCATCAGCCCACCGGCCTTCCGTGGAATCTTGTCAGGCTGTTCCTCAGCAGTTTGCTGATAATTCCCGGGTGGGGCCCTGTTTTCAGTCAGGAACCGGCACCAGCAGCGCCCCCTGCACAGCCCGTGAAAGAGGGCCACTCGCAGCACGGAGAGGTCTTCAATGAAGGCCCGCGTCAGGCTGCACGGCTGATGGAGGGAACGGGGCGCGTACGTTTTCCTGTCACATCTCCCTCCGAGGACGCTCAGAAATTTGTCGCTCAGGGTGTCGCCCAACTGCACGGATTCTGGTATTTCGAATCTGAACGCTCATTTCGGCAGGCCGCGATGCATGATCCGGACTGTGCCATCGCCTATTGGGGTATGGCGATGGCAAACCGTGGAAACCTGAACCGCGCCAAGGGTTTTATTGCCGAGGCCATGAAGCGTCGTGAGAAGGCAGGCCGCCGTGAAAAGCTGCTGATAGAGGCGTTTGATCGGTGGGCCGGGGCGAAGACAGAACAGGAAACAGATCGCCGTCAGCGTGCGAATCGCTACGTTTCGGATCTGGAAGACATCCTGCTCGAATTTCCGGACGACATCGAAACGAAGGCGTTTTTGTGCGAGTACTTCTGGGCGGGCAAGCGGGAGGGGCTCGACATGGCCTCCAATCTGGCGATCGACGCCACGATCCAGCAGGTGCTCGATGCCGAACCGCTGCATCCGGCTCACCATTACAGAATTCACCTGTGGGACGGTCGCAAGCCGGAACTGGCACTCCAGTCATCGGCATTGTGCGGCCTGTCAGCCCCCTCGATCGCTCACATGTGGCATATGCCTGGCCATATCTATTCTCGTCTGCGGCGATATCACGACGCGGTTTGGCAGCAGGAGGCATCCGCTCGGGTGGACCATGCACAAATGATCCGCGACCGCCTGCTCCCGGACCAGATTCACAACTTTGCGCACAACAACGAATGGTGTATCCGCAACATGGTGGCGATTGGCCGCTCAGAGGACGCTGAATCGCTCGCCCGAAACATGCTCAGCCTGCCCCGGCATCCCAAATACAACGATACCGGCAGGGGCGGAAGTTTTCGCTACGGTCGCGAACGTCTCCTTGAAGTGCTTGAAGCGTTCGAGTCCTGGGACCGGCTGGCAGGACTTGCCGGGACGCCTGGGTTTGAGGACCTTGGGAACCCCGAAGAGGATCTCAAACGCGACCGCGCCGTCGCGGCGGCGCTCGCAATGCTTGGCGATCCCCGCGCAACCGCGGCCCGCGAGCGTCTGCAGCAGCAGCTGATGGCAGAACAAACGCGTCGTCAGCAGGCCGTAACAGAAGCAGAAGCAAAAGCGAAAGAGGCAAAGGCCGACGAGAAAGCCCTCGAAAAAGCGCGGAAGGACGCGGAACAGAAGTTTGCATCTCAGATTTCGCGACTTGAAAAAGCGATTCAGGAAGTGGACGGGCGAGTGGCTGCTGCAGCCGGCGACTACGCAAAAGCCGCAGAACTGCTCGCGAAAGCCGACATTCCCCCTGAACAGCTTGCAATGGTGCTCCTGAAAGCCGGGAAGAAGGACGACGCCGTCCGGAAGATTGAAGAGCGGGTCAAGGCGCGTGCCGGCGAAGTCCTGCCCCTGGCGGCTCAGGTGGAGATTCTGGCGGCCGCCGAGCAGACCGAAGCGGCCAGGGCGGCCTTCGAATCACTCAGAAAAATCTCTTCCACGATCGACCTGCAAGCTCCGCCGTTCCAGCGTCTGGCACCCCTGGCGGCGACCTGGGGGTATGCTGCTGACTGGCGCATGCCGGCAGAAGTGCCTGCCGACCTCGGCGCTCGCCCGGTACTGGATTCCCTGGGGCCGTTTCGCTGGTCACCCGTGACGGCAACGAACTGGACACTGCCCGGAGTCGACGGGCAGCCACGATCACTCAGCGACTATACCGGGCGTCCGGTTGTGATCGTCTTTTACCTCGGATACGGCTGCCTGCACTGCGCTGAACAGCTGAAAACAATCGCTCAGAACATTCAGGGGTTCCGCGATGCGGGTCTGGAAGTGATTGCGATCAGCACTGACAAGCAGGAGCATCTGCGGAAGGCGCTTGAGGACCTTGAGGGCGGTTTGCCGTTTCCGCTGGCGGCCGACCCCGAGATGTCCGTGTTCCGGCAATACCGCTGCTATGACGATTTCGAGAAAGCGGCGCTGCACGGCACGTTTCTTATCGATGCCGCAGGGCGGATTCGCTGGCAGGACATCAGCTATCAACCGTTTATGGACACGGCATTTCTGCTGAAGGAGTCCCGTCGGCTGCTGGCGATTGAACCCAGTACGGCTCCGGCCACAACGGTTCCTGTGCAGGCAGCGGGTGTGGTAGCGCGGTGAATCGCGGACTCAGAAATTGCCGTTTCCTGCGGTGGTGCCTGCAACAATCCGTTGAAACAGCAGCTGCACGACTTCATCGACATCCATTGAGGAAGTATCAACGATGACTGCGTCGGAAGCTGGTTTCATGGGCGCTGTGGCTCGTTGTTCGTCACGTGCGTCGCGCAGCCGAATCTGCTCCATGACTTCGTCGAGTGCCTGCGGGAGGGATTTCCGCTGAAGTTCGGCCTGTCGCCTGGCTGCCCGGGCCGCCAGGCTGGCAGTGAGAAAAAACTTGTGGGGCGCGTCCGGGAACACCACGGTGCCCTGATCACGACCTTCCGTGACGATCGATCCGTCGGCTCCGATGTGCTGCTGCATTTTGACAAGCCGTTGTCTGACGGCAGGATTGGCGGCGATAATGGACGCCACGGTGGTCACCTCAGGTTCCCGGATTGCGGCCGTCACATTGGAACCATTTAGAAAAATGCCATCGGCGGGGAGGTCGATACGGCAGTTTTGTGCGACGCTGGCGACGCCATGGCAGTCATCGGGACTGACGTGGGCCTGGAGCACTGCGAGTGCGATGGCGCGATACATGGCGCCGGTATCCAGAAAGCGGACAGAGAGTTTTTCGGCAAGTCGGCGGGCGACTGTGCTTTTGCCGGACCCTGCTGGTCCATCGATTGTAATGATCATGCACGGAGGGTCCGGAGAGGCTGTTGGAAACAGCGGGGTGCTGCGGTTGGAATTGTGACGAAGTCGAAAGAATCGGCAAGTTCATTTTCCGTTCAGGATTTCCCATGCCTGGCTGTCTCTGAATGACCTGCTCGGCTACACTTCCACGGGGCATTCTCCTGAAAGTGGTCGGAGTGTCTGTGGTTGCGGGGGTGAAGCTGTGGTGAAGGGTGACGTGGCAGGTCGGATTGACGAGCTTCGCAGGGCTTTGCACCGGTCGGAAAGCGCGGCGTATCTGGTTGAGCCGCGAGTCATCCGTCGGGTGATTCGTGAGCTGCACGGATTCGTCAAGCTCTCGGTCTCGGTGCCTCACGCATTCTCCCAGATTGTCGCGCGGTCTGATGTGCAGCACCTGGTGCACCCGGATGAGTTGGGTTTAGAGAATTTTGCGGAGTTGCCGGAACGCTGTCTGCTGATTTGCCAGCCTGAAGAGGCGGAACTGGAGCACTGGCCGCTGCAGGAACTGCTGCAGCAGGTCTGGCGTCGGTTGTTCCATGCGGTGCTGGATTTGCGGCTGTCCGAATGCATCGCGGGTGGGGACGAACGGGCTTTTGTGCAGCGGCGCATTGCAGAGCTCGGTCAGGCCGAGTTTGATGAGGCACACTTTGTCCTGCGGAATGAGCAGCTGCTGATTCATCCGGAATCGCGTGTGGCGGCATGGCGTGAATTTGCGGCCGTCTATCTGGAGCTGCGCTGGTTTGAACCGGACCTGCTCCCGATCTGGTTTCCGTCACTGGCCGGAAATACGCACGTGGAGTCCCTGCTGGCGGTTGACGTGGACGCTGAAACGCTCTTTCGCCGCACGCAGCTCTACGGCGCAGCACTCCCGGACCTGACACCGCACATCCTTCGTGACGAAGTGCGCCTGGCGCATACGCGGCGGGACTGGAGTGCAGCCTCCGGATCAGCACCATCGGACCGTGGCTGGCTGCGCGCCCTGCGGCGGCGGGACCGGGCGAATGAGCGGGGCAATACGGTTGCGGCACTCGTACACTCCGTCTTTGCCTCCGCAGCCGCATCGACCGACGAGAAGCGTTTTTCGGCGGAGGAGAAGATTCGGGCAGACGTGGCCTGCCTGGTGCAGCGACTTCGGCGGGCGATCAGCTTTCCGGCAGAGGAGACCGAGGACTGGCAGGCGTCCCTGCGGGAGCTGGCGACAAACGCCATTCACGGTTTCTGGAATTCCGAACGGAAGCTGCTTTACGACCTGCAGAAGGTCTGCATCGACCACGAACGCACGATCTACCGTGTTGATCTCGTCAAATGGGTCGCCAGCCGAGGCCGGCGTCCACTCCGTCGGCCACTTGACAGCCTCCGCGAAGTGCTCATGACACGCCACCTGGCAAGCGCTGAGCGACGCCTGGCGGATGTACGTCTGAGCGGTGTGGATCGTGAGCGTCTAACGGCGCTGCTGCAGCGTGCCGCGTCGTTGTCTGAGGAGCAGATGCGAAAACGCATGCGTCCGGGCTGCAGCAAACGCTGCAGGATGTGCAACTGGTGCCGGGCAACATTCCGGAACAAGTGGCTGCGGACAAACTGGTGGAAGACGCTCTCGACTGCATATCCAGCCGTGGCTACCTCACATTGGGGTATCTGCGAGATTCCATCAGCCGAAACGATCTGAAGCTGCCCGACCTGAGCGATATTCGCGATCTGTGGCGTGGCGATTATCTGCTCCGAGCCGACGACCGGCTGGAGTATGCAATGGACGGTGTTTATCGGCGGGGGGAGTTCTATCTGCGGGCGCTGCAGACAACCAGTTCGATCTTCTTTGGCAATCGCACAGGTCGCTTTGCAACGCTCTTTCTGATCATCCCCTTCGGCGGTGCCTACGTCGCAGTCCGGGGTGTGGAACTCATGCTGCATCGGCTGCCGGCAAACCGTCCTGTCGATCAGGCGGAGGCTCAGCCAGTCGCGGGGGCTCAGCCAGTCGCGGAGGCTCAGGAAACTTCCATCAGTTCCACAACGATGGTCGTGGAGCAGCCTGTCAAGCCGGCCATGGCAGCGGCTGATCGATCGATCGCAGCAGCGGCAGCCCCCGTGCTGATGCTCGGCTTTCTGCTGATGGCTCTGATTCATGTGGGTTGGTTTCGCCGCCGCTTCCTGCGGGTGATCTTCAGTTTTTTCAAGGTAGTACGACGCTGTCTGCTGGACTATCCAGTGCGAATTCTGCGACAGCCGATTGTGCAGTGGTTCTGGAGGAACCGGTCGGTGGTGAAGATTCGGCGTCTGGTTGTCGTACCGATGCTGGCTGCCGCCATTCCCGCAAGACTGATTCCATTCCTTCTTGAAGGTCCACCGCAGACGGTCACGTGGTGGCTGCTGGTATCGGTATTCGCCAGCCTTGCACTGAATTCCCGGCTTGGACGCGATGCTCAGGAACTGACCGCCGAATGGCTGGCAAGTGTCTGGCACCGTCTGCACGTCAGAGTGGTGCTGGCAGTCTTCGTCTTTATCCTCGATGCATACCGGATTCTATTGTCCTTTCTGGAACGGTTTCTCTACGCCGTGGACGAATGGCTGCGATTCCACAGCGATGAAAGCTGGATGTCGATCGTCGTCAAGGCGATCCTGGGAGTGATCTGGTCGTTCGTCTCCTTTCTGATTCGCATTTACGTGAATCTGCTGATTGAACCCACCTTTCACCCGGTGAAGCACTTTCCGGTCGTCACTGTCGCTCACAAAATGATCCTGCCCGGATTGCTGCTGATGCAGCGTGAAATGGTGCGGATCCTGCAGCCGTACCTGGGCATTGCACTGGCTGAATTCATCACCTGGTTTAATATCTTCTTCATTCCCGGGATCTTCGGGTTCGCCGTTTGGGAGCTCAAGGAAAACTGGCGCCTGTACCTGTCCAATCGCCGTCCCCTGCTCACCCCGGGCGCCGTAGGAACTCACGGCGAATCCGTCGCCAGACTCCTGCGGCCCGGCTTCCATTCCGGTACCCTGCCAAAGCTCTTCCGTCGTTTGCGGCTGCTGGAGCACCAGCCACCCTCGTTTCATCGCTTTAGTTCAAGACGTGCCGTCCGAGCACAACTCGAACACGTGGAACTGGCCATTCGGAACTTTGTCAACCGCGAACTGATCCGCCTGCTTGAACTTTGCCCGGTCTGGCAGGACTTCGGGCTGGAGTGCGGCGAGATCCACCCGTCTTCGAACAGCTTCAAGGTCGAGATCTATTGCACTCGGCTGGGTGAACGTCCGTTTGCGCTGCTGTTCCAGGAGCAAAGTGGCTGGGTGGTGGCGGGAGTGGCATCACCGGGGTTCCTGAGTTTTGCGTCCGCCGATCAGCTGCGTTCATTCCAGCACGCTCTCGAGGGCTTCTATCGCAAATGCGGTATTGACATGGTCCGCGAGCAGCTGGAGCGTGAATTCCTGAAGGACCACCCCTACGACATCAACTCGGAGGGGCTGGCGATCTGGCCACACGCTCAGTTCCGGCAGGAACTCAGGATCGATCTGTCGCGGAAGGGGCTGCTTCGTCCGATTCCTGCCGATGTGGCGACCGCTGCAGGGCTTTACCCGGTGGAACGATCGCAAATCCTGTTCTTTGAATCGCGGACACTTTGGGAGGATTGGGTGGAGGGCTGGACGACTTCAGACAGTCGAGGTCTTCCCCGAGCCTGCACCACGGCACCGCAACATCCGATGCTTGGGAAGATTGAGTAGTCGAGGCGCATGAAGAAGCCCCGTGGAAAGCGGCAGTTGTCAGAAATCTGACAGTGCCTGCTTTCGACGGGGCCAGGCTGAGGAGTGATTTTTTTGAGACCAGCGGCCCGGGATCAATCCCAGTTGAGTGCCCCGGCGCTCTGGTATTCGGTCACTCGTGTCTCGAAGAAGTTCTTCTCCTTTGACAGGTCCATGGTTTCGCTCATCCACGGGAAGGGATTGGACGAACCATACTGCGTTGGCAGGCCGATGCGTTCAAGTCGGCGGTCTGCGATGTACTGGACGTAGTCGCGGAAAGCTTCGGCGTTAAGCCCGAGGATGCCGCGGGGGAGACAACCTTCGGC
>JBEIEK010000027.1:0-31492 GCA_040382995.1 Planctomycetaceae bacterium
AGCGGAGATCGCGCAGCAGCAGATCGGGTTTGCGGGGAGTACCGGCAGGGGTGACCTGGCAGACAGTCTTCAGGGCATCGGCAACCGCAGGCTGCAGCCATGCTGCCATGAAGCTGGGCTGTATGTCCTTTGCAAACAGTTTGGCAAGAGCCGAGAGGCGAATTTCGGGACTGGAGGACGAGCAGGTTTCGGTGAGCAGAGCCGCAAGCAGCAGCGGTCTGCTGAGCGTGTCCGTCGCGTTTTCTGCAGGCGCGATCCACGCCTCACTTCCCCGACCGCGAAGTGTGCAGCAGGCGGTCTGAAATTCGGGCAGCGCCAGCGTCGCAGGAAGCGCTGGATGGTCTGACTCGATGCCAGCCAGCGTCAGCAGATCGGCAGGCGTTGTGAACGCACGGGAATGATCGGCAGTAGTCTGCCGCAGGGCCGCCAGCAGTCGTTCAGCAAGCTGTGTTTCGGGGCGCGGAAAGCGAGTGTCGTGAAAACTGACCTGAGTTTTTTTGCCTTTGGTGGTGCGGATGGCGGCAATGCCGGCAGGTGGCGTCAGGGCGACTTCGGACCATGCGGCAACCACCAGCTTTTGCAGGCGTTTGTCGAGCGATTTGACAAGTTCGGTCAGTGGCTGCACGGGAGTATCTGCCGAACAGCCGTGCTGGGGATGCAGGATCAGTCGCTGCAGCAATTGGGGAGAGGCGGTCAACGACTGCAGGTCATCAATGGAGGCAACGGGGCTGTCGACGTCATCCGGAATGGCCACCACGACAGTGGCTTTGGCGGGGGCTTTGGCGAGCGCCTTGCGGGCGAGTTCATGTTGGGGGTGTGGCAGGGCCTGCAGGAGTTGGAACCACGTGAGGAACGCCGCGCCGGGAGAGTGGCCGCAGACGGACTGATGCTGCTGGAGCAGCGTGATCAGGGAGTTGCCGATGTCGGCAAGCTGGGCGGAGGCGGCTTTGGCCATAGGAGACTGTCCGCAGGATTGGTGGAATTGATTCAATCCACAGTTCTGCCGCAGTTTCTGCAGTCGCTGTGGCTGCGTTCCTGCAGCCATGGGAACTGAGAGTCGATAGGAGATAAGGACATCCCTGTCCGCCGCGGAACCGTTGTGAAATTCCGGGTGGCCTCCGTTCGCAGGGGGAGGATAAAGAGGTGACGCTGCGTTTCGCAAACGAACCGGCGACATTGTTATGGATTCGGTGAAATTCGGAAACGCGGAACGAACTCTCGGGATGGGCGCCGCAACGTCGCAGGAAAGAGGCGCAGTCTCCCAGCGGAGCCTTGAACATCTGCTTGCCGCGATTACCGCGATTCTGCTTTGCGTGGGTGTGCAGATGGTGCAGAGCGCCAGTCTGACATCGCGGCCCAGTCGCCAGGACGAGTTATTTTTGACGCGGCATCTGTTGTGGCTGAGCATCGCTACAACAGCAGCATGGTGCGCTTCACGACTGACAGCGGAACAACTGGAACGCCATGCTCGGACACTGTTCTGGTGCTTTGCCCTGCTGATCACTGCTGTGCTCATCCCCGGCATCGGTACGCGGATCAATGGAGCACAGCGGTGGATTCGCTTTGCCGGACTCTCACTGCAGCCATCCGAACTGGGGCGTCTGATACTTCCCATGGTGGCTGCCGCTGAAGTTCTGCGGCAGAAGCGGAGTGGCCCGTTCACTCTGGATGGTCTTCCACGGACCCTGCTGCCGCTGGTGCTGAGCATTCCGCTGGTGGTGGCGGAGCCGGATCTTGGAGCGGCAGTGTTTCTCACGACCGGTTTTCTGTTGGCATTGTTTTTTGCTGGCTGGCCACTGCGTTACTTCGTCCTCTGCGGACTGCTTCTCGCTCCGGCCGCCGCCGGACTGCTGGTGCTGCGGCCATACCAGCTGCAGCGGATCACGGGTTTTATTGAGACGTGGCGGGACCCAGCGGCGGCGCCGTGGCAGATTCGCCAGTCGCTGCTGTCGCTGGGATCCGGCGGATTACAGGGCACCGGCATCGGCCGCGGCTGGCAAAAGCTGAGCTATCTTCCTGAAGCCAATACGGACTTTGTCTTCGCAGTCATCGGTGAAGAGCTGGGACTGGCCGGCACACTGACCATCTGTTTTATATGGATTGTGTTTTACTTCACCGGTCGCTCCGTGCTGGCTCCACTGCCGCGCCACAGTTTTGCATGGGTCGTTGGCACCACCCTGCTGACACAGCTTGTCCTGCAGGCTATGGCCAATATTGCGGTGGCGGTGGCACTGGTGCCGCCGAAAGGCGTGCCACATCCCCTGGTGAGCTACGGTGGAACGAATCTGCTGGTGAGCCTTGCTGCGGTGGGAATGGTGCTTGGGCTGGCTCGCAGCAGCGGACAGAGAGATCACCTTCAGTCGAACAGGTAACTGACTGATTCATTGCGATGCACCCGGCGAATGGCTTCACCCAGCAGTTCAGCCACTGACACGCGGGTCAGGTTTGGCAGCCGAGCCGAGTGTGGAATCGGGCAGGTGTTGGTCACCACAATACCGTCCACACGGGCTTTTTCGAGGCGTTCAGCGGCGGGTCCGCAGAGCACTGCATGTGTGGCACCAAGGTAGATCCGTCTTGCGCCGTGGGCTCGAACCGTTTCCACAGCGCCGCAGATGGACCCCGCAGTGGTGATCATATCGTCGAAGATCAGAGCCGTTTTGCCTTCGATGGGACCGCCGATGAGATTGGCCTGACGAGTTTCCATCGCGTTGGCTCGACGCTTATCGACGATGGCGAGGGCACCTCCGAGGTGATCCTGATGCTGCAGGGTGCGTTTTATGCTGCCTTCGTCAGGACTGATGATCACCAATTCGTCCTGGGGAATGGCCAGCGATGCAAAGTGGCGATCAAGAATGGGGGCAGCGTACAGGTGATCCACCGGGACATCGAAGAAGCCCTGAATCTGTGCGGCGTGAAGGTCCATGGTGAGCACGCGGTGGGCGCCGGCCTGCACGATCAGGTTGGCCACCAGTTTCGAGGTAATGGGTACGCGCCCGGAGTCCTTGCGGTCCTGACGGGCGTAGCCAAAGTAGGGCATCACGGCCGTGATCCGAGCAGCACTGGCGCGGCGGCAGGCATCGATGAGCACGAGTAGTTCAACGAGGTTTTCGTTGACGGGTGGACAGGTTGGCTGGACCAGAAAAACGTCGCACCCGCGGATGTTCTGGTTCAGCTTGACACTGATCTCGCCGTCCGGGAAGTTGCCAACTTCGATGTGCCCAAGTCCGATACCGAGATAGGCGGCAATTTCCCGAGAAAGTTCCGGGTTGGCACGGCCGCTGAGGATCGTCAGATGTTCGTGCATACAGGGTTTGAAGCCGGGGTGCGGCAGGCAGTTCACGTGAATGTGTGATTTGCGCCCGGCTGCAGGTCTGGGGGCACGGGAGCAACCGTCCGTGGTTTTTCTGGACAGGCCGCCTGCCTGATCACTGAAAGAATCCTGACAACCTCCGGGCAGCCTGTCAATCCGCGGAGGCTGCGGAATTGAGGGGGATCTGTGAGTAGAACGGGGGGACAGCCGGAGCAGTGAGCGACGGGCCGACCGGGGTGGCTGTCAGCCGACGCTCGAAGAGGTGATGGACATCGCATTCACCCGACCGCAGCCGATCACGGTAACTGGCGGAATAGGCGAGTAACTGAGAATTTCCGGTGTCCTCCACGACGGAAAACTGCACTGCGTGCGGCCCCGTGCCCTGTGGAACAATTGTGAGCTCTTCCGGATACTGCTCATCAGGTACCGTGGGGAAGTTCACGTTCCAGAAATGGCCTGCCGGCAGCCTGAACTGCGGGCTGAGCAGCAGTTGAACCACCCGTGTTGCGTGGCGAGCCAGAATTGTCCAGTCGATTGGGAAGTCAGGGTGAATCAGGCGTGAAAGCGCGATCGCTGGGATGCCGAGGAGAGCGGCTTCACGTGCGGCGGCTGCGGTTCCGGAATAGAACAGGTCGACCCCCAGATTCGCTCCGGGATTGATGCCGGCCACGACGCAGTCAGGTGGGTCTGCGAGCACATGCCGAACTCCCACACGAATACAGTCCGCGGGGGACGCATGCACCACCTTGAAGTCCCCGAACGGATGCAGTTGCCGTTGCTCAAGGCGAATCGGGTTCTTCGTGTCCACGGCATGTCCGCGGGAACTGTGACAAACAGCAGGGGCCACGACGGTAATGCGTCCCAGCGGCTGCAGAGCAATGTGCAGGGCTGCAAGTCCGGGAGCATCGAAACCGTCATCGTTGGTAATCAGGAAGTGCATGGAGGTTTCAAATCAGGTGAGAGAAAGGAAACAGGAGATTGAAGCCACTAAACGGCTGCCCTTGTATTTGCTGGTCCTCGACGAGCGAGGGCAGCGTGGATGGCATCCATTGCGTCGGTGGGGATTTGCAGAGCTGCAGCGGCTGCGGATTCCTGAATCTGCCAGCTGCGTTTGGCACCGCAGAGTGCCGCCGTGACGCCGGGCTGATGAATCGTCCATGCGACGGCCAGTGCCGCCAGTGTGACATTGAGCCCTGAGGCGATTGGTCGGAGTTCGTCCAGCAGATCCTGATTGCGCTGCCATTCGATTCCCTGGAACATCGGGTACTTGTGTCGTCCGTCGCTGGTGGGGAAGACGTGGTTTCTGGGGAGCTGACCGGCAAGCAGTCCCTTGAGAAGAGGCCAGTAGACACAGAGAGAAATCTGTTGTTCACGGCACCACGGAACAAGTTCTGATTCAATGCCGCGCTGCAGCAGATTATAGGGAGGCTGGACGGCAGTGAGCGGGCAAACTGATTGGAATTGTCTGAGTTCGGTCAGGCTGAGATTGGAGGCGCCAGCCGTCGCAACCCAGCCGGCGGAAATCAAATCAGCGATGGCTCCGGCGGATTCTGTAATGGGCACACTCGGATCCGCAGCGTGCAGATAGTAAAGATCAATCTGCTCGCAATTGAGCTGTTGGAGCGACTGCTGGCATTGTTCGCGGAGTGATTCAGGGCGTGCATCGTGAATCTGACGACCGTCACGGCGTGTAAGTCCACCTTTCGAGGCAATCACAACCTCGTGGCGACGTCCCCGGATGACTTCTGCCAGCAGTGACTCGCTGGTGCCATAAGAATGAGCTGTGTCGAAAAAGTTAATCCCGCAGTCCAGCGCTGCACGGAGCGTGGCGAGGCTGTCGTTGGGGTTGACATCAGGACTGGTGATGCCGGAAATGGGCCAGCACCCCATGGCGACGGGTGTGACACGCAAAGTCGAATTTCCAAGTTGTCGCAGCTGCATGACCATGCCCGTGTGACTGACGTGCAGGACGAGGGTTACGAGGAACTGTTCCCTGCCTTCAGGATTCATCGTCCAAGCCGAATATCCACGCTGGCACTGTGGGCGGTGAGCCCTTCCTTTTCGGCCATGAGGCGGACATCATCGGCATCAGCGGCGAGTGCAGCAGCGTCGTAGGAGATGATGGACGAGCGTTTGAGGAAGTCGGAGGCAGCAAGACCGTTTGCGAATCGGGCCGTGCCTCCGGTGGGGAGCACGTGTGACGGCCCGGCAATATAATCGCCAAGAGCGACAGGCGTATGATGTCCGAGAAAGATGGCGCCAGCGTTCTGAATTCGCCTGAGCATGCGTTCCGGGTCATTCATGGAGATGTGCAGGTGTTCGGGCGCAAGCAGATCGGTAAGTTCGGCAGCCTCAGCCTCGTCGCGAGCCACAATCAGAGCACCGTAGTCATTGAGCGACTGTCGGGCCAGGTCACCGCGCGGAAGCCTCTGCAACTGAGACTCAAGTGCCTCCTGAACGGCTGTAATCAGGGGAGGATGCCACGTGATGAGCACTCCGGAACCGGGACTGTGTTCAGCCTGGGAAATCAGATCGGCGGCGACGAAATCCGGGCGCGCAGTTTCGTCGGCCAGGACGATGACTTCGCTGGGACCAGCGATGCTGTCAATATCCACGTCCCCGAAAACATGCTGCTTTGCGAGGGCCACGAACAGATTGCCCGGTCCGACGATTTTGTCCACGCGGGCAATGCCTTCGACACCATAAGCCAGCGCCGCGACGGCCTGAGCCCCGCCCATGCGATAGACTTCACGAATGCCGATTTCATGGCAGGTGGCGAGCAGATCGACGTTGTAACCGCCGAAGGGCGTGGGGGGCACCACGACCGCGATTTCAGGAACCCCCGCAGTGAGTGCCGGCACTGCAGTCATAAGCACTGTGGAAGGATAGGCCGCGGCGCCGCCGGGGACGCAGATACCCACGCGTTTCATCGGCAGATACCGCTGCCGCAGTTCGATGGAACCGCTACCTGCCGACCGCGTAACACGGGCGTCCGCCGGGAGCACCGCTTTTTGAAACTGGGCCACATTATCACGAATGCGGCGAATGGCAGCGAGGAATTGTGGGGAAGCCTGAGCGGCGGCGGCGGCGAGTTCCTGAGGTGCAACGCGAAGCGATTCCGGGGTGAGTTCGCGGCGATCCAGTTTTGCTGTGTAATGCAGCACCGCCGGCAGCCCCTGCTGGCGAACATCTTCGCAGATGCGGCGCACGACTTCGCGGGGGCTGAGGGGTTCGCCGAAGAGTTCGATCGTTCGCTGTCGGCCGGCTTCAGAAACCACATCGCCACGGGGACTGAGCTTTTCGCGGAGCTGGCGGAAGAGCAGTCGCGCGTCGCTGCTGCGGCAGTCAATGACGGAGATCGACAAAGTCACGGGAGTTGGTTCCGAGGAATAAAGTGGGGACAAAACACGACCCGACAGCCTCTATCGTTGCGAACCGCTGTGGGAAGGTCGACCATACCGAAGCAATTTCCGCAAAATGGCGAAGGAACCGGGTGGCCGTGCCGCGGGTAACCGGCCCCTAATTCGTTCCGTTCTGCTTTCCCAGAAATCGATCAAACCAATCGAGCAATGCCTTCTCTGCCTGCTGCCCCTGAGCACCCGGGAATCCATGAGCCGCCCCTGGCATCACGATCAGTTCACTCTCCGCCCCCGCTTTCTGCATGGCCTCATGGAATCTCTGGCTGTGCGAGATCGGCACCAGTTCGTCCTTGTCCCCATGAATCAGCAGCGTCGGCGCAGACCGCTTTGTGACCGCCAGCAGCGGCGAGACATCCACGGCCTGGTCGTCGGGAAACACTACTGCCGGAAACTGTCGGCTGAGTGTCTTGTGGTTGACGTATTCGCGCATGTCCGTTGGCGGAAAATAGGCAGCCACAGCCTGCACATGGCTGGCTGTTTTCTCAAGTTCAATCACTGCATCCGGATCGCCGTCGTCGCCCATCGTGCCCAGCACCAGCGACAGGTGTCCTCCGGCACTTCCGCCGCAGACACCGATCCGTTGTGGGTCCACTCCGTATGTCGCCGCCTGCTTTCGCACGTGACGCACCGCCAGTTTCACATCAGCCACCGCGTCCGGTACTTTGAACCAGGGGCTGCTGCCGTGGCGTACCAGCACCAGCGTGTAGCCGCGATCCACAATCTTTTCAAACAGATTCAGGTTCTTTTTTTCCGGTCGCACCACAGTTTCGGGTGGTGCCCAGACAGAAACCCAGCCACCGCTGACCATAAACAGCACCGCCGCACCGTTGGCATTCTCTGCAGGACGGACGACGTCATAAGTGAGCGCCAACCCGGCCTTGTGTCCGTAGATCACATCCGGTGTGATCGTACGCCATTCCTGGCCGATTGCGGGACAGGTGACCAAAACACAAAGCAGGACTGCCGAGAGTGATGAGAGACAACGCATGGTGTGCTTTCGTGGCGGGAAGAATCAGGCCGAGAATGGCAGGCATGAGTGCAGGAGTATGCATGGTGCTCGTGGTGAGTGCAACCACGAGCGAACACGGTGCCGTTGCTGTTGACCAGCCAGTGCGTGCTACCTCGAACCTGTGCAGGAAAACTCATCTCCCAGTAACTCAATCAGCTGCTCTGCGTTCAGATCCACAAGGTCATAGTTCTTCTCAAGCTGCGAAATTCGCAGCGGCAGGCGGTGCGTCAGATTGCCGGCGGTGACTTTGTTGCCGGTGATTCCAGCGCGAGGTCTGCGACGTTCGGGATCCCAGTAAAGTCGTTCAAGCACTTCAAAAATACAGGGGATGCGGGTCAGGTACAGTCGCTTGAGGACTTCCGTGGTGATTTTGTCGAGGCTGCTCGTGCGACTTCTCAGGAGCAGCGTATTCCAGCGCGGAGCCAGTCGCAGGATTTGCCACGCAATGAACAGCAGATGCCTGTAAAAATGGCGGGAATTTCGCGGCTCAAAGATGTAGTGATAGTCATTCCGAACACCGCGCTGCCCGTCCACAACAGGACACACCGAATCAAAAAAAAGCAGGCTCAGCCATGTCCAGAGCCCCGCGTCCGCAGCGACCTGCTCCGGACGCAGACCCTGCAGCACCATCGACAGGTAATTCGCCGCCTCACGCCTCGTTTCAAAGACACTGCCCTCAATCTGAACTTCCGGAACCACAACTTCTGTCAGCCGCTCGTCTTCGAGCAATTCCAGAGGCGCTGCAGTGGCGGGTGCCTGCCGCAGCTCCGAAAGCCGTCGCCGGAACGCGTCGACCCCCGACTGATTGAAACGCCGAAGCTTCACGTGAGTTCCTCCCAGCCGGCTTCACCAGCCCGCCGAATCAGTCGCTCCAGTAACTCATGCTGACGGCAAAACTGATTCACAACAGCACGAATCCACTCGTCCTGTTCATCGGTATCTTCATGCTGCGGCGCAGCCAAACCCTCCGGATGCAGTTGCCGAGCAAACCCCAGCCAGCGCGCCTGCCACGCGTCCGGCGAATCATCCTCAGGACCGTCCGAGAGAGCCTGCTTCAGAATCTGACGAACAACCTGCGGGTAGATCAGCAGACAGACCAGGGGATCAGCGCGAAGCTGGTCACGGAGAAACGGAAGCTTTTCGTTGATCAGCAGAAACACGTCGGCCGTTCGATACTCCAGTCCCCATGGTTCATCACCCAAATCGCCTGACAGTTCAACCGGAAGAATGCCCTGCCTGCCTGTCGCCGTCTTCTTTCCACCCCTGACAGGCCGAATGTGCTCAGCCACACCCAGTAATCTGCGGAAGGGATCGCTTTCATCGATGATCTTCAGCGTGAACAGCACATGCTGCCCGGACAGGCCCTGCAGAAGCCGATTTTGCGGGGGAGTTGGTTTGGCGACCGTGCCCCATGCAAACCTCAGCACCTGACTGGAACCCGCACAGGTGGCCTCCATCACCAGCTTTGCGTTGTCCGGCGCCGAGAAGGCCGAAAGGTCGATTGCCGCGGTGAAGCTGCGAGGATCTCCGTCGAGCACTTCAATCTGCACGTTCTGCTGCGGAATTCGCCGCCGCCCCGTGGAATTGACTCGCTTGATCATTCGCACCCCTCCTCAATCCGCACATACAGGTCCGCATGCTGATCAAAGCCGTCTGCTGCAAACAGAAAGTCCGGGCCGGAAAACCTCAACAGCAGCTCGTTCCCCGACATGCACTGCACGTCCACCCGCTGACCACTGAAGTCAATCACACGCGGCTCGCTCCTGAAATCAAAGTCAAAGCTGCTCCATTTCTTCAGCGGATTGCCGGATATCACGTCGTAAGCCACCGACACCCTCAGTTCTGCATCCGCCGGCATGGGTTCGTGGGTTGTGGGCACGATTCGGAAACCACCACGCCGGCCATCAAGGCGAAACCATCTGAGCCTGGGAGCGATGTCGGCCAGACTTGCCGGAATGCTGCCTTTGCTGTCTGGCGCTGCGGATCGCTGGGGCGCAGTTGAGCGGGCGATGGAGAAAAAATCGCTGAGGAGGTCGAAATCCGCCTGTTTGAGGGGCTGCGCCAGCACCTCTGAAAGCAGATCCACGATCTTTCGACAAAATGTCACACGACCACTCCAGCCCGCCTTCCAGAGCTTCTTTGGGCGGTCAGCGGACGAATCCCAATCTTCGTGGGCAGGATTTTCTGAGTCGCCGAGGAGACGTGCCAGGGGTCCGGGGTCAACGAGGACCAGGGCCTGAATGCCACGCGCCGCCGCTCGCGAATTGAGCTTCGTAATAGTCATGCCCTCACGGACGAAATACGTATCCCAGCGCTGATCTGCTCCACCGCGCTGCAGAAAGACCCGCAGCACACCCTCTTCAGCTGGCCGATGCAGGGGGTGCAGCCCCAGACGAACTCGAACCTCGACCAATTGATCCCCACCGAACGCTGCCCGGAGTTGCTGCAGATGAGCTTCGTCAAAGGATTCCGGATTCAGTTCAGGGACTTTGCTTTCTCCGAGGAGCTTCGTGTTAAATACCTGGGCCCTGCCGCTCAGGCAACTGCGGACAAAGCCAACGGGTGGCGGTGCATGCCGCTTCGCCCGCTTCTGCCCGTTCCAGCTGATGGTCCGACACCAGGTCTCAAGGGTGCTGGCATTGAGCATTGCCGGGCTCGATCCAATGTCCCCTGCACACACTTCCACTTCCAGTTGACCGCGCATCAGCGGCAGAAAGAAGTGCACGCAGACAGCCTGCAGAATGCGGAGCCCCGAGAGATGTTCGGCGACATAAGGAACGACAACTGACAGACCGGGTTCCGTGGTCCGGGTGACCCTCCATTCACGGCGAAACTGGTCAAGCTCGGCAGGCGTTTCGATGGGGCGAGGCACGCCCGAGGCGTCTTCGCCGTCGCACCAGAAACCCTCCGGCATGTACTGCTGGCCGGCAATTGAATGGATGTGCAGCACCGCCTGGCCCATGAGCAGGCAGCGGTGATCGGTGCGACGAATCGTCAGACCGAACATGCAGCCAACGCGACTGACGGCGCGGAAGACCGTCTTACCGAGGCCCCAGCGGCCGAGGTCATCGCCCGTTTTGCCGCTCAGACCAATATTCCGCCAGAACCAGAAAAAGTCTTCGGGACTGTCCGAACCTTTTGAAGGATCCCTGCAGAGCATGGGATCGCCAGCCAGCCCCCGTGTCCCGAAATCCTCGATCACCAGAAAGGCTCCCGGGAGCATCGGCAGACCGGCCGAATCACAGGCCACCTCGCGCACGGCCAGCGGCGCCTGCAGCCGCTGGAAGTAGTGACTGAGCCGAGCGTCGCAGGGGCCGTCGCACTGCTGATGCAATGCCAATCGAACTTTCACAGGTCCAGCTTTCGCGCTGGCATCGAGCGCGTTCTGGAGGATTTCGCGGACGAGCGCATCCGTGCCGGCGTATTCGTTCTCGCCGGCCTGGAAATCCCGGAATAGCTGTGATTCGTTTGGATCGCGACGCACGGCGGCCGGATCAAGTTTGGCAAATACCCAGCGAGTCATGGTGATGTGGATTGGCGACTGCTGTGGAAATCTTTGAAGAGTCCGAGAGGAAGGGAATGAAGTTGCCGCCGTGCGATTTGTGGCCCGTCGTATTAAGAACTACTGAGCCTGATTCCAGTCCTGGATCGCCTTCACTCTGGGGACGGGTTGCTCACGAAGCGCTTCGAGTGCCTGGACAACGGCGTAGCAACCGGGAAGCGTGGTGACGCAGGGGATTCCGTAGGTCACGGAGGCGGCACGGATGCGGCCTTCGTCAGTGCGTGCCCCTTTTCCGCTGGGGGTGTTGAAGATCAGCTGAATTTCGCCGTTGGCCATCAGATCAAGGAGGTTTGGCCGTCCCTCCTGAACCTTGCGAACGATCTCCACATCAATACCAGCCTCCTGCAAGACTCGGGCTGTGCCACTGGTGCAGACGATTCGGAAGCCGAGTGCGTTCAGTCGGCGAACGGGTTCGATCATTCGCTGCTTATGGCCGGCTGCCATGCTGATGAATACGCGTCCGGAGGCTGGGAGCTTACAGCCGGCGGCGATCTGAGCTTTTGCGAAGGCCAGAGGGAATTCGTCGTCGATCCCCATGACTTCGCCCGTCGACCGCATTTCCGGACCGAGCACGATATCCACGCCCATGAAGCGGTTGAAGGGGAACACGCTTTCCTTAACGGACGTGTAGCTGGGAATGATCTCCCGAGTGAAATCCTGGTCCTTCAGTGATGTGCCGGCCATGATTTTGGCAGCGATGCGAGCGAGCGAACGGCCGATGGCTTTGGAGACGAACGGAGAGGTTCGGCTGGCGCGGGGGTTGACTTCGAGGATGTAGACGATGTGCTGGTCGCCGTCCTGCTTCACGGCGAACTGGATGTTCATCAGTCCGCGGACCTGAAGTGCGTTCGCCAGAGAATGGGTGGCGGCGCGGATTTCGTCGAGTACGGGTTTGAGGAGCGAGTAGGGTGGCAGGGCACAGGCGGAGTCACCGGAGTGCACGCCGGCTTCTTCGATGTGTTCCATCACACCACCAATCACAGTGGTGGTTCCATCAGCAACAGCGTCCACATCGACTTCGATGGCATCTTCGAGGAATTTATCGATGAGTACAGGTTTGTCGGGCGAAACGTCGACAGCTTCGATCATGTAGCGGATGAGGCTCTGTTCGTCGTAGCAGATCTCCATGGCGCGACCGCCCAGCACGTAGCTGGGGCGGACGAGCACGGGGTAGCCGATACGGGAGGCGACGCTGCGGGCGGCCTCGGTGGTGGTGGCTGTGCCGTTGGGGGGCTGATGGAGCTGCAGTTGTTCGAGGATCGCCTGGAAGCGTTCGCGATCCTCCGCCGCGTCAATCATGTCCGGGCTGGTGCCGATGATGTTCACGCCGGCGGCTTCGAGTCCTCGTGCGAGATTCAGCGGGGTTTGGCCACCGAACTGCACGATCACGCCGTCCGGCTGCATGCGGTCGCAGATGTTGAGTACATCTTCGGTGGTGAGCGGTTCGAAGAAGAGATGATCAGAAGTGTCGTAGTCGGTGGAGACGGTTTCGGGGTTGGAGTTGACCATGATGCTTTCGATGCCGAGGTCGCGCAGAGCGAAAGCCGCCTGGCAGCAGCAATAGTCAAATTCGATGCCCTGACCAATCCGGTTGGGGCCACCGCCGAGAATCATAATGCGGCGTGTTCCCGGTACTTTGGCCGGAGTTTCGTCTTCATGTTCATAGGTGGAATAATAATAAGGCGTATGAGCCTCGAATTCGGCAGCGCAGGTATCCACCTGCTTGAAGGTGGCGCGGATATTGAAAGCCAGTCTTCGCTGGCGCACGTCCATCTGCGAACAATCCCACCATCCGGCCAGCTGGGCATCAGAGAAACCGTCTCGTTTGGCGCGCCAGAGGAGGTCGCGTGTGGCGTCTTCGAGGCGGGTCACGGCGCGAATTTCAGACTCCAGCTGCACCAGCTGTTCCAGATTGTGAAGAAACCAGGGATCAATGTCGGTCACCTGATGAATCTGTTCGACCGTCATGCCAAATTTCAGCGCGTAACGCAGATAGAAAATGCGGTCAGCGTTGGGGGTGGCGAGCTTGCTGACGATTTCGTCGCGTGTGGGCTGGCGATCGGTGCCCCACAGATCCTTTTTACCGCCTCCCAGTCCGAAGTGGCCAATTTCCAGTCCCCGCAGGGCTTTCTGCAGCGATTCACGGAAGGTGCGACCGATGGCCATCGTTTCGCCGACGGACTTCATCTGCACTGTCAGCGTCGGATCCGCCTCGGGGAACTTTTCGAATGTCCAGCGGGGAATCTTGGTGACGACGTAGTCGATGGTCGGTTCAAAACAGGCGAGTGTCTCGCGGGTGATGTCGTTGGCAATTTCGTCCAGACGGTAGCCCACCGCCAGTTTTGCGGCAATCTTGGCAATCGGAAAGCCCGTTGCCTTGGATGCGAGGGCCGAGGAACGGCTGACGCGGGGGTTCATTTCGATCACCACCATCCGACCGTTGTCCGGATTGATGGCAAACTGCACGTTGGAACCGCCAGTCTCCACACCGATGACGCGCATCACCGCAATGGTGGCATCGCGCATCCGCTGGTATTCCTTGTCGGACAGGGTTTGTGCCGGAGCGACTGTGATGGAGTCGCCGGTGTGGACACCCATCGGGTCGAAGTTTTCGATCGCGCAGATGATCACCACGTTGTCCGCGTGATCCCGCATCACTTCCATCTCGTACTCTTTCCAGCCGAGAATGGATTCTTCCAGCAGCACTTCCGTGATGGGCGAAAGCGCCAGACCACGACGAACCTTTTCCTCGAACTCCTCGATGTTGTACGCAATTCCGCCACCGGTGCCCCCCAGCGTGAAGCTGGCGCGGATGATGATCGGCAGACCAATGTGCCTGACCGCTTCCCGCGCTTCTTCGATGGTGTGCACGGTGAAACTGCGCGGTACATCCAGGCCAATCGAAATCATCGCCTGCTTGAACGCATCCCGCTCTTCAGCCCGCCGAATCACGTCCTCGCGGGCTCCAATCATCTCAACTCCGTACTTAGCCAGCACGCCGTTGCGATGCAGGTCCATCGCTGTGTTGAGCCCCGTCTGACCACCGAGGGTTGGGAGCAGTGCGTCCGGACGCTCGCGGCGAATAATCTCTTCCACGTACTGCCATGTGATCGGTTCGATGTATGTCCGGTCCGCTGTCTCCGGGTCCGTCATGATGGTGGCCGGGTTGGAATTCACCAGCACCACCTCGTAGCCCTCCTCGCGAAGGGCCTTGCAGGCCTGAGTGCCCGAGTAGTCAAATTCACAGGCCTGACCAATCACGATTGGCCCTGAACCGATAATCAGAATCTTGCGAATGTCGTTGCGACGCGGCACCGAAACTTATCCTTCGTAAAACCAGGCACACCCACCGGCAAAAACGAGAGCGTTTGCGAGAAAGCGCAAAATTTCGAGCAGGTTATCGGAATTTTCGCGGGGATCAAGACGACGCGAATTGTGAGACTGAAAGGGGCGGATCCGGGAATTCTGTGTTCTCCGCCAGTCCCTGCCCGCCTACACTTCGCCCGCTTAAACACTTACCCCCACCAATCGTTGTGCTCCCGGAGCCCCGGAGCGTGATTCGACTCGCTTTTGTCATTCCCACCCTCGATCAATCCGGCGCTGAACGCCAGCTGGCGCTGCTCGCCACCAGTCTTCCACGTACAGACTACACCATCCGCGTGTTTGCCCTGAATCGCGGAGGCCATTATCGGGAGTTCCTTGAAAACGCAGGAATCCCCGCCACCGTGCTGGGAAAACAATTCCGCTTCGACATCCGCACGGCTCTCCGTCTCAGACAAAGCCTCCATGCGTTTCAGCCCGATATTGTGCAGTCCTTTCTGTTCTCCGCCAACACCCTTGTGCGACTCCCTGGAATCGTTCCGAGGAGCGCCAAAATCATCGTTTCCGAACGCTGCGTGGACAGCTGGAAAAGTCCCTGGCAACTCGCGGTCGACCGCCGTCTGGCCCACCGCTGTGATGCTCTGGTCGGTAACTCGCGGAGCGTCACCGACTTCTACAGGCAACTCGGCGTGCCATCGGAACGGCTGCACTATATCCCCAACGTGGCCCCCCCCCAGTCTGTGCCCCTCTCACGTACTGCCGCTCGCGAAGCACTCGGGCTGCCACTGCACGATCCCGTCATCGGCTTCGTCGGCCGACTCGCTCCGCAGAAACGTCTGCGCGATCTGGTTTGGGCATTTCAACTGCTCCAGCAGGTCCGCGGCGACGCAAGGCTGCTCATCATCGGCAACGGCCCCTCACGAACCGCCCTTGAATCACTCGCCGACACCTTCGACAGTCGTCCGCGCATCTCCTTTGCCGGACATCGGACCGACGCCGCAAGGCTGCTCACCGCCTTTGATGCCTTCGTGCTTCCCAGCGCGTTTGAAGGGATGTCCAACAGCCTGATGGAAGCCATGCAGAACTTGTTGCCCTGCGTTGTCAGCGACATCCCCGCCAACCTTGAGCTCATTCGGCCCGATGAAAACGGGCTCAGCTTCCCGCTCGGAAACTGCCCCGCTCTCGCCAAAACACTCCTGCGACTGCTTGGCGATCAGTCCCTCAGCCGACAACTTGGCGCTGCCGCGCAGGAAACCATCATTCAAAACTTCGCAACGGAGATTGTTGAAACGAAGTGGTGTCGCCTTTACCGACAGCTTGTGGTCAGCCCCTGAGCACCTCTGTGACGACGTGGCCTTCGACATCTGTCAGTCTTCGTTCAAGGCCGTTGTAGTAAAACGTCAGACGCTCGTGATCCAGCCCCAGCAGGTGCAGGATGGTGGCGTGGAAATCGTGAACCGTCACAATATTCTCTACGGCCCGATAGCCAAACTCGTCTGTGGCTCCCCACGTAAAGGGCGTCTTTACGCCGGCACCTGCCAGCCAGCACGTGAAGCCTTCCGGGTTGTGATCGCGCCCACTGGCCCCCTTCTGAAAAGTCGGCATGCGACCAAATTCAGTGCACCAGACGACGAGGGTGTCATGGAGCAGTCCGCGCTGCTTCAGGTCTGCGAGGAGCGCCGCAGTGGGCTGGTCGAGCACAGGACCGTGGACGCTGTACTGCTGGTGCAGCACCTTGTGCCCGTCCCAGTTGCTCACTCCTTCGCCCCCGGTCTGGTAGGCCCCATTGAAGAGCTGCACAAACCGCACTCCCTGTTCCAGCAGTCGCCGGGCGAGGATGCAGTTTTTGGCATAGTCGGCTCGAAGTGTATTCTGCGTGTCATCCGCGCCGTAAAGCCGCAGCGTCGAGGCGGACTCGCCGCTGATGTCGGCCACTTCCGGAATGCTCAACTGCATCCGGGCCGCCAGCTCGTAACTGGCAATTCGCGCGGCCAGTTCGGAGTCTCCGGGAAAACGCTCAAGGTGACGGTCGTTGAGTCGCTGCAGGAAGTCTCGAGTCTTCAGGTCCTCTGTTGCTGGGATCGCATTCGGTCTCGCCAGATTGCGGATTGGACGAGCCGCATTGAAGTCGGTGCCCTGGAAGGCAGCCGGCAGAAATCCCGGCCCCCAGTTATTCACGGAGTTCTGCGGGACTCCACGAGGATCCGGGATGGCCACGTAGGCGGGCAGGCTTTCGTTCTCGGTTCCCAAAGCGTACGTGGTCCAGGCCCCCATGCTGGGAAAACCGTCCAGCGTAAAGCCTGTGGACATGTAGTTTTCGCCGGGGCCGTGGGTGTTGGTTTTGCCCTTGATGGAATGCAAAAAGCAGATGTCGTCCGCCATGCTGCCCAGCCGCGGAACCAGATCAGAAATCATCTTGCCGCATTCGCCGTACGGGCGAAAATTCCAGGGGCTGCGAGTCAGATTGCCCTGCTCGCCCTGGAACGTCACCAGCTTTTCGCCTCCGGGGAGTGGTTCGCCGTGACGACGCCAGAGCTGCGGTTTGTAGTCGAAGGTATCGAGCTGACTGCAGGCACCCGAGCAGAAGATCACCAGTACGCTGCGGGCTGCAGCGAATCCTGCAGGTGATCGGGAGGCGAATGGCCGTGCTGGAACGATCTCCGGCCGGAACGGCAGTTTCCCACTCACCGTCCCTGCGGCAGGCAGTTCGTCAGCTGAGCCGGATTTCGCTGGCAGCAGTGAGGCCAGAGCTGCGCTGCTGAGCAGGGTGCGGCTGTTGCCGAGGAAGTTCCGGCGATCCAGCAAGTGCAGACTTGCCGCCGGCTGACGATTCAGAGGAGGCACAGATGCTTCTTTCCTGCGTCGCAAACCCCGCTGCCCTGCGCAGATGTCAGGAGCAGCGGGTGAGGGGCCGCAAAAGAACTCTTAAATGTCAGCGGGAAGCCTGCTGATTCCCCAGCAGTTGCACGTAGTCGAGCGAAATATTGACCAGTTCCTCATTGTAGAAGTCCTTTGGGAAGATGTCTTCATTTGCGGACCCTGTGGCCTGCTTGATGGCTTCTTCCTCTTCCTTCTTCTCCTGCTTCAGTTCTTCTTCCTCTGCCCGGAGCACGCTTTCGTTCAGGGAGATCAGTTTTTCGTTCTTGCGTTCGATATAGCGTTCGATGATCCGGTTAATCTGACCGAAGTCCTTGTCCGCCTTCACCCGTTCCTCACTTTTGGACTGCAGCGACTGGACGATTGCGTCTGTAACATTCGGGTATTGGTTGTACGGAGCGCGGGTGATCCTGTCGAACTCGAGAGCGTTATCCATGGACTCTTCACCGACTTCGCGGTGATTGAGCAGTGACGGGAGGACAACATCCGACGTGACGCCTCGAGTCTGAGTGCTGTCGCCGTTGACACGATAAAACTTGCTGATGGTCAGCTTGAGTGCTCCGCGGTCGGCGGCAAACAGTGCCATGCGACCGGCCACCGGAACAACATTCTGCACGGTGCCTTTGCCGTGAGTCGTGCGGTCGCCGACAACAATGCCGCGGCGATAGTCCTTGATTGCTCCGGCAAAGATTTCGGACGCTGAAGCCGAGAAGCGATTGCACACGACAACCATGGGACGACGCCAGTGAACCTCCGGATCCTCGTCCTCATACGTCTGCACGCTGTCGCCGGGTTCCTTGACCTGAACAACGGACCCTTTGGGAATGAACAGGCCGGAGACTTCGATGGCTTCCTGAAGAGCGCCGCCACCATTCCAGCGGAGGTCAACGATCAGTACGTCCACATTCTGTTTGCGAAACTCGTCAAGAACCAGCTTGACGTCCCGGGAGGTACTCTTGAAATCACCGCCTTCGTTGGCACCCTGAAAATCGCGGTAGAAGGAGGGAATGCGGAGGATTCCGAGACGAGTTGTCTGGCCGGGAATCCAGTCTGCCGAGTTGATGACTTTGCCCTTGACCTCGTCTTCCGTGATTTTGACTTCCGTACGTGTCAGTTCGTACTCTTCGATACCACCGGATTCCTTGAGCACCTGCAGGCGGACTTTGGTGCCTTTCTTTCCACGGATCATTTCGACGACGCGTGTCAGCTTCATTTCAACCACGTCGACAAAATCGCTAACGGCATCCGCGGAAACGCCGATGATGCGATCGCCCTTCACCAGACGTTGATCAGCGGCAGCGGCCCCCCCCTGAATCACTTCCTCGACAACGGTGTAACCGTCTTCGTACTTCAATCGGGCACCGATACCTTCCAGACGCAGCTTCATGGTGGTCTCGAAGTCATTGAGCGTCTGTGGGGACATGTAGCTGGAGTGAGGATCGAGACAGTGAGTCATCGAGGAGAGGTACATTTCGAGCACTTCGTAGGCTTCTGTCTGATCCATGAAGACCTGGTTGGTGCGATAGCGGGTTTTGAGACGCTTGCGGGCATCGGCAAGGTCCTTGTCTTCAAGTTTCAGCATGAGCAGATCAAATTTGATGCGTTTGCGCCAGCGTTCGTCCAGTTCAGCCTGGTTGGTCGCCCACGGCAGTTCATCAGCATCGCGGGGAATTTGTTCATCGACGGTGAAATCGTGCTCCATGTCCACGATGCCTTCGATGGTCGCGGCTCGAGCCGTCATACGTTCCCGGAAACGTTCGAAGACCATCGCTGCGAACTGCACTTCGCCCTTCAGAACCTGATCGTCCAGTTTGAGCTTTGAGGGGGCGAACGCGTCGATGTCGGACTGCAGGAAATAGACTTTCTGCGGGTCCCAGACTTCGATGTAACGGTTGAACAGCTTTTCGGAGAGTGCGTCGTCGATCTGAGGATGATTGATATGCCTTGAGGAGACCATCGCGGCAACCATCTGAGCAGTTCTGCCGTCGTCAGCGGTCAGTACCACCTTGTCGGCACCGGTCACACTGCCGGATGCAATGCCCAGCAGCATCAATCCCGCCAGCATTCTCGCTGGAATGCCCCGATTCAGTCCAAACATTCTCTGTGATCCTTGCTGCTGTTTGACGATTGCGTTTACGTGTTGACGGATTCACCATTACAGATGGTAGACAAGTCGGGCGAAACTGGGCAAGGTCGCCTCCCGGATTCGGACCGGGCTTTGGAAAAGTTTTTGCGATGGTTTTTCGGCTATGACTGCAAGATGATCGTTTGCAGAGTTGCCGCCACAGATCAACTCCGAGACGTTATCTTCCGTTTTTTTCAACGGGCGGCACGCTTCCCAGCCGTTTACTTCGGGAGCGGCACTCGCGGGCGACCGGTTCTGAGTGTCAGCGTTGAAAGCATTCGCTCCGCAGCATCGCCGAATGCAGCCGCATCCTCTTCGAGGTGAGAAAACACCAGTGAGTACTGTTCCCCAGACTTCGCACTGCACAGGTAATAGTCCCAGAAGACTGTTTTTTGAGCAGCCACCGCCGCCGGGGTTCCCTGCGACGGTTTCACAGCCGCTGATCCCGAGGTTTCCGCGGTGGCGACTCGGCCAATTGCCCGGACATGGTGAATTCGCCATCCATTCATGTTTGCCCGAACCTGCGATGAACGGATTTCCCCGGACCGCTCCTGCACCCTCCGTTCCACGTCCGCCAGAAATTCCTCCTGCGTGGAGTGTTGCCCTGCTGGCAACTGGGGTCCGCGCGACAGGTTGCACTGAGCGATCAGTGCGCCGTTGCTGATGCGTCGCAGCAGCATCAGCTCTGCTGTCTGCTGGAACACATGCCAGTCTCGATCGTGAATCAGCAGCAGTTGCCACGGTGTCGAAAGCGTCAGCTGCAGCAGCCGTGAATCCGGACCTGATTCGGGCAGATCCTGCGGCAATCCCTGCGTATCAGCTGCCCCCTCAGACCCTTCCTGACTCCACAACACCTCACCCTTCACATCCAGCCCCGGACTGATCGGCCCGGGACTGCGTTTTTCCTCCAGCACCGCGCGGAGTGATCGGAGCAGTCCGGACTGCCGATCCTGCAGCAGCGTTCCGGAACACTTTACAACAGATGCCGAACCCGTAATCGCTCCCGTCACCTCACAACTGAAACGCACCACCGCCCGTTCTTCCGTGAGCTCTTCCAGACTGCAGACAGTTGTCTGACTGATCACCGCATCAAGCCCGGCCAGCAGTGCAGCGGTGCGGTTGTCCGTGTTCCAGCGTTCGCTGCGGTCCGCAAGGGCGCGTTGCGGGAGCAGTCCGGCGACGGCCAGCGGGTCCAGAGGGAACTGCAGCAGATCCAGTTGCGGACGTGTCAGCCGCACGTCCGGACTGAATTGCAGCAAATGATTGTCACTGCTGCCCACCAGTATTCGCCGCGCGCCTTCCGGGAGATCGGTTGAGGTTTCATGATCGCTGCCCACCTTTGTTTTTGCGGCAGCCTTCATGAACCGACGTGCGGCGCGGAGGTACCCGGTACTGCCTGGTGGCAACGCCGCCACTCTCTGCAGAAAATCGAAATCCCCTTGTGCCTCCAGCGAAAAATCACGCTTGCCTGAACCGGATGGAGTCGACAAAGTGCCCTTCACGCGGGACTGGTACTGCACGCGCGTGACGACTGAGGGCCATGGATCCGGGCGCAGCACAATTCCACGAACGGTCGCCGCTTCATCACCCCGCAGCCAGCCAGACGCTCCGACTGCCAGCCCCCCCAGAATCGCAGGCACACTCCGACGGGAAATCCGGTGGTTGCGGGAGCAATCCGATGCAGGCATGCAGAAAATTTCCGGTGCGAAGGCGGAAAACGAAGTGGATTCTCGTTGACACAAGCCCTGAATATAATCTCAGAACGCAAATTCGGGCAAGTTCCATCTTAACAGAGGCATCCTCCGCCAATCCGGCTGGACTTTGTTCCGCAATCACCGCCAGAATCTGAGATCCTTCCCATCCATCCGCCCATTGAGCCGCCTGCCATGCTCCAGCCCTCCGGCCTGCTCTTTTCCGCGTTTCTGCTCCTGCTGAACGCCACAACACTGCTGCCGTGCTCAGCCATAGCCACCACCCCCATGGCTGCTCAGGGTCCTGGTGCCCCCACACTGGGTCCGCTCTCCGCAGACGAAGATGTCGACTACGCCCGCGACATCCAGCCGCTCTTTGCCCGGCACTGCAGCGACTGCCACGGCCCGGACACCCAGGAAGGTCGGCTCAGACTGGACCGGCGCTCCAGCCTGATCCGAGGTGGCGATTCCGGCGAACCCGCAATCATTCCTGGCAAACCCGAACTCAGCCACCTGCTGCGTCTCGTTCGCGGTGAGGAAGCCGGGAAACGCATGCCACCGGAGCCCGCTGAACAGCTGACACCTCCGCAGATCCAACTGCTGGAACGCTGGATCGCTGCCGGCGCCCCGTGGCCGGGCGCCGAAACAGAGCCTGACGACGACACATCAATCCAGACAAATCACTGGGCCTATCAGCCACTCGCCCCCCAATCTCCGCCGGTGCTCGATTCCCCCTGGGTTCGCAATGGCATAGATGCCTGGATTCTACAACGACTGCAACAGGCCGGTCTGCAGCCCAGTCCCCCGGCGTCCGCAGTGGACCGCATCCGCCGCCTGTCACTCGACCTGCACGGCCTGCCCCCGACACCTGCAGCCGTCCGTGACTTTGCGAATCGCGTCGACGCATCCGCATGGGACGAACTCGTCGAGGCTGCACTCGCCAGTCCACGCTACGGCGAACGCTGGGCTCAACACTGGCTGGACCTCGTCCGCTTTGCCGAAACCAATGGCTTTGAAACCAACCGCGAACGTCCGAATGCATGGCCCTACCGCGATTACGTCATTCGCGCCTTCAACGAGGACAAGCCTTATCACCAGTTTCTTCGTGAACAAATCGCCGGCGATGCTCTGGGTGTCCCGGAAGCCACCGCGTTTCTTGTGGCCGGTCCCTACGACATCGTCAAGAGCCCTGACATCAATCTCACCCTGATGCAGCGTCAAAACGAACTGGATGACATGATTGGCACAACCGCCTCCGCATTCCTCGGACTGACGCTCGGCTGTGCTCGCTGCCACAATCACAAATTTGATCCCATCCGCCAGACAGACTACTACGCAGTGCAGGCAGTGTTCGCCGGAGTGCAGCATGGTGAACGCAACCTGCCACCTGATCCCAAATCAGAAACAGCAGCTGCCAGCCTCACAGCTCAGATCACCAGCCTCCGCAAACAGCTCCAGCCATGGCTCAAATCCAGCTCTCCACAGCGACCGGCCGTAACCGCCGCATTCAATGAAGAAGAGTTCCCCCCGCTGCTCGCGCGGCGCGTGCGATTCACCATCGAGGCCGCCAATTCCGCTCAACCGTGCATCGACGAAATTCAGGTCTTCAGCGGCTCCGTCAATGTCGCGCTCGCATCCTCAGGTACCACCGCCGAAGCCTCAGGTTCGCTCCCCGGCTACGCCATTCATCAGCTCAAACATATCAATGACGGACTTCACGGCAACAACCACAGCTGGATTGCTGACCAGAACACAGGCTGGGTGCAGCTGAACTTCCCGAAGGCCACCCCCATCCAGCGGATCGAATGGGCTCGCGACCGCGAAGGACAGTTCAAAGATCGCGTGGCCATCAAATACCGCATTGAAGCCGCCGCAGATGACGGTGTCTGGAAGACAGTCGCGACGTCCGCCGATCGACAGCCCTTCGGCGATTCCGTCACTGAACCCGAATACGACTTTTCCAGGGGAACCGAAGCCGAACGTCGAGCTGCCGAAACGCTGTTTGCTGAACTCAGAGCGGCCGAAAAACGCCGCAGTCAGCTGACGGCCGGCACGACCATTTACGCTGGCAACTTCCGCCAGCCCGGCCCCACACACCGACTCTTTCGCGGAGAACCCACCGCTCCCCGCGAACAGGTTGCCCCCAACGGAATCCGCTTCCTCGCCCAGCTGCCACTCACCGAACAATCAACCGAACAGCAACGCCGACTTGCCTTTGCCGACTGGGTCGCCGCCGCTGAAAATCCTCTCACCGCCCGTGTGATCGTGAATCGACTCTGGCAATGGCACTTCGGTCGCGGACTGGTCGCCACACCCAGTGACTTCGGTCTTGCCGGCACGCCACCTACTCATCCCGAGCTTCTCGACTGGCTTGCCAGCGAACTCATCCGCAATCAGTGGTCCATTAAACACATCCAGCGGCTCATCCTCACGTCCGCCACCTACCAGCAAAGCGGAGCGCCACGGGCAGACGCTCTTGAAGCTGACGCTGGTACCGAACTCTGGTGGCGATTCCCGCCACGACGCCTTGAAGCCGAACCCATCCGTGACTGCATTCTGGCTGTCACCGGTGTGCTCAATCCGGAAATGTATGGGCCGGGCTTCAATGCCTTCGATGTCCAGCTCGAAAATGTGCGGCACTACTTCCCCCGCTCGTCCTGGGGCCCGGCCGAATGGCGACGCATGATTTATCAGACGCGCGTTCGTCTGGAGCGTGAAGCCGTCTTCGGCGTTTTCGACTGCCCCGATGCCGCCACCTCTGTCCCCCGCCGCAGTCGCTCCACCACACCCCTGCAGGCCCTGAATCTGTTCAACAGCAGTTTCATCCTCCAGCAGGCTGAACTCTTCGCCCAAAGACTGCAGCGAGACTTCGGAGATCACCCCGCCGACCAGGTCAACGCTGCCTTCCAGCTCTGCTTCGGACGCAATCCCGATCCCCAGGAACTGCGCGACTCGACAGAACTCATTCAGTCCCACAGCCTGCAGTCATTCTGCCGCGCACTTCTGAACAGCAACGAGTTCGTGTTCCTGCCGTAGGCCAATGGTCGCGTTTCTCTCCGCGAAACTTCTGCTCCGTTTTTTCCCTGCTCAACACCAGCAATCGCCGCTTATACCCACGCATCTCAGCGGCAGGCGGACTCCCCTCTGCCTGCCGTTTCGCCTTGACAAGACCGCCCTCACGGTGGGGCTCGGCTATTTTCCCGGGCTTCCAGCCGCCTTTTCTTCCCACTGGCTGCAACGGCCAAACCGCTAGCGATCCCGCAGCGAATGTCCCGGCATGAAACCAGGTTCACTTACACTGTGGCTGATTGAACGAACTCCCGGCGTTGGTCCATACCATCCTGTGTGCGGGATCGCATGCCGCGGTACGACGTACGGATGGCCCATTGGATTTGCCGGATTCCAGCCAGAGCGGGAATCGGGAGTCCCGGAGGGTGCTTTTCCGGTTCCCGCAGCTGCAGGATAAGCGGGCGACTTGCCAGTGAATGTCGGTGCAAGTGGAAGCGGATCGACGAACAGCGAATGACCGGCGAGCGGAATGGAGTCGAGGCCTGCGGAAGCCAGTTGTCGGTGGCCGTTCGGCCGCTGAGGATCCGGGGCGATCACATTCGTTGACTGCAGCTCGCCAGCCTGTTCCGTCTCTACATCGCTGTCAGCAATCTCAATCGATTTCTGAGTCCGCTGCGAACGACGTCGCGCCGCTGCACTTGCCACGGATCGGCTGCTGTCAGCATTGAGAGGCTCTGCCCGTTCATCCGCAGCCACGGCCGCCGGAAGCTCGCCGGCAATCGGACGCGGCAAATCGCCAGCCACATCGCGCTCCGTTCGTACCGACCGCATAGATCGCGGAGGCGATGGACCCGCTGACAGGGATGTTCGCTGCTGTGGTGTCGCAGCCTGCGTTCCAGCCACAGCAGCAGTACGCCCTGCACTGCTGCCAGCGGGTGCCGCGGCCGCCAGCTGATCCGCTGCACTCGCCGTTTCTCGTTTCGCAAATTTTGGAGTCATCAGCCGCGCACTGGGAACCTCAGCATCAGTCGCAGGTGTGCGGCGTGACGGTGTGGACCGCGAGGTACTCACACTGCGTACAGCAGAACCTGCCTTCGCGGCAGATCGCATTTCGGAAGCCGCCATGGCATTCAGAGGCTGTGCCCTCTCAGCGGAATGTTTTGTACCCTGAGCCGGATGTTTGACGGCAGCAGCCAGCGGAACGGCCCCTGTACGTACTGCATTCAGCGGAACAGCCCCCTCCGCATTCGAGCCCGTCGCTTCGACCGGCGCCCACCCCTTCTGAGCCGGGGTGAGCGGGCCGGAAGGTTCGGCCGCTCGTGGCTCTGCCCGATCCGACGACGCCGTCCGCGAATCCTCTGTCTTCCGTGACGGAGCGAGCTGCGGAGTCGGGCCGGCACTTCGCGGAACCAGTTCGATCTCCCAGCCATCGCTGCCCTGAGGATTCGCCTGCAGGAACTGGCCATGTGGAAGCAGCAGCCCCGCAAGCAGCAGCGGAAATGCACCGGCAGCCCACCAGAACCTCAGCAAGCTGTTTGTTGCCATGACTACTCACCCATGCCCAATGCCCCGGGCCCGTGTGCAGCACCTGCTGCACACGTCCCCCCCTCTAAAACCTTCGACAAACGGAAAAACGCAGCCGCATCCATTCACTGACTCCCACAACCGGTTTTTCAATTGCAATCCAAATCATCCTTCAAAAGACCCCAAAGCCCCCAGATCAACAGGTGCGAATGAGATTCAATGACATTCGGAACTGTGGCACTACCGTGAACCGATCCGCGCAATCCCCCGTGAAACTCGAGCCGCGACCGTGAGGGAGGCGGATGCAGTGCTTGTCGTAAAAGGAATCTACCAAATACTTTTCGCCTAAAGGTTCCGCCTGCAGGTGCCATGCACCTTGCAATCCGCATTGATGCATGAACCCTGGAGAATCGGGTGTATTTCCCACTCCCTGACGGTCGCGGCTCGGCTGGGGCATTTTGGGGGCGGGGGGCGAATCGATTGGCAGTGCGGACACGCATCGCTGGCTGCGGATTGAATTCCCTGCACACATTGCGTCACCGTTGTGGTGGGCGCCTTTACGCTGTGTGATTGCCTGCGTACACTGTCGGATTGAGAATCAGCGTCACCAGTCAGTCACACCGCCCCGTCCAATGCCCCACCCCACCTCTTCCCTGGCCCGCCGCCTTTCCCGCTCTGGACTTTCGCCATGCTCCGGTTCGCACGTTTTACTTCCGGTCCTGCGTTCTGCATGCTGCTGATTTCTGCCCTGCTGTCAACTTTTGCCGACGAACCTGCCGCACCCGCCCCGCAGTCCCCACCGGGCGATGCCGCGGTCCCCGAGAACCCCTTTCCGAAGGCCATTCAGGTCCCTGAAGACATCCTCGATGGCGGTGCCGAATGGCTGAACACCGCCCGTCCGCTCTCGATCCCGGACCTGAAAGGCAAAATCGTCCTGCTGGACTTCTGGACCTACTGCTGCATCAACTGCATGCACATCCTGCCGGATCTGAAGTATCTTGAAGAGAAATACGCAGACCAGCTGGTGGTCATCGGGGTGCATTCGGCCAAGTTCGACAACGAGCGGGATTCGCAGAACATTCGCGAGGCCATTCAGCGGTATGAAATTGAGCATCCGGTAGTCAACGACAACGATATGCTCATCTGGCGTAAATTTGGTACCCGCGCCTGGCCGACTGTCGCACTCATCGACCCCGAAGGCAAATACTGCGGCTCGCAAAGCGGTGAAGGTAACCGTGAACTGCTGGATGCAGTCATCGGCAAACTGGTGGCCTATCATCGGCACCGTGGCACCCTCAACGAAAAGCCGCTGGTGTTTGAGTCTGAAGCTTCCAGGGCGAAAGTTACTCCGCTGCGGTATCCCGGGAAGGTGCTGGCGGATGCTGTCGGCAAGCGACTATTCATCACAGACAGCAACCACAATCGCATCGTGGTGACATCATTCTCGGGCGAGCTGCAGACAGTGATTGGCAGTGGCCGTTCCGGCGGTCGCGACGGTTCTTTCGCTGAAGCCGAATTCTTTCGGCCTCAGGGAACAGCACTTGTCGGCAACACGCTTTATGTAGCGGACACAGAGAACCATCTGATTCGCAGCGTAAACCTCGAGGCCGGCAGCGTCGCCACGCTGGCCGGCTCCGGAAGTCAGGGGCAGCCGGGACAACCCCCCGGCAACGATTTGCTCACAACAGCACTCAACAGCCCGTGGTCGCTTGTGCATGTCAACGGGACACTCTACATCGCTATGGCAGGACCTCATCAGATTTGGTCGCACCAGCTGGGCAGCGGTCAGATAGCAGCATGGGCCGGAAGTGGGCGTGAGGACGTGATCAACGGACCACTCGCAAACGCAGCTTTCGCGCAGCCATCTGAGATCATCGCTGATGCCGCCGGAAAGACGCTGTATCTGGTAGACAGCGAAGGTTCCTCCGTCCGCCGCATTCCACTCGATGGCAGCGGTGATGTCTCCACAATCGCCGGCACCTCAGAACTCCCGCGGGGACAGTCACTGTTTGCCTTTGGCGACGTCGACGCTGTCGGCGCGGAAGCCCGCTTTCAGCATCCCCTTGGAATCGCCATCGACCAGAATCAGCTGTATATCGCCGATTCCTACAACCACAAAATTCGTCGCATCGAACTGGATTCCGCGGCTGTCACCACATGGATTGGCGACGGCAAGCCCGGCGCGGAAATCAATCCCGCGCGACTCAGCGAACCCGGCGGTCTTGCCATCGCTGACGGCCGACTGTTCATCGCCGATACCAACAACCACCGCATCCTCTCCGTCACCCTCGCTGATCGCAGCGTTTCCGAAATCACCATCGCAGCGCTCACTCCTCCCGCTGAACGACCCCGCAGCCCACAGCCGGATATAACCGCAGCCAGCGAAGTCCCCCTGCAGACACTCGCAGCCACAGACGCCCTGCAGGTGACCGTCAAGCTGCAGATTCCCGAGGGCTTGAAGCTGAATTCGCAATTCCCGGTGAATTGGTCCGTATTTGCGCCCGCAGAACAATCGCTGGTTCCTGCCGCGGCGCTGGCGGTTCGCAACCGGATTACTCCATCCGAGGACGGTACGGTGGCCTTCACCGTGCCGCTCAGCGGCCAGCCGGGCGATGCAGTCATCCTGCTGCAACTGTCGTTTGGTTATTGCGATGCCGCCGACAAGGGCCTCTGCCGACTCGCTGAAGGACTCTGGAAGATCCCGCTCAAACTCAGCACCGACGGCGGCGACAGCCGCATTACTCTTGAAATGCCCACCGCAGCCTTCTGATTGAGTTTCCATGCCCCCACGCAAGTCAGTGAAGTCATCCACACCGTCCTCCAATTCCCGTCCTGCTACTTCCGCGCGCGGACTCAAAGCGGCCTCAGATCGACTGATCCTCGCTGCCGCCGATGAGCTCACCGGCCCCGAAGTGCTGGTTGTGCTGATGCATGGCACCACACTTGCCTCCGCACTCCGAGCCGCTCGTCCGGACCTGCGGTTCACCTTCTATACCCCGGAACACTTCTTCAGCCGCACGCTGCACAGTTTCAATGATGACAGCAGCGGTGATGGTGCCGCTGAATGCCGGATTGTCTGCGCCGCTGATCCGCCCGAAGGCGTCTGGAATTCCATCGTCTTCCCCACATTCACCACGGATTCCTCCGAAGCCGCTCAGGAACTCTTCCAGACGCTGCACTCTCGCCTCAAATCCTGCGGTCGACTGTTCGTCTCTACAAATAATCCGGGAGATCGCTGGGTCCGCATTCAGCTGAGGCTGCTCTACGCTCCCGTAGAGGTTCGCAAGTTGCCTCGAGGCGTGCTCTACATCGCCACGAGGTCCATTCCCCTCAGAAAAACCCGCGGCTTTCATGCCCGGTTCGGTTTCCGCTTCCATGATCGGGTGCTGCTGTGTGAGACACGGCCCGGAGTTTTCAGCCATCGCAAACTGGACGGTGGCGCACGCGCCCTGATCCGCTCACTCGATCTGATTCGCGATGACGTCGCCACCGGCTCATTCGACAGCCCGCTCAAAATTGCAGAAATGGGATCGGGCAGCGGAGCGGTTACCGTGGCCGCCGCCAGCACGTTCCCCACCGCACAGCTCCTTGCCGTCGACAGCGATGCCCGTGCCATCGATGCCACCCAACGCTCCGCCAACCTGAATCAGCTCACCAACATCCGCACCCTGCTCTCATCCGATGGCGCGACAGAACAGCCCGGAACCTGGGATCTGGTGCTTGGCAATCCCCCTTACTACTCCGATTTCCGCATCGCCGAACTCTTTCTGCAAACCGCCCGAAAACTGCTCCGTCCCGGTGGCCGTATCCACATCGTCAGCAAGCCCGTTGACTGGCCGCTGGCCCGCATGCGACAGCTGTTCACAGGTGTTCGCCAGCATACCTTCGGCGAATACTTTGTGTTCACCGCCGTTCGCACAGCCGGCAAGTCCTCCGAAAAACATGCCGATTGATCTGCTGCTCATCGAAGAGCTGCTCGCCAGCGAATCGCTCTGGCTGCAGTCCCCCCGGTCACTCCGCGACGAAGCCACCGCCATGGTCGCCGCGATCGCGCAGGACCTTGCAGCCATCAGCGGCCTGAACAGCGCCCTGCTGCTTTCACCCGCATCCGCGGCCAGCCCAGTCCTGCAGTCACTGCTGCCGACAACTGTACGTCGCTGCGTCACCAGCCAGGAACCAGGCGACTGGCTGCGGCAACCGGATCTGCCCCCGGGTTCCATTCAGCATTTGCTGATCGTTGCTCCGGAGTTCGATGGCATCCTCGTCGATCGTCTCCGTGCTGCGGAACATGGCCCCCTGAGTCACGCCGGAAGACTGAACCTCTCATCCAGTCTCGCTGCAGTCTTCTCCGACAAATTTGCCACCGCTCGCTGGCTCGAACAGCGCCAGTTACCAACCCCCCAAACGTGGCTGGCCTCCGAAGAAGATCGCAAAAAGCTGACGGCACTCGAGGGCGGACATCCGGAACGACAGGACTGCCATGGAATCCTCAAGCCTCGATTTGGTGTCGGTTGTGATCAGGTGCAACGGATTCCCGAGCTCCCCGCCCCCTCAATGCTCGCTGAGCCCCCGGATGTCGCATCCTGGGTGCTGCAGCCGCGTATGCGCGGGCGAGCCTGTTCCATCAGCCTGATCGGACAGGGACACCACCGTCCGGCTCTGATCCTGCCACCCGGTCGCCAGCGGATCAAAGCCGACGTGGATGGCAGACTGCACTACCACGGCGGCCAGTTTCCCTGCCATCCCGATGTTGCCCCCGTGATTGTGGGAGTTGCAGAACTGTTCCGCGACGCCCTCGGTCCCTTCCGCGGCTGGCTGGGACTGGACGTCGTCGTCGACTCTGCACCCTCCCGCCCTCCGAGGGCCACCATCATCGAAGTTAACCCCCGACTTTGCACCAGCTGCATCGGTTACCGACAGCTCACCCGCGAAAACCTCACACATCGCATGCTGTTCCCTGACGCCAGCTCTGAGCCCGTGTGCTGGCATACCAAAACCGCGCGTTTCGCCCCGGCGGCCCCATTCAATGGGATCGACTGCATCTGAAAAACGAGCCCCGACCGTGAGGCAGGCGGACACCCAAAGGCATTGACTTTCTGGAAAGAGGCAGGGCCGGGATGGCGAAGCTGGGATGGTGAAACGGCGATAAAACGGGAACACTGGGATGTTTCAGTCCCCCCGCTATCATCACTCCCCACTGCCCAAACGGATAACAAAAAGCGTCCTGTGGCGAGCGGTCGATGTCAATCGGCCGGTAACGCTTTGGTGCGTTCCTGATGCGGTTCTGGCCGCGCGGGCACGCAATGTTACCGGGGGATTAACATCCCCCGCTCGCCTTGTCACGGTGGGGCGGATCCAAGGTATGAAATCTGGTGTTCTTCACACCGTTTCACCATCCCAGGGCGAAGCTCCTGCTGAGCCGCACCCCTTCCGTGAATACCCGCTATGACCAGTCAGCGTTTCAGCTGCGGCACAAGCGCTTCCAGGTCCGGCAGATCCCAGTGCCGCAGCACACCGTGCACAGTGTACTCAAGCTGCCCCGCCGGGTTGGCTGCACCTGCAATGCTCGTCCAGTCACTTGGGGTATTCTTCAACGTAACGGAGGCGAACAAGTCAGGCTGCAGAGCAGCAGCGTGCAGTGCGGC
>JBEIEK010000028.1:0-31323 GCA_040382995.1 Planctomycetaceae bacterium
CACCGTGCTGGAGAATATCTACCGGCACTTTCAGATGGGCAAGCCGGCACGCCAGGCTGCAATCGACGGCACTCAGGAGGTTTGGGGTGCGGTTCTTGCGGCCACATTAACGATGATTGTGGTCTTCGTGCCGGTCATCTTTGTGGAAGGTCAGGCTGGCCAGCTGTTTCAGGATATCTCGCTGGCCATCGCCTGTTCCGTGGGTATCTCGCTGATTGTTTCGATCACCGTAATTCCAGCCGCGGCCGCATGGCTGCTCGGCAGCAGCTCTTCCATGCAGCTGGACTACGATACCAGCTACGGTCCTTCGGGTTTGTTCGGCCTGGTGCGATTCAGCCACTGGCTCAATGAACTGTTTGCCAACGCCATGCGGGCGATGATGTCTGCCCGCGGCAGCTGGATCTGGCGAACACTGGTGGTGGCGGGTTTCAGTGCCGGAAGTATCTGGGCGAGTCTGCTGCTGTGGCCGGCGACAGAGTATCTGCCGAACGGTAATCGCAATTTGATCATTGCCATTCTGCTGCCGCCGCCCGGCTATAACATTGATCAGATGATTTCACTGGGGGACAACATCGAGCGTCGGCTGGCTCCGTGGTGGACCGGAGAAGCAGCTCCGGGCCAGCCCCGAATCAACGACTTCTTCTTTGTAGCGCGCGGCCGCAGTCTGTTCATGGGTGCGAAGGCAGTGGATGAACTGCGCGCTGCGGAGCTGATCCCGGTACTGGCTCAGGCCGCAGGGTCGCAGCCAGGCGTGATCCCGATCGTCAGCCAGTCCAGTTTGTTTGACAGTGGCCTGAGCGGCGGGCGGACGATCGACCTCGAAATCACAGGCCCGGACCTTGAAGAGCTGGTGCAGGAGGCACAGAAAGCCTTTGGTCTCTGCATGGCTCAATTCCCAATGACGGCTGGCAATCAGCTGCGGCCGATTCCCGGGCTGGACCTTTCCAGTCCGGAACTGCATGTGGTGCCGAAGCCGGAAGCGGCGTCGGAACTGGGAGTCTCGACAGCTTCCCTTGGCTATGCCGTGAATGCTCTGGTTGACGGTGCCTTTGCCGGCGATTACTGGCACGAAGGTCGCCGCATCGATCTGGTCATCTGCGGTGATCAGAATTATGCGGCCCATTCGCACGACATTGAAAACCTGCCGATTCGAACTCCCACCGGGCAGACCGTCAGATTGTCTGCCGTCGCAGATGTGCTGCTGAGCCGGGGCCCGGAGCAGGTCAATCATTCGGAACGACAGCGATCGATCACGATCCAGCTGAAGCCGGCGGACGGCATTCCGCTGGAAACAGCCATGCAGATGATGGATGACAAGGTCCGCAAAGTGCTCATGGAGTCACCTCGCTTTCAAAGCGGGCTTTATCAGATGCGACTGGCGGGCACTGCAGACAAACTCGCGGACACATGGTTCGACCTGAAGTGGAACCTGCTGCTGGCACTGCTGTTAAGCTACCTGCTGATGGCCGCGCTGTTTGAATCGTTCATTTACCCGCTGGTAGTGATGATCAGCGTAGCGCTGGCTTTAGTGGGCGGACTTGGCGGACTCAAGGTAATGAATCAGTTCCAGTTTCAGCCACTGGATATGCTCACCATGCTGGGCTTCGTGATCCTCATCGGCACGGTGGCCAACAATGCGATCCTGATTGTGCATCAGGCACTGCAGTACATGCGGGATGAGGGACGAACACCGGTGGATGCCGTGTGTGAGACGGTTCGCACTCGGATGCGGCCAATTCTGATGAGCACACTTTCAACGGTGTTGGGGATGCTGCCGCTGGTGGTGCCAATTCCGATTTATGCCGATGGTGCGTGGGTCTGGAGTGTCGGTGCCGGAAGCGAGTTGTATCAGGGGCTGGGTGCGGTGGTGCTGGGGGGCATGGTGGTTTCAACGGTGTTCACACTGGTGCTGATCCCCGCCGGCTTCAGTCTGGTGATGGATGCGAAGCAGTTGCTGAGTCGAGTTTCCGGGAGGGTCTCAGCGCGGCTGCGACCTGCAGCGAGCGGGCCAGTGCAGACGCTGGACGGTGGGCCGCGGGCAAAGGCCTGAGAAATGGCAGATTCCGCGATGGCGGAGGACAGCCAGCCACGGATGATGGGAGCCGTTTCCCGCCACATCCCTGGAACTGTCGGAGCCCTCCATGACTCAGAAGCGACTGCTCTTTCGCGAACAGGCACGAGAAAAAATCCTGCGAGGCACTCGGGCACTGGCCGACGCCGTCCGCGTAACGCTGGGTCCCCGAGCAAAATGCGTACTGCTGCAGAGGAAATATGGTCGCCCGCTCGCCTGCAATGACGGTGTGACCATCGCTCGTGAAGTGGAGCTGTCAGATCCTGAAGAAAATCTTGGTGTGCAGATGCTCCGCGAAGCCGCGGAAAAAACCGGCGAAGCCGTTGGCGACGGCACCACGACTGCCACGCTGCTTGCGCAGGAGATCTACGCTGAGGCTGTCCGCAACCTCGCTGCCGGCGCCAGCGGGACCGGGCTCCGACGCGGCCTTGATCGCGGCGTGCGTGCTGCCGTTAAAGCCATTCGTGCGTTCTCCAAACCAGTCCAGTCCCGCCGCGAAAAAGCTCAAATTGCCGCTATCTCGGCCCATAACGACTGTGCCCTCGGAGAACTTGTGGCGGACGCGATGGAAAAGGTTGGTCGCGATGGCGTTGTCTCCGTGGAAGAAGCACGCGGAATCGAAACCACCCTCGAGATTGTCGAAGGCATGCAGTTTGACAGAGGTTTTCTTTCTCCCTACTTCGTTACCGACACGGAAAAGATGCAGGTCGTGCTCGAAGATGCCGTCATCCTGCTCGCGGAAAAAAAAATCGCCAGCATCAAAGACCTGCTCCCAGTCCTTGAAAAGTTCGTTCAGAGTCAGCAATCGGTACTGATCATCGCCGAAGATATCGAAGGTGAAGCCCTCGCGACGCTCGTGGTCAACCGACTCCGCGGCATCCTGAAATGTGCTGCTGTGAAAAGCCCTGGCTTTGGCGACCGCCGCAAGGCTCTGATGCAGGATCTTGCCATTCTGACCGGTGGCAGGTTTCTTGCTGAAGAACTCGGCGTCCGACTGGAAAATCTGCAGCCGGAGGATTTCGGCCGAGCAAAAAGGGTCGTGATTGACCGAGAGAACACGACCATCATCGGAGGTGCCGGCGAGCGGTCAGCAATCACCGGTCGCTGCGATGAAATTCGCCGGCAAATCGAAAACGCCACTTCCGACTATGACCGCGAAAAACTGGAAGAACGGCTGGCTCGGCTTGCCGGGGGAGTGGCTCTGCTGAAGGTCGGTGCTTTGTCCGAAGCTGAACTCAAGAACCGCAAGGAGGCCCTGGATGATGCTATCAGCGCCACCAGAGCGGCGATGGCGGAAGGGATTGTTCCAGGCGGAGGGCTCACGCTTATTCGCGCGATTGCTGCTGTGGAAGAGGAAGCACGCTGCTGCGAGGGTGATGAACTGACAGGACTGAAAATCCTCCGCCGAGCCCTGGAAACTCCGGCAAGGCAAATCGCCGAAAATTCAGCTCATGATCCAGGCGTGGTGGTCAATCGTATGCAGGAAGCGAGCGGCACATTTGGGTTTGATGCTGCTACGGGAAAATATGTCGACCTTGTGGAGGCTGGGATTATCGATCCCACAAAGGTTGTTCGGCTCGCACTTGAAAATGCAGCTTCTGTTGCAGGTGTGCTGTTGTTGACCGAGGCAACGTTGACTGAGATTGTTGAGGAACACCCGGCGGTGGATAAGTTGCCCAGCGATCAAAACGGCTACCAAACATAGATGCGAGAGGGGGGAGTTGAACCCCCACGCCGTTTAAGGCACAGGATCCTAAATCCAGCGCGTCTGCCAATTTCGCCACTCTCGCTTCGGGTCCTGAGTCAGACTACGAGTCTGCTGACCACCAGTTCGCATCGCAGGTTCGGCATTTCGGGATCGAAAACGGACAAAATTTCGCTGGATTAGAGGAATCGGAGGGAAGATCCAGGCCTCTATCCCTGTTCTTCGTCAACTGCCGTTTCAAACAGTTCAATGTTGAATAACGCCGGATCAAGCAGCGGACGTAGTTTATCCAGTGCCTTCAGTTGCAGTTGACGTACGCGCTCCTTCGACACTCCAAGGTCAGCCGCGATCTCACGCAGCGTCTGAGACTCACCACTGCTGCCCCTCGAGTCCGAATCGATGCACGAGGATTTGGTATTCGCGACCATCAAGGAGTTGCTCGGCCTGCTTCAGAAGATCGCGAACGACCTGCTGCGGGTCTGCACAGATTGGCAGGTCTCCCGGAGCCTCCGGGACTTCTGCCAGAATCTCTGCGGAGGCACAGGGGAACCGCTGGCGTCGACGCTGACGCACCTTCCATGCCCTGAAGAAATGCCGCTGGATCGAGTGCGTCGCATAGGTGCTGAAGCGGAACTTCCTTGAGTAGTCAAACCGATCGATCGCTCCCAGGAGGATCATGCTGCCTTCGCTGCTGAATTCATCGACGTCATGCTGAGAGACCGAGAACCGTCGGGCAATTGAGGAGACCAGTCGCAAATTCGACCGCACCAGCTGCCCCCGAATTTGCTCGGCCAGGCTCAGCATCGCCTGAATGTCTTTCACCATCTTCGCAGACGGAGCATCGGGAGACAGGCGACTGCGCAGGCAGTTCGCCCGGTACCGAAGCAGATTGAGTCCCCGGAATAAAATCTGCTCCTGCTCAAATGTCAGCAAAGGGTCCGCCGCACTCCAGGTCTGCAACCCCCCCCTGTTCGGATGATACCACCGGAGTTTCGCGGACCGCCGAAGACGTCAGGTCTCGCAGATTCTCCAGAAGCTCTCTCGCGGCAGCAATCGGTCGAACATCTCCGTCCAGCCGCTCAAATTCGGCTGCGTAGACAAATCGAATTTCGGTTTCCAGCAGTTCTTTGATTTGCCGGATGAGTCCCTCGCGAGCAGCCAGCGACCGTGGAGCACGCTTCGGTACGGTCTGGACTTTTGGGCCTGACTTGTTCTTACCACGGCTCACAACGCTGCTCATTAGACTACTCCAAAACGTCTAATTCGTTCAATTCGTTCAGCTGCATGATCTCGAAACGGTCATGCTGAGTCAACCGAATAACGACCGTTTGCTTAACAATTTTTCTTGTTTTCGCTCGTGACCCGCAAAAATAAGCGACTTTCCATGAGCATCCACAACGTTCATCTGTTTTCACAATCGTTCAACTCGCTTTTTTGAAAAACGTTCACGCCCGTTCGGAGTCATGCATGTCACGCCAGGTCCCCGCAATTCGCATCCAGCAGCTGAACAGGAACCCCCGCAACCCCGCTGGCGAATACGTTCTGTACTGGATGACGGCCTCCCGCCGACTGCACTGGAACTTTGCGCTCGACCGAGCGATCGAGCACTGTCGCGAAATCAACCTCCCGCTGCTCATCTTCGAGCCGTTGCGGTGTGACTATCGCTGGGCCAGCAGGCGTCTGCACGCCTTTGTGATCCGCGGCATGGCCGACAATGCCGCTACCGCTGCTCAGAACGGCCACGTCTATGTTCCGTGGGTTGAGCCCCGGTTTCGGGCCGGGCAGGGGCTGATCGAAGCGGTCTCAGCAAAAGCGGCGGTGGTGGTCACTGATGACTACCCGTGCTTTTTTCTTCCGCACATGGTCCGAGGGGTCGCGAGAAGGATCGGTGTGCTGCTCGAAGCCGTCGACTCAAACGGGCTGCTGCCGATGCGCGCCACCGAGCAGGTGTTTCCTACGGCCTACGCTTTTCGCCGCTACCTGCAGAAATCGCTCACACCGCACTTGTCCGAGGTTCCTTCGGAAAACCCACTCGCCGATCGCTCTCTGCCGCGACTTGCGAAAACGCCTGCCCTGTTTTCGGGACTCTGGTCCCCCGCTTCGCCGGAGCTGCTGGCCAGCCAGCCAGCGGCTCTCGATCAGCTCCCGGTGGACCAGACAGTTCGCGAAGGAGTTGCCAAAGGTGGGGCTGTGGAAGGAACAGCGTGCATGGCGGAGTTTCTTCGCCGCAAGCTGTCGCGTTACGGCGAGGACCGCAATCATCCGGACGCCGACGGAGGCAGCGGCCTGTCGCCCTGGCTGCATTTCGGGCACGTCTCGGTGCATCAGATCTTCGCCGCCATGGCGGCACAGGAAGGCTGGAGCCAGTCGCAGCTGGGCGACCCGAAGCAAACGCGTGGTGGCCGCAGCGGCTGGTGGAGCATGTCTGAAGCCGCTGAATCCTTCCTGGACGAGCTGGTAACCTGGCGGGAGTTGGGGTTCAACATGTGCTCCAAAGTGCGGCATTACGACCGCTGGGATTCGCTGCCTGACTGGGCGCTGCAGACGCTGGACGAACATGCCCTCGACCCTCGTCCCCACCTTTACTCCCTCGATCAGCTGCAGCAGGCGACTACTCACGATCCCGTCTGGAACGCGGCCCAGCGACAACTTCTGGAGGAAGGCCGAATGCACAATTACCTGAGAATGCTCTGGGGAAAAAAGGTGCTGGAGTGGTCACGCAGGCCTGAAGACGCCCTGCAGGTGCTCATCGAGCTCAACAACCGCTTCGCCGTCGACGGCCGCGATCCGAATTCCTATTCGGGCATCTTCTGGGTCTTTGGCCGTTATGATCGAGCCTGGGGGCCGGAACGAAAGATCTTCGGCAAGATCCGCTATATGACTTCCGACAACACCGTCAAAAAACTGGATATGCAGGCCTACCTGCGGAAATGGGGATCCTCAGTCGCAAAACGACGGTAGTCAGACCGCGGAGACAGCGCGACCCAGGCCTTGAAGGAATTTTGAAAACTCTCCCGATTCTCTGAAGAAAGGATGCCCCTGATTCCGATTACATCGGCAGGGGGTTTTGTGCCCGGAGAATTCCGGTGCCGGCCAACAGCGGTTTTGATTGTGAGCAGACCGTTGAAAGATCTTACTGCTATTCTTCCTCAGGACACAGTCGCCTGTCTGCAGCTTGCGGACAACGGCCGCCGGATCCCTTTTCGAGCCCTTACGCCGGGGCTCTTTCTGATCGGCAGTGGCCCATCCTGTGACCTCAGGCTTGGGGAGTCCGGAGTCCCCTCGCTGCATTCCATGATTCGAGTGGACGAGACAGGGGCTCAGATTGCCCTGCTTTGCGCAGGTCCGCCACTGTTTGTCCGCGGGGTCCAGGTGCCCTGTGCTGACCTTGCAGACGGCGACATTCTGGAAATTGGCGGGTTTCGCGCGGTTTATCGCAGCGTTCTGCCCACTATCGCTGCACTTCACGAGCCAGTCGCGGAGGAATCGCAGGAACAGATGCTGCGTTTGCCGGAGGCTGTGAATGCTCAGCACTTCCCGGGCGGGGATCTCGGCGAAACCATCGAAAAGCTTTCCAGTCGCCTTGCAGACCAGTTCCGTGTGCTGGTTGAGCTTCAGGAAAACCAGCGGTTGCTTTCCCAGTCCATGCAGCAACTGTCCGACCAGCTGAAGGCACTCCGCAAGGACCACGAATCACGTCCACCGCGACGGGCAAGTGCCTGAGCATCGGCGGGGCAGGGCTCCTGCGGGTGAAAATCGAGCCCCGACCGTGAGGGAGGCGGACACTGCTGTTCGTTGCTGTGTCAATCAGGAACACGTCGGCTGTGTTTAGGTGCCATGCACATCAAGAAGTGTGCACGTTGGGCGACAGAGTGCGGCCGCGACGCGTTCGGACACGACCGCGCAAAACGCTGCCGAGCCCCGGAGGGTGAGATTTCCGCCACCTTGGAGGTGAGCATCGGCAGGCTTTGCCGGTGTTTCCAACGGTAGTCGGCGTAATGACAGGGTACACTGTGAGACTCCGTTCCTGATCGACTCAGAGTTCTTTGGGCGGGCGTCGATTGACAGGGAACCTGCAAAATGCCCAGAATGCGATTCGGCGGCAGGGCCGCCAGAAACGCCGCCGTTCTGCAGTTTGACTTTGCGTCAGTCTGCTCGAATAGTTCACGGCTTCGTGACGGCAGAAAACAGTTTTGAAGATCCCGGAGGTTTGAATGTCGATTTTGAAGAATGCAGTTCGATTTGCAGTGGCTGGCGCTGTTGCGCTGGGCCTCTTCGCAGCAACCGGCTCCCAGGCAGTCGCTCGTCCGAAGTACTGCAACGTGATGACCGCCCAGTATGCTGACCTCGCCAAGAAGGTTGGTACCGACGGCAAGCTCACCTGCGCCGTCTGCCACCCCGATAAGGACAAGAAGATCCGTAACAACTACGGCACTGAGTTTGGCAAGGCGCTGGGCAAGAAGAACGAGACAGACGAAGCCAAAATCAAGGAAGCACTCACCAAAGCCGAGATGGGCAAAAGTGCAACCGAAGGCAAGACCTTTGGTGACCTGATCAAGGCCCTCGAGCTGCCTGGCACTGCCGAAGCCGCCAAGTAATTGCTCCTGAATCAAAAATTCCGCTGTCAGGCTTCGGTATCCGCCGAAGCCTGATTTCATTAGCCACCTCAGAAAATCCCACTTCTTTCCGCAGTTTTGACATTGAACCTGCCACCCAAACCTGCTAGTCTGCCACGCTCGAAAATTTTTGTCCGATTCGGCGAATCTGCCGCAAACTTCCCATCCGGGCTCAAATTCCTCCGATTTTTTCCCGAATCACATTGATTCTCATTCTGCCGGCCCTGCTTTTCTTCTCCGTCAAAGCGCACCCCCAATGAGCACTCTGAAAAAGAACAAACGCATCAAACGCGCCGCTCTTGTTGATCTCTACGGCGACCTCAAGCCCGGTCGCGGCAACAAAAAGACGGAACGCGGTAAAGCAAAGTACCTCGGAGGCAACGGCCGTAAAACCACGGGCATCTCCAAGCGAGTCTACCGCCGCAACCTCAAGAAAGTTCAGGTTGTCGAAAACGGTGCCGTAGTCTCCCGTCGAATCCCCGTTCGCCTGATTCGCTCCGGTGCCATCACCAAGCCCGTCGCCCAGGACCCATTCGCTCTCCCGGAAAAGAACTAACACGATACACCACACCTGCAGTCTCGTCCCTGCAGTCCCAAGTCTCCCGACCCGCGGCCCAAATCCGCGGGTCGTGTCATTTCCGGAATTCGTCAGGGCTTTGACGAATTCCAATCCCAACGCAGCACTCGTTTGGTTGATCCTGACGGATTCTCTTCTACGATCTTTCCATCATCGTCCATCCTGACGCCCCTCTTCAAAAGCCCTTCCCATGCCCACCGCCGAACAACTGCAGATCCTCGTCTCAAACGTTGTCGAACCCTGCACCCAACGGCCTCTGGGTGACCTGAGGATGATTCGCGATACCTTCGTGAATGGGACTGATGCGCGCATTCGGATCGAACTGCCAACACCTGCCTACCCGGAAACCAAACAACTGGAAGCCGCCATTCGTCAGCGCATCCAGTTCGCTGCTCCTGAACTTCAGCCCCGCATCGAAATCCACTCCACCGTTCGCGGCAAGGACACCGGTGGTCGCATCGGACTGAACGTTCACAACATTATCGCTGTCGGCAGCGGCAAGGGAGGCGTTGGCAAAAGCACTGTAGCCGCTGGATTGGCCTGCGGTCTGCATTCCTTTGGCTGTCGCGTCGGGTTGATGGATGCCGACGTCTACGGCCCCAGCATTCCGCACCTCATGCATGCCGAAGGCCGTCCCGCCGCAGAAGAACTCACCGATGCTCAGGGCAACCGCGTCATGCGCATTGAACCAATCGATGCCGGTGGAGTGAAGCTGATGTCCATGGGATTCTTCATCGACCAGGGCCAATCCGTCGTCTGGCGCGGTCCAATGCTCCACAAAGCCCTCACACAGTTCCTCAAGGATACAAACTGGGGAGAACTGGACTACCTCATTATCGACTTGCCACCCGGAACCGGCGATGTCAGCCTGACACTCGCTCAACAGGTTGGCCTCGCTGGCGCCGTCGTCGTCTGCACGCCCCAGCAGGTCGCGCTGCTGGATGCCATTAAGGCTGTGGACATGTACCAGAAGGTCAACGTTCCGATATTGGGTTTCGTAGAGAACATGAGTGGAGACGTGTTTGGGCGTGGCGGAGTGCAAAAGGCCGCACAGGAACTCAAACTGCCGTTCCTTGGCGAAATTCCGCTGAATGCCTGCATACGCGAATTCGGCGACCGTGGCCAGATGATGCAACTCCTGACCGACGACAATCCCTCCCGAGAACATCTGCGAAAAGTCTGCCAGAATGTGGCCATGCAGGTGTTTAAGGAAATCATTCGTTCCCCGGCTGGTCCCGTTCTGGAAATTCTCTGAATATGCCTGCAACTCTGGCGGAAATCTTCGAGGAATTTGCGGATCTGGACCGCGAGGATCAGTCGCAGTTTCTGCTCGAACTGGGTGACGAACTCCCCGGTTTTCCCGTCGACCAGCGCACCGAGTCCAATCGGGTGCACGGCTGCCAAAGCCAGGTCTGGCTCATCGCCCAGGCTCAGGGCAGCGGTCCCGATGCTCACCTGCAAATCCTCGCCGACAGCGATTCCACAATCGTTCGTGGACTGATCGCCATTCTGCAGGCCGCCTACCACGGGCGGACCGCTGTTGAAATCCTGCGATATGACATCCAGGCTGTTTTCCGCCAACTCAACCTGCAGCAACACATTTCCCCGCAGCGGCGCAACGGACTTCGGGGAATGGTGGAACGCATTCAACTGCTGGCCGGCCGTCTTGCCGGCACTGTTGGCACTGCAGTCCCGCTGCCTCTGCCTGGAGCGGTGCCGGTTCCCGAACCCCTGCAGCCACTGCTCCCACGGACGGTCCCGGGAGCAGCCTTCGACGTCCTCAAAATCCGCAGCCAGTTCCCGGTACTCAATCGCCGACTGCCCTCCGGTGGCTTCCCGGTCTACCTCGACAGCGGTGCCTCTGCTCAGAAACCCCGCGTTGTCATCGATACTCAAAGAGACGTTGAAGAACAGTACTTCGCAAATGCGCATCGTGGCACATATCAGTTCGGCGTGCGCATTGACGAAGCCTTCGAGGGAGCCCGTGCGGACGTCGCTCGCTTCATTCATGCCCCCTCACCAGACTCCGTCATCTTCACTCCGGGCACCACCATTGGTCTGAATATGATCGCAGCTGGCTGGGCCGTCCCCAGACTCCAGCCAGGCGATGAGATTCTCACGACCGTCATGGAGCACCATGCCAACTTCGTCCCCTGGCAGCAGGCAGCACTCCGGACCGGTGCCGTTTTGAAATTCCTTCCGCTCACCGCCGACGGACGACTCGATTCCGCTCAGTTCGACTCCATGTTCACAGCTCGCACCCGAGTCGTCGCTGTGACAGCCATGTCAAACATGCTGGGAACCATCAATCCCATCCGCGAACTGGCCCGCCGTGCCCACGCAGTCGGTGCCTGTCTCGTCGTCGATGGTGCTCAAAGCGTTCCACACCTCCCAACAGACGTCATTGCGGACAACATCGACTTTCTGGTCTTTAGTGGGCACAAGGTTTATGGGCCCACCGGAGTGGGGGTGCTCTACGGACGCCCGGAGCGGCTTGAGGAAATGCAGCCCATCCATTTTGGTGGTCACATGATTGCTCAGGTGGCACTCGACAAATCCACCTGGTCTGCGCCACCCGCCCGCTTCGAAGCTGGCACCATGCCCATCGTCCAGGTGATCGGACTGGGCGCAGCTATTCGCTGGATTGAGACGACCGGTCTGGACGACATCCATGCCTGGGAAATGCACCTCACCAGCATGCTGTACGAACGCCTGTCTCAGATTGAAGGACTCAGGATCTTCGGGCCTGGCCCGGAATTCCGTGGCGGAATTATTAGTTTTCGCATCGAAGGCGTGCATCCGGAAGATCTCGCGGCCGTCCTTGATCAGCACGATGTCTTCACACGACATGGCCATCACTGCACCATGCCGCTGCACACAGCGTTGAATGTTTCCGCCAGTACCCGCGTCAGTTTCGGCGCCTACAACACGGTGGATGACGTAGACACATTCATGCGTGCCCTGCAGAAGGCGATCGCTCTGCTCCGCAAATGATCCGGAACGAGTCGCGAACAGCAGCGGTGAATTACGGACCGCCGCACACTGCCCGGATCACGCTTCCGTCACCTCGAAACCACTGCGGTAGGATTTGGTGAGCAGCTTATCGGCGGCTGGCAGGTTGGTTCGGAAGGCTGCCGCATCCCATGTGATCGACTGACCTGGCAGTCTTGCAGCCACATTTCCCAGCTGCACCGTCTCTGTGAGCGGTCCGGCGTAGTCGAAACCGTCAGTCGTTTTCCTGCCGGCCAGCACCGCGTCGACCCAGTCATGCCAGTGATTGGTCCCCTGCACTTTGGGCATGGCAAAGCTGGCGAATTTGTCTGCGGGGTAGAGCTGTGGCATGCCGACGTGCGGCAGCACCATCGTGCCACCTTCCCCGATGAACAGCGAACCGCCACCGGGCAATTCGCGACCTTCAGGCATGCCGGCCAGTTCCTTCGGGGGTTTCAGGCCACCGTCTCGCCAGGTCACCGTAATCGTCCCGGTAGTGAACTCGGTTCCCGGAAACTCGAATACCACCGTCTCCGGTCCCGGCCAGACTTCGCTGGTGGTCCCGTCATTGGTGGCCTGAATTCGCTGCGGGTGCCGAATTCCAAGGGCTGTGAAGACGGGATCGAGGATGTGGCAGCCAAAGTCTCCGAGAGCGCCTGAGCCAAAGTCCTGCCAGTCGCGCCATTTGAAGGGATGGTAGACTTCCGGGGCAAATGGCCGCTCCGGGGCTGCTCCAAGCCACAGATCCCAGCTGACACCGGCAGGAACAGCGGCAGCGGCCGGACGATCCGTGCGTTGGCAGTACTGTCGTCCCTGCACACCAATCCACGAATGCACCTCGCGAACCTTTCCGATTGCACCCTCACGAATGAGCTGGACGCCAAGGCGGTATTCGGCTGCCGAATGAATCTGGTTGCCCATCTGCGTCGTCACGCCGGACTTTTCGGCCTGTGTACGCAGCTGTCGAGCTTCCCAGACGGTGTGGGTCAGGGGCTTCTGACAGTACACATGCTTGCCAGCGCGCATGGCCGCCATGGCTACAGGAGCGTGCATGTGGTCAGGAGTCGAGACGATGACGGCATCAACGCCACCAGCAAGATCCGCAAGCAGTTCACGGTAGTCCGCCCAGTGCCTCACGCCGGGAAAGGCAGCGTCAGCCTTATCAAAGCGACTGGTGTCGATGTCACAGAAACCGACAAACTTCACCGCCGAGTGACTGCCGATGTTGGAGAGATCGGCCCAGCCCATGCCGTTGACACCGATGGCGGCCACATTCAGCTGCCTGTGACGGACAGCGGCCGTCAGAACCGCCGGTGCGGCAGCGGCCGCAGCCAGCACGGAACCAGACTGCTGCAGAAATTGACGACGGCTGGAGGTGGCTGAATGGGACATGCGGAAGGCTCCGGGAAACAAATGCGGGGTCCGTAACGATTCAGGATGGTAGATATGGCGAACAGACAATGTCAAACGGCCGGTCGTGGACCTGAACAGGCAGTGGGAAGTTGCACGAACCACCGCAGAGCGATAGCATCCACCGCTGCCGTGTCTGCATGACCCGTGTGGCAGTGCCCCTGTGTTCCTCCTTTTGAAATCCGGTGCTCAGGTGGCGCAGTTGTTCGCCCGCATCAATTTTCTGCTTGACCGCAGCGCCACAATTGCTCCTCCCGGCTTCAATCGCTGGCTCGTTCCCCCCGCTGCCATTTCGATTCATATGTGCATCGGGCAGGTCTACGCCTTCAGCGTGTTCAATAAGCCGCACTGATCTGGCTGCTGGTACTCATCCCCCTTGCCTGGGGTGTTGGCAAGTCCATAGAGAAGTCACTGCCTCTGTTCAGTGTTTCCAACTGACCTATTGCCCCGCGTCCAGCGTCACAGGCTCCACTGCCGTCACCTCAATAATGTCCCTGCGGTCCTTCTGCGACCAGCGGCTTCCCTGGACGCCCACCTGTCGTCCCAGAAACTGATCAAGCGGGACGCGACCACTGGTCTTCAGGTCTGCCAGAATGCGGCCGGAGGGTGCCATCAGCACCCACGTTGACGCTGGCTCCTGAGATCGCTGGACAATTCCGGCTCCGACGAACCGATTCTCCGGGCTCCCAGGCCGGATCACTTTCCGGCCAGGCGAGGAATCGGCTGCCGCCACTGTCGCCGCGGCTGTCGGACGCCCCGTCGCTCCTTCGCCGACACTCTCGCTGTCGGCGGTCAGGCGTGTGATGGTTTCGTCAGCAGCGGGTGGGAAAAAGCTGCCAGCGTCCGGATTTCGCATGCCGTCACCGGCCGCCTGCACAAGCGACTGCTGCTGCCCCTGCTGCTGCAGGTAACTTTCAAATGCGACCGCTGTGGCGTCCGCCTGCCCACTGGGCTGACTTTCAGCGGCTCTGACGGCGCCTGGCATCATCAGCCAGTTGCCGGAATGCCGCGCAACCAGTGCTGCGTCGCGGGCTTCCGTTTGGCTTTGCAGTTGCTTCACATCCTTCAGCTGAGCCATTCGCTGGCGGTATCTTTCAATCGCTGGATATCGCAGATCCACAGCACCGGCTGTCTGACGATTGGTCATTTGTTCCTGAAGACTGCGGTAGTCGCGTTCAAGGGAATCCAGATCCCAGAACGAAACATCCCGCAGCACCATGTCGCGGAACCGCTGGTCAATTTCCGCCAGACGCTGACGCTGGGCTTTCTCCAACTGCAGCCGCTGCAGCTGATCGCTGGGGTCCAGTTGCGGGATGTCTGTGGTCAGTCCGCCGCCATCATCCACCGGCGGCGCGGCAATCACATCCGGACGCTCGCTGTTCGGCGGAAACTCGAACGGGTCCTTCTCAGCCGCCTCGCGGCGCGCTGGATCCACAGCGGCGACGGCTGCGCCAGGAATCCAGCGACGTTCCCGCGCGGGGGGCTTGATCTTCAGCATTGCCTGAGCACCGCTGGTGGTGTCGATGGTTTTGCTGCCGAGAATGGTGACCTTTTCACCGCTCTTCATCCGCCGCTGAAACACCGAAGACTCATCCGCCAGCTCGCTGCCCACAAAGGCAATCACGTTGCTTTCACGTACTTCACCTTCCGTCGCTGAGAGCTGATTGACAAATCGCTCCGGGATCCAGCTGAAACTCCCTTCCGGTGGTTCGATCACGTACCAGCCACCCGGATCGTGTCGCAGCACGCGAACAATGGTGCCCGCTGTCAGCCGCTGTGTGGCATAGAACTTTGTGCCACCACCGGCGCGCACCCAGGTCTCTGCCGCCACAACCTTTGCGTCGTAGGGAAAGCCGGACTGCTGGGCTGCAGCAGGGGAAAGAAGTCCAATCAGCACGAGACAGGCTGTAAATGCCGAAATGCGCATCTCACATCTCCAAAACAGCAGACACGGAACACCGGACCGGGCGCCGCAGCTGCATTCTTCCCTCGCCTGCCTCTGCCTGTCTGCAGGAAAACTTCGGAATTCCCGTGCCGCCTCTGAAAGTCGTTGGGACGGCCGCTTCCGCAGTGGCAGAAAACGGCGTTCAGGCGGCACCAGCTGCAAAATTTGCCGAAACACAAACACCGGCAATTTCTGCCGAACACCTCCCCTGATATTGCCCGGTCAGAATTTGAGGATACAGTTTTGAGGACTCGCCTGTTCCCCCAACTCCTGACAGAGCCTCACCATGCTCAGATCGCTTGTCTTTGCACTTTCACTGCTGTGCCCTGTGCCTGCGCTGGCGATGTTTCAAGCACCCGCAGCGACCGCCGATGACCCTGTCGCCGTCAAGCTGGACGAACCCTGTCCCGACTGGAAAGACCTCCCAGGCGTCGACGGCCGCAAATGGTCACTCGCTGACTTCCGGGACAAATCGGTGCTCGTGCTCTGCTTCACCTGCAACGCCTGCCCCTATTCCATCGACTACGAAGATCGCCTGCTCGCATTTGCCAACAAATACGCCGACCACCCCGCAGGCGTCGCTCTGGTCGCCATCAATGCCAACCGAAAGCCCTCAGAAACGCTCGAGAAAATGCAGGAACGGGCGAAGCAAAAGGGTTTCACATTTCCCTATATCGCCGACGAATCCCAGCAGCTGGCGGCCGCCTGTGGTGCCGTCTACACCCCTGAATTCCTTGTCTTCAACCACGAAAGAAAACTGGTTTACCGCGGCGCGATGGATGACAAAACCAAGGCCACCGAAGTCACCGTCCGGCATCTTGAAAACGCCGTCGAAGCAACCCTCCGCAAACAGCTGCCCGAAGTTCGCAACGTCCCTGCTCGCGGGTGCGCCATTCCGTATCGCCGCAGTCGCAGGTGACGTCCACCGAGCCGGGCTGTGGAGTTCCTCCTTCCAGCCCGCCAAACCCCGGGACCAGCAAGTCGCCTGAAGCCATTTCATCTTGTCATCCCCTGCCATTCCGCGGTACACTCCGTCTCCCCGCGGGCTTCCGAAGCTGCTCAGACGCCCCGTCCCCCCATTCAGCCGTCCTGCTGTCTCCCGCCGGTTTTTCCATGCAGATTGGTGCCACGGATGATACCCGGTCAGCTGCCAACGCCGCGCCCAGACTGCCGCTCCAAAGTGGCTCAGAGGACTTTCGCGCCGCTGTTCAATTTTCTGGTGCTGCTGCTGACGCTGACCAGTGGCTGTCGGGTGACTCCCAAGTCCACCTTCACCACCGAACGGCCCAACCAGCATTCCTTTGCCACCGAGCACTTTGTTGTCTTCAGTGACCATGAAATTGATGCCAGCGACCCGCTGATCAATGAACTGCAGACGCTCCGCACCAGTGTTCTTGAAACACTGCAGCTCCCGGAACAGCGTGACAGCGTCAAGGTCTATCTCTTCAGCGACGAAACATCCTATCGCTGGTACATGCAGTCCAACTGGCGCGATCTGCCTCCCCGCCGCGCGTATTTTGTCGGCAGCTCACGCGACCTCTGCGTCTACTCCTTCCGCAGTCCCCATGTCGAAGAAGACCTCCGCCACGAATTCACTCACGGACTGCTCCATGCCTGCCTCCAGTCCGTCCCCCTCTGGCTTGATGAAGGGCTCGCTGAGTATTTCGAGGTTTCGCAGGATTCGCCGGGGATGGTCAGCCCGGTCAACCTCGAAGAATTCACTCGCGCTCAGTCAGAAAACTGGAGCCCCGGTCTGTTCCGCCTTGAACTGATCAGTGACTTCCGCGACCTTTCCCAGCGCGACTATGCGGAATGCTGGGCGTGGGTCCACTTCCTGCTGAACAGCACCCCCGAAGCCCGTAATGTGCTGCTCACCTACATCCAGTCGCTGCGGTCCAACAAAGTTCCCGGCAGGCTGCTTGAACCTCTGGAGGCTGCAGTCCCCTCCTATTCCGGCGACCTCACCGCGCACATCAGGCAGCTGCAGTTTGCAGGCACCGGGAAGCTTTGAACGGTGATCACAGCAGCATGACCAGCCCATCCAGCCCGGAGAGACGGGCGTAGATGGCCAGGACCTGCTGTGAGGATTCGCAGAGGGGTTCGAGCGTCACGGCTACGTGGCGACCGTGCGCCGTGCTGCGGAGCGAAAACTGGGGATCGGTTGGCAGCTGCAGTTCGTCGCGCACGCAGGACACCACGCGAGCGGTGAAATTGGCGTCAGCGAAACCGATCACCTTGAAGGTGAACACACAAGGGAACTGATGACGTGTTTCAAGCAGTTCAGCGGACGGCAGCTGGAGCATGGCTGCGGGTTCCTTCAGGGGGTCCGCTGAGCCTTGAGCGCGGCGGTTTTTTCATGGATGAAGGGAATGTGATGAGCGATGTGGCGGGCTGATCGTTCGAGGATGGTTTCCAGCGTCAGCGGGCCTGCTTCGGAGTGCACACCCGTCCGCTGGAAAGCCTCGATGTCCGTGTTGCGAAGAATCCGCGACATCTGACGGCGAATGAGTACGATCAGCTGCAGTTCCTGTTCGACATCCCGCTTGTCGTAGTGCAGCCCCGCCGCAAATACATCCGGGTCGCCCCCGAACAGCGTCGGATTGTCCTCCACCAGCACTCGCTTCATGCGGTCGGCAAAGATCGGTTCAAAGTCAGCCAGGTGGCAAACCACCTGCTGAATCGACCACTTCCCCGGCACCGGATGGCTGCTCCAGTTTTCCGGACCGGTCTGGCAAACCGCGTTGACAAGGTCCAGAGCACCGTTTTCGTATTGCTGGAGGAGTTCTTCGATGGATGACATGGTGGACTCCTGGGGGAAGTGTGGAAATTGGAAATACTCAGGCCATCGAACCGACCTCGCATTCTACCCGCGGCTGACCAGAGAAAAAGGCCGTGGTACGAATTCGGGGAGAAGTCCATAGGGGTGCGTGTCGTGAAAACACCCTCCCGACACAGAAAACCTAGCCGACTGAGCAGTGTGTCAACCTTGATGAACGGTGGTACACGTCGGAATGTGATTTGCTGCCAAACCACGTGAGGCGCAGGGTTCGTGCGACCTAACAGCAAAAAACCTTGAAAGACGCAAATTTATCGCCATCGCCTTGTCGATACTCAATCGCTGGGGCGCCCTTCGCTTGACAAAATGGCTCAAAAAGGACACATTTGTAGGGCTTGCGCAGGCCCTGTTTTCATCTGGGTGGACTCCATACACTCATCAGCAACTCGCGGCAGTACGGTCGAAAAGCCTGCCAGTGGAGAATGAGTTTGCCATTCATGATGGTGGTAAAAATTAACTCACTTGGATATATTTGCTGGACGTCCCGTTCCGACCTGCTAATGTGAAGAAAATTCCATGACACTGAAGTCGACGGATCAGCATATGTTCGGACGCCGGAAGAAAAAAAGTACCGCCTCGAAGTCTGCAGGGCTTTCAAGCACTCGGATGCATCGATCCGAGGCAATGCGGGTCGAGGTTGCACAGGGCCGAACCATCGCGGATATGCTCGCAGAGAAACTGTGGCGCCTGCCGAAAGAAGTTCCTGCCAAGTAGAACCTCCACATGTGTAGATGGGGTGGCGTTGATCCACTGCCCGCCTGTAGCGCAAGTCCGCATCAGAAAGCAGGGCATCGGTCTTGCCCTTCGTCAGCGGTCGATTTTTCTGAACCGCTTGTCGTTGGCTTGCAATCTCGGCACAAAGCCGATGTGCGGTGGTATATGCCCGTGCTCCGAGGGCGTCCGCGTTTAACGATTGTGTCGGCAGTGCACCCGCAAATTTGACTGCTGTTCCCCACCATGGGCGGGGAGTTCTTGCCTCGAGTGGTCAATGACGTCCAGGATGAGCGATCCGGGGTTTCTTCACCCCGGGATTGACCCCGGCTTTCCGCCAAAGCCGTCGCTCTTCCTCGGAGTCCCTCGTGGCCGACAATCGCTCTGTGCAGTACCTGCGTCCGGAAGCTCAGCCCATCCGCTATTGGGTGCAGATGTCGCCGGAACACCAGCAGGCGCTGACGAAACTTGTGGATATGCTCTGCGCCGCCGTGCAGCGGCTGGACAGCAGCGAAGCACATCGCCCCGCTCCACCGTGGCTGTTTCACGAAACTCGCACCCAGCTTGCGTTTCTGGACGGAACTCGCGGCTCCGGCAAGACGTCCCTGATGAGCACCCTGGCGGCGCAGCTGTATGATCGGCAGTACCTGGAGTTCAGGCCGGGGGGTGTGAATTCGGTTGACACCGGGTCGTCAGATGCAGCGGAATTCGACAGATTGGTTCGCAGGATCCGCGAGCAACTTACGGGCCGAGTGATTTGCGTGCAGCCTCTGGACATGGAGCCACTACCGCAGCAAACATCCCTGTTTTCCGCACTGCTTGCGCGAATTGTTCGTGCATTGGAAGATCGCCCGGCTGCATCGTGGCCGAGGGGGCTGCTGGACGATGACAGTGGGGAATCGCGCGAGCTCATTCGGCTGCGTCAGTTTATGCACCGCATTGCCCAGGCGCTGGACACCAATCTTCACGCGCGACGCGGCAGTCTTGATCCGGAGCAGTACTCGGAAGCCGTGCAGACGCTGGAAGATCAGCGTCTGCAGCTGCCCCGCGATCTGGATCGGGTGCTCAGAGAACTCAGTATTGAAATGGACCGTGACAACGGTTCACACCGGCACGAGAGCTCGTCAGGCGAACGGCAGGGCACTCGAGGGCGTCTGTTTCTGATCCCGATTGACGACATCGACCTGAATCCAACGCACTGTCTGGAACTGCTGCAGCTGCTGCGCACCTTTTCGCCCCCTCGTGAGCTCTTCTTTTTGCTCATGGGCCAGTACGAACTGGTTGAGCGCTGCGTGGAGCTCAACATGGCAGCGCAGTTCAATACTCTGTACACCAAAGCGGGAAAGCTGGCTGCACCGGACGAGGATTCGCTGCGTCAGGAAGTGCATCGCGTTGCCGTGCTCAATCTGAGAAAGATGATCCCGCCCCACGCGAGGTGCGAGATACCGGCGCGCATTCGACTGGATACGGTGCTTAATTTTCGGCCACTGGAGTCTGGCAAAGAAACCGCGTCACAGACACTTGGTGAACTCCTGTCGCTGGCAAGGCTTCCGTCCGGTGGCAGACACGACGTCCCGTTCCGAACGCTGCGTGATTTATTGCTGCAGGGGGCAGATCCAACCCAGCCGCAGATCCGAGTCGCACTTGAAAGCAGCGACTGGACACGGTATTGCGGTGTGAGAGTTCTTCAGGTTTCCTATCGGCGCCTTGCTGATTTATGGATGGACCTGAAGGCAGCCGTCAGCGAGGACACTGACGAAGACTTTCAATCGCTCCCAGCCTCGCCTGTTCGTGAAAACCTCTTACAGAAATTCAGAAGTTTTCTTCATCGGGGATTTGACCTCGACCCGCACCTGAACGATCAGGCACGTACGAAGCTGCTGGCTCGCGAGGCACATTATTGCAGTCGACGCGTGGACGACGCCCCGGTATTCGAGAGGGATTTCGTTATCCTGAATAGCGAAATCGATGGCGATGGCAGTGCGACTGCCACAGTTATGGCCCGCATGAAGAACATCTATCGCGCTCGACTGCGACTCTCCAAACCCATCGCCGCCAGTGGCGTTCCGCAGTTTCCACAAACACAGTCCAGCACGCAGGATTCCAACACTTCACAGCATGGGAAATGCTACACAGAAGACACCTGCTGTGCACTGGCCGTCCTTCATGACCTGCGACAATTGTGCGATGCCGAGAGCACAGTTGTCGGGCCAATGCCGGAACTCACAAGCGAACGTCCCGTGAGGTTGTCGTGGTGGGGAAGCGAGGGGCAGATCGAGTCATTTGAATGGCCAGTCCCTCCGCTGCCCACGTATGCGGAAACGTCGCGTTTTCTTGGGCTGTGGTATGACTGCCTGCAGAGTTATCTTGGAAAAGATCCCGACCAGCCGACAGATCAGCCAATTTCTTACTTGAAGCCCATCAGCCCCGAAGGTACGCAACTCCTGCGGAGGATACACGGTTTGGGAAAAACGTGTCGCAAGCGGAATCCAACAGCGGAAGGAAGTATTTCAGAATCAGCCCTCGAGGACCTCGTTCAAATCTGGATTATGCTGGGCTGCATCGAACTGCTGCGTTCGGTCAGTTCGAGATATGGCTCACCACCGGGGAATGACTTGGCAGACATCCTGAGTCAGGCGCCCGAACTTGACGATGCCGTGAAGCGTTCTGTCGATATGGTTGTGCATGTTCAGCAATACTGTCAGCGCCAGCAGAGACTTCCGGAATTCGAGTTGCTGAGTAAATGGGTGCGTGGCATTATCGTGATGATCCACCCCGAGAATGTCACAGTTGGTGTGTCCGCACGAATCCTTGCAAGAATTGACCGCGGAACTGATGCAGACAAGTCTCAAATTCACGAACAGGTCAGGCTTGTGCGCAAAGTGCTGTCCTCTGAGAGGTCTGAACGTCTGGAATCGTTATGGCGGAATGGCAAGCGAGAGCTCTGGAGTAAGCTGAATTCGCCCAAAAGCATCAGCAGCGAACTACTCATAGTTCTTGCAGAGCCGGAAGTTGCAACGGATAAGGACATCAGAATGGACCTGCGAGACATCCGCACAATGATGCAACTGGGATTCGCACGTCAGGAATTGCGAGCGCTGCTTTCATTCAGTGAACTTCAGGCGGCGACCGATGCGGACAGGTCGATGGAAAGCTATCGGTCCGCATTTCAACGCTTTAATGATCTGCGGAACACGGGCCAGAATGATCCGGAATTCGTTGACGAATTCATTCACCTTTCACTCCGGGTTCTGAACGTTCTCAAGCGGAAAATGCTGTGGCTGCAATGCCGACAACTTTGCCAGGACTTGCTGGCATTGTGGCGCGCAGAAGCCCTGGAGTCTCCAATCGACGCTCAGCGGAGAAACGCTCTCAACGTCATCCCCGTGCAGGTGATTGAGACTGCCGGACACTTTGACCAGTGGCGAGAGGCAGAGACTCAGGCCAGAGAGTTGCTTCAGATTTGCCGCAAAACGCTGCGAGAGGCCCCTGAAAGTGTGCGAGCCCAAAGAGAACTTGGCAACGCGCTTGACCTGTGCGGTCTTGCGAATCTGTCGCAGCAGAAGTTCACTGACGCCCTGGTTTTCTTCGAGGAATCGCGGGATGTCCGCAGAAAGCTGTTGCACAAATTACCGGACCATACGCTGGCTCAACGAGTCGCCCTTAGAGATGTCAGTGTTTCACTTGAGAACTGCGGCGATGTGGCGGTAAACCTCGGGCAATGGAGCGAGGCAGAGGCCCTCTTCAAGGAATCTCTGCAGATTCGCGATAAACTTCTCGAGAAATCACCCGATGACATGCAGGCCCAGGAGGATCTCTGCGTCTCACTCACCAGGTGTGGTGAAGTTGCGATGGCGCAAGAGAGGTTGGCACAGGCTGACACACTCTTCAGGGATGCCCTGCAGCGCCGCCGTAAAGTTCTAAGAAAGGCTCCTAACAACCTGCAGGCGGAAAGGGATCTCAGCATCCTGCTGAATCGCTGTGGCGACATAGCTGTCAAACAGGACCGCTGGACACAGGCCGAGTCCCTGTTCGCCGAATCGCTTCTGATCTGCCGAAGGATTCTGGAGAAGCAACCATACAGTCTGCAGGCGCGGCGGGATCTCAATAACTCCCTCGAACGCTGCGCGGAGATAGCGATCAATCAGAAGCAATGGTCAAAGGCAGAGACGATGCTATCGGAGTCGCTGCAAGCTTGCCGGACACTGGTGGAGCAACTTCCCGACAGTATGCTTGCACTCAGAGATCTTGCCGCCTCCCTGCAAAAGTGCGGCAACCTCGCGATGGAGCAGGAGCAGTGGATGCACGCAGAGTGTTTTTTCTCGGAGGCATTGCAGGCGAGCAGAAAACTTTACGAGCAATCCCCTGACAGTATGCTTGCACCGCGAGATCTCGCTGACGCACTCCACAAATGCGGCGATTTGGCCATGAAGCGGGAACTGTGGACCATCGCTGAAAAGCACTTTGAAGAAGCGTTGCAGATCAGCAGAAAACAGCTGGAGAAGTCGCCGGAAAGTATGCTGGCCCGAAGTGATCTTTGCGTTTCTCTGACAAATTGCGGTGATCTCGCTGTGGCTCAGGATGATGCGTTGAAGGCTGCGGGATACTTTTCTGAAATGCAGCAGATCAGTGAAGACATGCTGAAAAAGTCGCCCGACAGCCTGAGTGCTCACAGAAGTCTTGGTATCGCCCTCGAGAGTCAGGGCGACCTGGCAACAGAGCAGGGGCAGTGGGATCGCGCTGCTGTGTTTTACGCAGAAGCGCTTCATGTGCACGAGGCCCAGCTTAGAATATCGCCCCACAATCTGCAGGCACTCAGAGATCTGAGCGGCGCACTCGATAAATGCGGTGAAACGGCTGTGGCACAGGCGTATTGGGATCAGGCCCGGGATTTCTTCAACGAGTCACTCCTTGTCAGCAGAAGGATTCTGGATCAGTCACCAGTCTCACCAGTTGCCCAGAACGATCTCTATATCTCGCTGGGAAACTGTGGCGACGTTGCGGTCGAACTGGGCGATTGGTCGCAGGCGGATGAGTATTTCACAGAGGCTCTCAAAATCAGTCAGGCACTGCTGGAAAAAGTACCGGGCAGCACTGAAGCGATGCGGGACGTCGCAATCGCTCTCGAGGATTGTGCCACAGTCGCAGAACAACTTGGAAAACAAGATTTGGCCCGTGAACAGTTTGAGGCATCCGTCAGTCTTCTTCGCAAAGTGGCAACTGCCGCTCACACAGACCCGTTGCCATCGCAAATCGATTTGTTCCATGCCACAATCCAGTTCGCTGGTTTCCTGCTCCGCACCAACGCTCCAGCTCAGGCGCGAAAGTTGCTTGAGGACCCATCGATCAAAAAAATTGCTTCAAATCTGTCGGCGAGCACCGACCTGTCGTTCGAGGTCCGTGTCCTGCTCGGTATCCGAGATTTTAGAATGGCCTGCCTGTCGCGAAGTGCGACGGTGCGTGAAGCACTCTTCAAAAAAGCACGCGCTGTCTTCAATGATCCGGAGCTGATTCCAATCATCGCGAGGGAATACAGCTTTAGGACGGCAGCCGCAGAGTTTGCTGCGATGGAATCCTCAGCGCCCGCGCGAAAACAATCGGCCCCGCGCAAGCCGTCCAACAGCGCGAAGACCAGTCCGAAGAAACCTCGAAAAGCCTGATCGACAGCACTCGGAGTCTCTGCATTCCCCAGCTTTCCCTCTCCCACCCACCATGACAAACCGTCGCACAATCGATATCTCCCTTGACCACCTCGCAGCGGAAATCGCGGCCTGTCCGCTGGTGCTCCCCGAGTCGTGGCGGTTTGCGCTGACAGAATTGGACGGCAGACCAGGGCAGGTCGCGGGGCACAAAAGCGGAAATGTCGCGAATGCGGCCAGACTCTTCTGGCGGGCGGCGGAACAGCATTTTCTCTCCAGGTTTCCTCATACCGGTATCGATGAACTGGTGTCCCTCAGAAATCTCATCTGGTTTCATCAGCTGACGTCCGGCCGAAACACGCAGCTTGTTCCCCTGCACCAATTCCTCGAAAGACTCGCCCGGTCGTACCTGCGTGTGGAAGGGACGTCCGCGTATCCACAGCTGCCTCCATCAGCACAGGCCCGTGGTGGTCTGGCTTCCAACGAGCCACCCGAAGCGGCGGCACGCAGGGCCTGGCGCTGGCTGACGTTCTCGCTCCCCGCTGACCTGCTGCTGGCCACACTGGCCAATGACCAGCAATTGCCGACTCGTGTTGTTGTTGTCTCCCCTGCACTTGAAGGTTTGCTGCGGGAGGGCTTTGCAGAAACGCATCTGCACTACGGTGTTGCTTTTGACTTCTCGATGGCGTGGGCCGCTGTGATGTATGCGGCCGGAGGCAGCAGCGCGTACAGGCTGCAGCCCACCACGTTCAGCAGCCCCGGTGCCGACAACGCAGAAGGTACTGAACTGGCTGTCAAAGTTGTTCTTGCAGCACTCGTCAGATATTTTCTCGGCGCGTTTCTGCGGGATCAGGGAACCCTGCGGACGCAGGCCGGATTTGCAGACTGGCTGGACCGGCAGCTGGAGGATGTTTCACCTGGGGTTCCGAAGAGCGATTCACGTCGGATTCGGCAGGCAGTCCGTCTCCTTGCCGGCTGGCAGACAGGCGGAGCCATCACCGCAGGTTCACTGCCAGGCACGGCTTTCACTGAGTTGCAGGCGGTGTACATCCGCTGGACGAAAGCTTCTCTGCGACCGCTGCCAGCGGTTGTGAACGATGTTCAATACCTCGACCCACTCGCCAATTTTTTTTCCCCGAAACGTCCAGCCAATGTCTCCGTGCAGCTGCAGTTTCTGATCGCCGGATTTGAGTATCTGCGGGGTGCAGGATCTGACCGCGAGTTCCAGACGCTGTTCTGGCAGGTGGAACGTGTCCGCTGTATGCTGTATCGCCACTGCATCCAGCGCCCGCTCACACCCGGGCTGACGAACTTCATTCGCTTTTACGAACGCAAGAGTCCACTCTCACGACCGATTGAAAACGTGCTGGTGGAATCGGCAGCGCGAATCAGTGGGATTGACAGTGGCCTGCAATCACTGGAGATTCGCACCAGTCCCGAAAAGGACGTCACCAGACAGCTTGCGCAGTTGCATTCCATTCGCCGGCAGTTCCAGCAAGTTTCCGGCATGGCGAAAAAGGCAGCCCTTGAAACCGGTGTTGTCCTCCACTTTCTGAAGCGCCGCGGCCGGGCTTATGACCAGGGCATTCCGCAAGTATTCGACATCAACACCTTCGCCGACCCGGGAAACCGCAGTGACAATCCGTCCGGATACCGATGGGCGGGCTGGTTCAGTGGCCGACTGAAGGAGGCGCGGGCCATCGGCCGTGCGATCAGCTCTGAACCACAACTGCTGCTGGTGCTCAGAGGAATTGATGTTTGCCGGGACGAACCTGGAGTGCCCACCTGGGCGGTTGCACCGCTCTTCGCCGAAGTCAGAAAACTGGTCAGTCTGGCCCGCACACAGCACTGTCGGCGTGGCCGTCCCGAACTTCCGCCGCTCCGCACCACAGTGCACGTTGGTGAAGACTTTGTGCATCTGGCCAGCGGGATTCGAGTCATGGATGAAGCCCTGCAGTTTCTGGAGCTGGGCAGTGGCGATCGCATAGGTCACGGGCTGGCGCTTGGCGTGGATGCTGTGGACTGGGCCAGCAGAACAGATCGTGTCGCCATGCCTCGGGAAGATCGGCTGTTTGATTTGATCTGGGAAAAAAGCTGGCATGCGGCACCGGACGCAAACTTTCCCACGAGTCGCAGGGAGCATGTCAACCGCGAAATTGAGCGGCTTGGAAATATCATTTTTCACAACTCCGCGACTCCGCAGCCGCCCGGCTGGTCATCTCGACAATCGCTCATGTTTCGCAGCCAGCTCTTCAACTTTGGTTGCCTGCAGAAAGTCGGCTTCCCAGACCGTGGGCTGCCCGCCAAAACAGCCAGCACTGACCGCCAGCAGGAACTCGAAGCCTATCTTACTGATGCCGCCGTCTATCTTCGTTCACGTGCCGTCGAATGGGTCGAAGCTCGGGATGAAGGACCTGTTGTTGCGGAGTTGCAGCGGCTGGTCAGAAAGCGTTGTGCCGAATCCGGAATCACCGTGGAAATCAACCCGATCTCCAATCTGCTTGTGGGAGATCTGACGGACCTTCGCAGCCACCCGCTGTGGCGACTTGCGCCACGCCTGGGGGATGAATTTGGCCCCACCATGCGGATGTGTGTGGGCTCCGACGACCCATTCGTTTTTTCCACAAGTCTCCCCGAGGAGTATCAGTTTCTGGCGGATTCACTGGTGCTTGCCGGCAAGTCTCACGCCGAGGCCCGCGAATGGCTGGAACTGTTGCGACGCATGGGACTCGAGTCGCGATTCACTGTCTGAATGGACCATGGAACACAGATCATGAAACCAATAACTGTCCCGGACAAGTGTGCTGAGTTTGATGAACTCTTCGTCGTTTCCGATCTGCATCTCGGTGGCGAGCCGGGGTTGCAGTTATTTGCTGCGGGCGAGGAGTTTGATTGCTGGGTGACGGAGATTGTGCTGCCGGCGTTGCGGCCCAAACGCGGACGACGCCCGCGACGTGTGGCAATTGTCATCAACGGTGACTTCGTCGACTTCCTCGCAGATCCGGAAGCCCGATCTGCAAATGCTCCGTTCTTCAATCCTGATCTTGCCCGACGAATGCTGCCACGGCTGGTTGCTGATCCCAATTCTGCTCCCGTGTTTTCCGCTCTGCGGCAATTCGTACAGGAACCAGGTGCCTCACTGATCATCACGCTCGGCAATCATGATCTCGAACTGGCAGTTCCAGGCGTACAGCGACAATTGCTGGATCTGATCGCACTCAACGATCACGACGCGCGCGGCAGAATTCAATTGCGCATGGAAGAAAATGGATTCATCTGCCGTGTCGGTTCCGAGGCCGTCTGGTGCGTGCACGGCAACAGCGATGATCCCTGGAACAGGGTTGATCGTCGGGAACTTGAAAGTGCCGTGGCTGCCAGCAGCGCCGAAGCGGGGAAATCCGGCTGGAAACCGAATCCCGGTACGCAGCTTGTGATGCAGATGTTGAATCATGTGAAGGCTGACTATCGTTTTGCAGAACTCCTGAAGCCGGAAAACCAGGCTGTGCCACCGCTGCTGCTGATGCTGGCCCCGGAGCATCGATTACGCATTGAATCTGCACTCGGTGCCGTGGCATTCAAGATTCGCAACTCGCTGAAGAGCTGGTTTACCAGTTTGCTGGGGGCCGAAGAGTGCCTGCAGATGTCTGGTCGCCCGGCTGCTGAACAACCAGCTCTGGAACTCCTTTGTGCCATGCTCTGTCGCCCCCATGACAGCTTCCGTTTTGATGCCGACAGCGATGCCGCGGAACTTCTTTTCCGTGCCCATTCCTCGACGGTCGCAAAGCTCCAGCATCCACAGCGCGGACGTCTGGCAGGCGGCCAGCCCCGCCCCTTCAGCCGTCAGGGACAGGGCAGCTCGTCATCGGCCGGAAGCGGAACCAACGAAGAAAGGTTGCTCGGCTGGTGGAAGGCGTTTGTTCGAGCGAGCGGAAGTGGTACGGAGACGGAAGTCATTCAGGCATTCCTCGAAGAACTTCAGCAGTACCGTGGGTTTGATGAGACAAGCCCATGCGATACGCAGTACAGAGCATTTGCGGAGGACTTTGGTGATGTGGCGCTCTCCCAGCCGGGAAACTCAGATCCGGTCATCCGGTTTCCCTCAGTCGTGATTACGGGGCACACGCATCAGGCACGCGCCAGCCTGCCACTGGGACGCTATGCCGAAGCCATGTACTTCAACAGTGGCACCTGGGCTCAGGTGATGCGGATTCCTCCCGAGGTCATCAGCGACCCTCGGGAACTGGAGGCCCTCGTGAAAAAGCTGCGTCAGCCCGGCAACGCAGAACTGATGAATGATGGCCACCTCGTCTGGAGCCCAAAGACCTATGTGAGAGTGCAGACGGGGGCTCAAGGCAAAGCCGTCGCAGAACTCAAAGCGTTCGGGGAACCTGGAATCATGCCTTAGGGCGAATCCAGGTGACAATTCAGGACCCCTTGAAGACCTCTTACTCCGGTAGTTGCCATGTCCTCCGAAATCCTCAAAGTCAAACTCGAAATCCTGCGTCACGGTCCTGCACACAACCAGCCACTCTCACCGCTCACCAACTATCTCGCACTTTGCGGGAATCATGGAGCAACATCAGTGAGGGTGCCGTTTGAGCACCGACAGTTTGAAACGCGGCTGCGTCCCCTGATGTACCAGGAATCTGAACTGCTGCGTCAGCAGCAGCTGCGGGAGACATCCGCGGAAATGCGCGAAATTCTGCAGGGGATCCCGGGGCTCATTGCGTCACTGGCGGAAGCCGCCGGCCGCAGCCGTGCGGAACTCACGAAACAGCGCGTGGTGCACCTCGAACTGATCCTCTCCGCATCAGAACTCGCGCTGCTGCCGTTCGAGCTGGCTGCTGCTCCAGCCGGCTGTCCCGGCGCCGGTGAACCTCTGATTACCCAATCGCAGCTCCCGCTGTGCCTGACCCGCCGAGTTCGGCTGCAGAACATTCCCAACGCGGCGTGGAACCGTCGCCCCAGAATTCTCTTTGCCGCTGCTGCACCCGGCAGCGCGATCCCAATCCAGGAACACTGTGACGCCTTTGTTGAAGCTGTCAACGCCTGGGTCGACTGGTCACGGGTGACTCGCAACACGGTCGTCGAAGTTTATGGCGAACACCTGACGGTGCTGCCCCAGGCTTCGCTGCAGCAGATTGAACAGGAGTTGTCACGAGCGCTTGAGAAAGAGCCCGACCGACCCTATACGCATGTGCATCTGCTCGCACACGGCGTTCTCTTCGATGACGCAGGGGAACGTCGCTACGGACTGGCCATGCACGATCCTCTTGACCCGGACAAGACCTGTATTGTCCGAGCGCAGGAACTGGCAGTGGCTCTGCGGGCCGCGTCTGGCAGCGGTTCAACGGAATTCAGCTGCCCAACCGTGGTGACACTTGCCAGCTGCCAGGGAGCCGCTCAGGGGGATGTTCTTGGTGCGGGAGCCAGTATTGCTCACACCCTGCATGAAGCTGGTCTCCCACTGGTTGTGGCATCTCAGTTTCCACTGACATTCGACGGCAGCGTGGAACTGGTTCGAGTTCTTTATCGGGGCTTTCTGCGGGGGCATGATCCGAGAATTCTGCTCACACGCCTGCGTCGACAACTCCGGATCAACACCAGGACCAAACACGACTGGGCTTCCATCGTCGCGTATGCCGCATTCAGCCCCGGAATGGATGCTGAACTTGCTGAACTTCGCTACCGGCAAGCGCGACGCAGCGTGGAAATGGCACTCGATGGCTTCGACAGGTACCTTCCCAGTTCTTCAGGCGCCGTGGCCACGGAACCCGACGAGACGTCGCGAACGCAGCGGTTCGGAAACCTCATCCGCTGGCTTGAATCCGCCATTCAGCGACTGGGACTGGTGGCTGTCGAGCGATCAACAGACGGCAGCGTCAGCCTCCATGGTCTGATGGCCGCCACAGTCAAGAAGCTCGCACAGCTGCAGTGGCTTGCAGCTCAAAACATACTCGGCAACGGCCTGACTGCAACGTCCCGTCAGCAAAGCCACATCCCGGATTACATGCGAAATCTTTACCGCGCCTGCACGCTCTACCGCCGCGCCTGCCGATACATGCCCGCCGCCAACTGGGCGCGCACCCAGGAGTTAAGCCTGCGAATTGTGCTTGGCTGCCTCACCGAACCGCAGCTGGTGAGGCTCTGGAAAAAAGCATGGCGCGGTGTTCGCTGGGAATTGCTCGGACTGGAAAACGACAGCAGAAAAACCCGAGTCATCGCGCTGCGAAATTCAGTCGAACTGTGTCTGCTGGCAAGCTTCCTGCCAGACTCGGCACGAAAATCCAGGAGTATCGCCGCCGGAGGAAAGCTGCTGCGAACTTTTTGCATTGAGGCGGGCTACCATCACATGGAATTTCGGTCCCTCGAACAGCAGCTGAATCGGTACGCCAAATTCTTTCCGCAGGTCGCCTGCGATTCTCTGCCGGACGCTGGAAAGAGCGTTCGCCGTGAGGATCCGAGACCGGACCATCGCACAGCCAACCGGCTTACCCAGACTACCGACGGATCCGTCTGGGCAGAGGTGAGCCGTCTCGCAGGTGAGTGGTGCGCCGTAATGGGGCAGTTCCTGCCGGCCTGCAGTTCACCGCAGGGCTGCTCATGTGACGACAATGAGATTTCGTACTGAGCGTCCGGTCCACAGGTGATCGCAGGCGTGGGTGCTGACTGTCCGCCGCAGCGGCGGAGGCCGTGAATGCTGATCACCCCAGCAGTCCTGCGAGCACCTGCACGGCCATGCACAGCGCGACACCGATGAGCATCCAGAGCAGGGAGGCGGAGCAGAGGACTTTGTGGTTGCGCCATTTGAGCAGGCGGCTG
>JBEIEK010000029.1:0-30783 GCA_040382995.1 Planctomycetaceae bacterium
GCCTCCTCAGCAACCGGCCTTTTCGCATTAACGGCCAATCCTGTACGCCTGCGGATCCAGATGCGGCTTCGCACCCGTAATCAACTCGCACACCAGCTTCCCGGTTCCTGTTCCCATCGAAATTCCCAACATGCTGTGACCGGCCGCCACCCAGACGTTGGCAAATTTCGGTGAACGATCGATGTAAGGAATTCCGTCCGCCGTCATCGGACGCCATCCGTACCACTCCTCTTCCACCGGATCTGCCGTCGGTTCGTGCATGTACTGCGCCGCCCCCTTCCGCAGATAATCCAGCCTTGCACGGTTCAGGCTGGTGTCGTAACCGGAAAACTCCATGGTGCTCCCGACACGGTAGCCTTCTTCAAATGGAGTGATGGCAACGTGACACTCCTCCAGAATCATCGGGTACTTCGGACATCGTTTTGGACGCGGCATCGTAATCGAATAGCCTTTGCCAGGCTGTATTGGCAGCCGGACTCCCACAGATTCCTGCAGCAAAGGTGTCCAGGCGCCCGTGGCAACCACAAAATGGTCGGCCGCAAAACTTTCGCCGCTGGCCGTCGAAGCCGCCGTTGCCGCCGATCGTCCGCCTCCTGCAAACCCCGTGAATGTCGCCTGTTCAACGATCTTCACGCCCGCCTGCACCAGAATTCTCCGCAGCTCACTCATTAATTTGCTCGGACGCAGGTGAGCATCGCAGCGGTACAGCCAGGCGCCGGCAAGCCCCGGCTTCAGCGCGGGTTCCAGTTCCGTGAGTGCAGCACCCGCCAGCGGTTCAGCCGCCATGGCGAAATTCTTCCTCAACCACGCATCCGATTCCTCGTAGGCATCAAACTCGTGCTGGTCGCGGAATACAAACAGCAAACCGTCCGTCTTCCAGTCCACCAGCATCTGCTGTTGTTCGAAGATCTGCCGGTAAAGCTCCGCAGACGACTGTAAGAGCGGATGACAGGCCCGACCGGCCTCCATCATCGCCTTCGCGTTGCAGCGGAGCGCAAAGCGGATCAGCCATGGGGCCAGCGGGAGCAGCTTTGAGGGATTGATGCGGAGAGCCGTCTGGGTGCTGAGCATTCCCCGGAGCCCCTTCAGCACCTGGCCGGGGCGCGCCAGAGGAATCACGTGGCTGGGGCTTACATAACCGCAGTTGCCATGCGAACACTGACGTCCAAACTGCCCCTGCTCAATAATCGTCACCTCGTGGCCGGCCTGAGCCAGATACCATGCTGTGAAACCACCCACCACACCACCACCGATGACCACCGTCCGCTGTTTTGTTGCCATAGTTGCCATTGTCTCGATTTCAGGGGCCTTTGATTCATTTGCCGTGGCACGAATTCTGCCCTGTCAGCCCGTCCTGTGGGAAGAAAAAGCAGGCTGCAGAACGCCTAAATGGGACGAATTCCCGATCGGAAGGGATCCGAATCGTCCAGCAGCAGGATTGACTCCGCCGTGATCCATGCGGAACCCGTGATCGTCGGTGAGATCACAGGACCTTCTGCCTCCGCGACCCGCTCGTCCAAAGGCTCCCAGTGGCCGGTGAAAACGCTGCCAACAAGGCTCTCCTGACGCCAGATCGCCCCGGCTGCCAGCCGACCGTCCGCGGCCAGGCAGGCCAGCTTAGCGCTGGTGCCGGTTCCACAGGGGGAACGGTCCCAGGCTCCGCCTGGACACATCACAAAATTGCGGCTGTCAGCATGCCCCCCCGAAGGCGGACCGAATAACTCGATGTGGTCAATCACGCCACCTCCTGCACCTGTCACTCCGGCAGCCTCCAGTGCCGCTCGAATCTGCTGCGTGAAATCTGACAGTTCGCGCCACGCGCCCGCATTCAGGCTCCGGCCGTGATTGCTGACCAGAAAAAACCAGTTGCCACCCCAGGCGATGTCACCAGTCACCGGACCATGGCCTCGGACCTCCACTGTGACGGCTTTCCGGTAACGCCACGCAGGTACGTTCCTTAACGACACACGATGGTCGTCCAGCAATTCAGCCGTTACAACTCCCACGGGCGTGTCAATTCGACAAAGCCCGGGCCTGACGCGCCCCAGATGTCGCAGCGTTACCATCAGCCCGATCGTGCCATGACCACACATCCCGAGGTAACCGGCGTTGTTGAAGAAAATGACACCCACATCGCAACCGGGAGTGTGAGGCGGGCAAAGCAGAGCACCCACGAGTACATCTGAACCTCGCGGCTCGTTGATCACCGCCGATCGCACATCGTCGAAGCGGTCACGGAAGACCGCCAGCCGCTCGGCCATGGTCCCGTGACCCAGGTCCGGGCCGTTTTCGATGATCACCCGAGTCGGCTCGCCGCCCGTGTGCGAATCAATCACCCGCAATGACTGCATATCACGCCACTCCCCAGTTCGCTCCGGAACTTCAGTTGCCTACAAGGGCCAGATTATCGCGATGCACCACCTCACCAAACGGCACATGCCCGAGCGCCGCTGCAATTTGATCTGAACGCCGTCCCTGAATGCGACGGATTTCGTCCGCCGAATAATTCGCCAGCCCCCGCGCAATTTCGGTGCCGTCGTGCGCCTTCATGCCAATCAGAGCGCCCGGTTCGAAGTCGCCCTGCACTTCGCGTATTCCCACCGCCAGCAGCGATCGACCGGATTGTCGCACCGCCTGCACTGCGCCATCGTCCAGAATGAGCGTCCCGGCGGGCGGCGCTCCGAAGCCGATCCATCGCTTCCAGGCTGGAACCGACTCACCCCGCGACAGGAACAACGTGCCCGCCGTCTTTCCAAGACGAATGTCGTCAAGCACCGAATCGCCCCGACCGCTCGCCAGAATCACCGTTTCCCCCATCCCGGTCGCAGACAGGATTGCACGCAGCTTGCTTCCCATGCCTCCCCGGCCCCGAGTACTTTGCTCGTTGGCCACCAGACGCAGGAGCGATTCATCCGGCTTTTCAACAACCGGGATGACCCGACTGCCGGGCTGCGACGGTGGACCGTCAAAAAGGCCCTCGATCCCCGAGAGAATCACCAGCAGTGGTTCGGGAAGCAGCGTTGTCAGCATGCAGGCCAGCTGATCATTGTCACCGACTGCAATCTCCCGAATGCTCACGGTGTCGTTTTCGTTCACGATCGGAATCACACGATAGTCGAACAGCGTTCGCAGTGTGTTCCGCACGTTCAGGTACCGCTGCCGATTGCGGAAATCGTTTCCCGTGAGCAGCAGCTGGGCTGTGCGATGACCTGTCCGTCCCAGCGCATCATCCCACGTCCGCATCAGCGAAGGCTGGCCAATCGCAGCCGCTGCCTGAAGTTCCGGGAGCGACTCGGGACGACGGTTCAGCCCCAGAATCCCAATCCCCGCACCTACCGCACCGCTCGATACCAGCACCACCCGCCGACCGGTCTCCTGAATCCGGTGAATCTGGTCCGCCAGGCACTGAATCCGCGGCAGATTCAGCCGGTCGGTTTCGGTAGTGAGTACATTTGTGCCGATCTTGACGATGACCGTCCGGCACGACTCAAACACATCCCTGCGAATAGTATCCTGCATAAATCGCCCAAAACACGACAAAAATACACCCGTACGGTGGCCGTACTAACTTGTCCGGCCGGCAGTTGACTCGCAATGCTTCATCATATCGAACGCCTGCGTCACGGCTACTCCAGTTTGCCAAAGCCACCAACCTTGGTGCCACGAAAACCCAGCCTGACCTCAGGGCCACGGCCTGCATCGGCGAAAGTTGCGTCGAACTCAGGAGATCGGTACGGCTCCTTCTCAGCACCGCTCCCCCCCAATCCCTTGCCATAAAGCCCACCAGAGTGTCTACTGCCGACTGCTGATGCACAAAACCGCATCGCAGCCCGCCGCTCCTGCCCCACAACCACATCCTGCCGAAAAAGGTTCCACGATGTCCCGCCCCGCAGTTGTTATCCGCGGCCTCACGGTCCTTTCGCTGCTTTCAGCCGCCTTTCCCGCAGCGGCTGACGATTTCCAGTACGCGTTTCAGGACCTGACGATTCCCAAAGCAACCGCTGAAGAGCCTGTGCGCGCACAGCTCTCCACCGCCGCAGCTGCCCAGTATCTCGAACAGGGTTCACTCGCATGGAGCGGCAGCAAAAACTGTGTCAGCTGCCACACCAACGGTACTTACATGACCATCCGTCCCGCTCTTTCGCCAACACTTGGCCCTCCCAACGAAGCCAATCGCAGCTTTTTTGTGGACCAGTTCAGCAAACTGAAAGAGCAGCCTGTTGACCGGCTGAAACAATCGACCCGCCCTGCTCAGGTGATCTACATCGCCGCCGGTCTGGCCGAATGGGATGCCCATGTCACCGGAAAGCTTTCATCAGAGACGGTTGCGGCTCTGGAATTGATGTTTTCGATCCAAACCGAAGAAGGCACATGGGGCACCCTTGATTGCTGGCCCCCGTTCGAGTCAGACGCATGGCACGAAGCCACCGTGGCTGCCATGGCGGCCGCTGCCGCCCCAGGCTGGCTGGAATCCGTCCGCGCCGAAACCGGCAAGCCGGAGCTGAAGGCTGCCGTTGAAAAACTGGAAGCCTACCTTCGCCGAGAAAACGGAGCACCGCACGACTACGGACGCGTCCTGCAGCTCTGGGCCGCCGCACGCATGCCCCAGCTGCTGGACGAAGCCCGCAAACAGCAGCTCATGGAAATGCTCTGGAAACATCAGCGCCCCGACGGCAGCTGGTCCCTTCGCTCCTTCGCCGCTCCGGAGGCCTGGGGCAGTGGCAACCGGGCAGCAAAACTGCGAACGGAACCAGACCTGCAGAACCCGGCTGGTGACGGTCACATGACCGGACTGGCTGTAGTGGTCCTCCGCGAACACAACGTGCCGGCCGATGATCCCCGACTGCAGAAAGCCATCGCCTGGATCTCTGGCAGTCAGCGCGAAAGTGGTCGCTGGTGGACGCGGTCACTGAACACCGACTCGTGGCACTTCATCACCTACAGCGGGACCGCATACCCCCTGCTGGCACTGCAGATGTGCAACTCGGTTCCGGTCGCGGCAAAGTGACCGGAACCGGGAGACTAAGATCCACCACACTCAGTTCGCAGCGACCCGACGCATCAGCCGAGCCGCGACCGTCAGGGAGTGGTATTAGTACCCAATCCCTGAGCAATCACTTGTTACGGGACTGGTCGACTTGCATGGCGCCTGAACGTGGCCTCTTCTCGGATCCACGTCCCGCCCCATGGCTCACAACCGCGATTGCTTCGTGGCTATTCTTCCCAGCCACTCAGCAGCTGGATGAATTCATCTGACAGACCTGCCAGCCGGCGGGGCTCGCTGTGGAACTGTTCACCGCGAGCGCGGGAGGGCTTGATGGGCCAGTGGAGAGCGTGGATCCAGGCGTCCCAGTCGGACTGGTCAGCTGGTTTCCAGCGTCTGAGCCATTCGATACCGAACCGCACATGTCGAATTTCGTCGTGGTGAATGGCGCGCATGATGGCGGCGCTGCGGCGGTCGCCCGCGTTGCGGAACCAGGCTTCGAATTCGATGGTGTGATCAAGATTTGCGCCTTCGAAGACAAGCGGCAGTCCGGCGACGTATTCCAGTTCCGAGCGGAATTCGAGAGCTTTGGTCCAGATCCAGCCGTTCACGGGTTTGTCACCGAATTCGAGTCCCAGTTCGTGGGCGCGCTGGATGTGGAGTCGGGTGTGGCGTTGTTCGTCGAGCATGATGCTGGAGAGCCCGCTGCGGAACTCGGCAGGCGCTTCAGGGAAAGCCAGCAGCACCATCGCCATCACTTCAAGTGCCTGCAGTTCGTGGTTGGCCATGATGTGGTGGGCGATCGCGCGTTTGCCGGGGTCCTTCAGCGAATCGGCTTTCGGCATGGCCGGAGCCGTACGGCGGGCGGCGAAGCGGAGTGCCTCGGGCCGGGCGGGTGTTTCCACGCGAAGAGCAGGTTCAGGAGCCACGTCGGTCAGCCCCGCTGGGCGGACCAGTTTGGCCGCAATCTCGGCGGAAAAGAGCACCTGGCGGGCAAACGCGGAAAGTTCCATAGCTGAATCAGCCGCCGAGCAGCCAGGCAAACAGACCCTTGGCCAGGTGCATGCGATTTTCGGCCTGGGCGAAGACGATGCTTTGCGGTCCATCGATCACTTCGTCGGTGACTTCCAGTCCCCGCTTGGCCGGCAGATCGTGCATAAAGACGGCGGATGCGGGAGCGAGTGACATCAGGCGACCGTTGACCTGGAAGTCGGCGAAGGCGGCTTTGCGGCGTTCGGCGTCGTCTTCCTGTCCCATGCTGGCCCAGACGTCGGTGTAGATGATATCGGCTGAGCGAACAGCGTCGGCCGGATCGAGGCTGTGGCGTACCTGATGAGCGGGGTAGCGTTCTGTGAGCCGCTGCAGGAAGGCCGAAGTGAACTGGAAGCCGTCGGGGGCGGCCAGAGTCATGGGCATGCCGGTCATTGCCGCGGCAATTGCCAGCGACATGGCGACGTTGTTTCCGTCGCCGACGAAGACAAGGTGTCGCTGCGTGGGGCTGGAGAGCGTTTCGCGAATGGTGAGCAGATCAGTGAGTGCCTGGCAGGGGTGTCGCTCGTCGGAAAGTCCATTGATGACCGGACAGGACGCATGCGCGGCCATGTCCTCGATGAGCTTTTGCGAGAAGGTTCGCATGGTGATCAGATCGCTGAAGGAACTGATCACACGCGCGATGTCGGGAAGACTTTCGCGGCCATTGAGACCGGCTTCGGCTGTGGTGAGGAAGATCCCGGAACCGCCGAGGTGAATCATGGCGGCCTCGAAGCTGTTGCGGGTGCGCAAGGAGGGCTTCTCGAAGAGCTGCACCAGCACTCGCCCGGGAAACAGCTGTGGACGCTGGCCCTGGCGGAAGAGCTGTTTCAGTTCCTGGGCCTTGTCAAGGATGCAGTGCAGTTCGTCCGGTGTGATATCGAACAGGGAGGTCAGGTGCTTCATGATCCGGAAGCCGGCAAACGGCGGGCAAGAGTGCGAAACCGGTCGTGCGGACAAGTGACCAAAGTCCGCGCCAAAACGTTATCCTGGCACCTTTGGAGCTGAGAGTTAAGCGAAAAACCCGGAAATTTGCCGGGAGTTCACGATTCGGGTGTGACGGAAACGGCAATCGACTTAAAGGCGGGCGTTTTGGAAAGCGGATCAACGTCGTGCGGCACCAGCACGTTCGCTTCCGGATAATACATGGCCGCATTGCCCTGACGAATGTCGAAAGGCCGCACAAGAATGTACCGCATTTCGCCCGCAGAACTGCGAATGCGGACCCGCTGGTCAGTCGTCAGTCCCAGCTGTCGAATGTCTTCCGGGTGCATCAGGATCACATCCCGACGCTCCTGACCTCTGTAAATATCCTCTTCATCGTACACCACGCTGTTGAACTGGCCCTCGGAGCGGAGTGTCATCAGCTGCAACTGGCCGGGCTGCAGTCTGCGACCAGGCAGCGGGGCCACATGGAAACGCGCACGGCCAGTTGGAGTTGGGAACTGGTAGTTCCGGACCGACCGGCCAGGCACGTGGAATTCCTGGCGAGTGCCATCAATATTCTTCAGTTCTTCGTAGCCTGGAATCAGGTCGGCGATGAGTTCCCGAATGGCCTGGTGGCTGTGCATTGCAGCCCAGTCCAGTCGTGGATCCGCCGGAAAGACGCGTTGGCCAAGATCTGCAAGGATGGAAACTTCGCTGCGGGCCTGGGGATGTCGGGCGGTGCCGCCATCACTGAGCCGGACGAAGCTGAACATGGATTCCTGGGTGGTGGGCTGGGGTTCTTCGTCACGCGGAAGTACGGGCAAAATGAGCGTCTCCTGGCCGGTCCCCCACGCGTGGCCGGTGTTCAGCGTGGTGGAAAGGTAAACCACCGTGCCAATGCGGCTCATGGCATCGAACGCCCGCGCTGCAGCAGGATTGCTGCCGTACAGATTGCCTCCCAGACATAATGCAAAGTCCATCCGTTTTTCCCACGCCGCATCCATGCAGGCCATGGTGTCGAGGCCGGGTGACTTTGGTGGCTGGATTCCGAGTCGTTTCTCGAAGCGTTCGAGCATGTGCTGTTTAAGCGCTGGCGTTACGCCCACAGTTCCCAGCCCCTGCACATTGCTGTGGCCGCGAATCGGCATTAAACCCGCATGCTCCCGTCCCACCATGCCGCGAAGCAGCGCCAGGTTGGCGATTGTGTGTACGCTTTGAGTGCCATGCAGGTGATGCGTGATGCCCATGCACCAGCCGATAATCGCGTTCCTTGAACTGCAGTATGCGTCGGCAATCCGACGAATCTGCTCACGATCCACCCCGGATTCCTCAATGATCTGCTCCCATGCTACCCCCTGTACGTGCGACGCGAATTCCGCGAAGCCCTCCGTGTGACGCTCGATAAAGGAAGCGTCGTGGGCTTTTGATTCGAGCACCTGTTTGGCGATTCCGGTGAGCAGTGCGAGGTCACCGCCGACGTGTGGCTGAACGTACATGCTGGCGATGTCCGTTCCAAACAGCAGGCTGCGAACGTCGCTGGGGACGCGGAAGTTCTTCAGTCCCAGCTCCTGCAGCGGGTTGATCACAATCACCTGCCCGCCACGCCGCCGCAGCTGCATGAGCGATCGCATGAGCCGTGGGTGATTGGACGCCGGATTCGCGCCGATCAGAATGTACAGATCCGCGTGATCCAGATCCTCCAGACGCACCGTACCCGCACCCGTCCCCAGCGCCATCCCCAGACCCACACCGCTGGCCTGATGGCAGTAGTAGGAACAGTTGTTGACGTAGTTGGTGCCGAATAGCCGCGCCAGCAGCTGAAACAGAAAACCGGCCTCGTTGGAAGCCCGCCCACTGGCATAAAAAAATGATCGCTCAGGACCCGCTGCCCGCATCCGCTCTGCAATCAGCGACAACGCCCTGTCCCACGGAATCGGCTGGTAGGATGTGGTGCCGGGGGCAAGGTACAGAGGCTCGGTGAGACGACCGGAATTTTCCAGCTGCCTGGACGTCATGCCGCGGAGCTGGCTGAGCGACATCCGGGTGATCGAGGATGTCTGCAGGGCGCCCTGCAGGTCAGATGCCATCGCCTGAAACGATTTCTTGCAGACCTCCGGGAAATGACCGCCTTCGTTCACCATCCCGCCCAGCTGACCCCCCATGCCCACCGCACACGTCTTGCACGTGTTTTTGGAACGCATGGCCTTCCACATATTCAGCCAGCCCACACGCTGGGCCAGACGCAGACTGTAGATGATGGCTTTCCAGCCACCGCCACTGCGGGGTCGCTTGATCATCGCCTGAAATCCTGTGTTGCATGCGGTTTGAGAAGTGTCGACAGAGGAACGATAAGCCGGGTTTTGTCGAGGGTGTTCATTTCTCTGGGATGTCGGTTGCCCGACAACTCGTGCAGCCCACCCGAAGGTCCGCGAAGCGGACCGCTTCGCCACGGAAAAACCGTCGTCCCTTCTGCATGGCCTTGCTCCCGATGGGGTTTACCCAGCCAGCCGGTCACCCGGTCTGCTGGTGCGCTCTTACCGCACCGTTTCACCCTTGCCACGACCCGCACAACCGCCCGAAAACGGCCGCGCGACGTTCGGCGGTTTGCTTTCTGTTGCACTTTCCCGATCCTTGCGGATGGTGGGTGTTACCCACCATCGTGTCCTGTGGAGCCCGGACTTTCCTCTGAATGTTACCACTCAGCGAACACCTGCTCCTCTGCCGACGCCCAGATAATAACAGCGCACGGAAGTGGAGGCAGCAGGAATTGGCAGGCACCCGGAGATTCCCCGGAAATGCTGGGCCAGGAGAACGAAACGTCCCGATTCCTCACCAGAAAACACCTTGCGCAAAGCTCAACACGACCAATTGCAGGGTTCGCGCCGTGTCGTCATCCCGCCCGGCACCAGCGTGGCCGACGCCCAAACCCAGTCACAGTCAGATTGCAGCGTCGTTTTTTTTCGTTACTGTCCACGTCTTCCCACCGCAGATTCTCAGGCAATCTCCCGTCCATGGACCAATCACTATGCACCGCCACTGCCTGTCAGTCGCCACCCTCCTGCTCTGGACCGCCCTGCTGTCGCCCACCGGCCAGGCTCAGGCCCCCCCGCTTTCGCTCGAAAACTACATCCCCCAGCACTACACCAAGCAGGAACACATGATTCCCATGCGTGATGGGGTGCGCCTGTATACCGCTGTGTATATTCCTCGCGACACATCAAAACAATGGCCCATCCTGATCAAGCGGACCCCCTACGCCTCCGGCCCCTACGGCCCGGACAAGTACCCCGCAGCCCTCGGACCCTCCGAACATTTCGTCAGGGCCGGCTACATCTTCGTCAATCAGGATGTCCGCGGGCGGTTTCTTTCAGAAGGCACCTTCGAACAGGTCCGGCCGCATCTGACGCACAAAACAGGCCCTCAGGATATCGACGAAAGCAGCGATGCCTGGGACACGATTGACTGGCTTGTCAACAACATCCCGGGCCACAACGGCAAAGTTGGCATGGCCGGAATTTCTTACCCGGGCTTTTATGCGTCCGCCGGAATGATCGATGCCCACCCGGCACTCGCCGCTGTCTCTCCGCAGGCCCCGGTTGGTGACTGGTACTTCGATGACTTCCTGCACCACGGCGCCTTCTTTCTCGCGCATGCCTTCCGCTGGCTGAACAGCAATGCCCAGGAACGGCCCCGACCCACCACCGAACGCGCTGCCCCGAACACCCTGCCATCGCTCGATGGCTACCAGATGTTCCTCGAAGCGGGCACGATGACCGAAATCAATCGTCGCTGGCTGAAGGACTCAGTGCCCTTCTGGAACGATATGATGGCGCATCCCAATCGAGATGAATTCTGGCAGAAACGAGCGATTCTGCCGCACCTGAAAAACACGGCCCCGGCCGTCATGGTGGTCACCGGCTGGTTCGACGCCGAAGATCTGTACGGCTCATTCAAAACCTACCAATCCGTCGAACAGCAGAATCCAGGCGTCAACAACGTGCTCGTCGTCGGTCCGTGGATTCACGGCGGCTGGGCGTCCACTCGCGGAGACCGACTGGGACAAATCGCCTTTGATTCCGCGACGGCCGAATATTATCGGGCGGAGATTGAGTTTCCGTTCTTCGAAAAGTATCTCAGAGGTGAAGCTCTGCCGGCGCCGGCTGAGGCCACCGTCTTTGAAACGGGTTCCAACACGTGGAGAACCTTCGACAAATGGCCGCCGCAGACCACCACCGCCGCTCAACTGCGACTGCTGCCCGGCGGCAAACTTGCTGCTGAAACAAAGACCGGCGAACCACTGCCGGAGACCACCGCTGCGGCCCCCCCAATCGCTGGCGACCCTGGCTTCGACGAATACATCAGCGATCCCGCGCGGCCGGTGCCGTATACGGAAGCGATCACCAACCGCATGACTGTGGAGTACATGGTCGAGGACCAGCGGTTTGCCGCGCGACGCCCGGATGTGCTCGTGTACCAGACTGAACCGCTCACCGCTGACCTCACCATGGCCGGCCCATTGTTGGCGGAATTCGCAGTGTCCACCACCGGGACCGATGCTGACTTTATCATCAAGCTGATTGACGTCTTCCCGGATGGTACTGATCCGACACTGCTGCCAGGCTGTCAGATGATGGTCCGCAGCGAGGTGATCCGCGGACGTTTCCGCAATTCGTACGAGCACCCGGAAGCCTTCAGGCCCGGTGAACCCGCGAAAATCCGCCTCGAATTGCTGGATGTGCTGCACCGGTTTCGTCGCGGGCACCGCATCATGCTGCAGATTCAAAGCACGTGGTTTCCACTCGTGGACCGCAATCCCCAAACGTTCGTGCCGAATATTCACTTCGCCAAACCAGAGGATTTCAGGAAAGCAACTCATCGCCTGTATCGCAGCAGCGAGCGACCGGCCACAGTGGCCTTCGGACTGCTCCCCTGAAGCGTGCCGCCAACAGCAGCACCTGCTGCCCAGGCTGCGGGACCCACAACGACAGCGCCCCGAGGACATTTGGACAGGAACTGGAACAGGATTATGTTTGCATCGTTTTCTCAGAGGCTTTGCGGATTGCTGCTGTGGCTGATTGCGTCCTGCTGCTGCGCCCCCGCGACTGCTCAGGATCCACCTAAAGACTTTTCCCATGCTGTGTTGCCGGTGCTGAAAAAGCACTGCGTTCCCTGCCATGGCGGTCGCGAGGCCCGAGGCAGCTTTTCGATGAACACCCGTGAGCTGCTGGTGGACTCCGGCTATGTCATTCCCGGAAAGCCAGAGGAATCCAGAATTCTGCAGCGGATTCTCAGCGATGATCCGGCCGAGCAGATGCCGCCGGCAGATCAGCCGCGGCTGAATTCGGACGAGGTGGCTGTGCTGCGGGACTGGATTCGCGGCGGCGTCGAATGGGAGCCGGGGTTTTCCTTTGCTCCCATCGCGTGGGAGCCTCCCCTGCGGCCGCGGCGTGTGGAACTGCCTCCGGCAGTTGCTGGCCGCGACAACCCCATCGACCGGATCCTTGATGCACAACGACAGCAGTCCGGCCTCGATCCACTCCCGGTGGTCTCCGACGAAGTCTTTCTCCGCCGCGTCTACCTCGATCTGACGGGACTTTTGCCAACGCCGCAGCAGCGAGCTGACTTTCTCGCTGACACCGCGTCCGATCGCCGCGAGCGTCTCGTGCGGAAGCTGGTCGAGGATCCGATTGTCTGGGCCGATCACTGGCTGACTTTCTTCAACGATCTGCTCCGCAATGACTACAGTGGCACAGGCTTTATCACTGGTGGACGCCAGCAGATCAGTGGCTGGCTTTATGACGCACTGCTGAACAACAAGCCGTTCAACCAGTTCGCGCGCGAGCTGATTGCGCCGCCGACACCTGCCAGTCGCGGTTACATCGACGGAATTCGCTGGCGTGGCGAAGTGAGTGCCGGGCAGACGGTGGAAATCCAGTTCGCCCAAAGCGTCGCCCAGTCCTTCCTCGGAATCAACCTCAAATGCGCATCCTGCCATGACAGCTTTATCGATCGCTGGAAGCTGGATGAGGCATGGGGAATGGCGGCAATTTATTCTGAGCGGCCTCTGCAGATTCACCGCTGCGATAAGCCTCTGGACCGCCAGGCGCAGGCCGCATGGCTTTTTCCGGAACTGGGTGCTGTGAACCCGGCTGCTCCGCGCGATGAGCGTCTGCAGCAGCTGGCGGCCCTGATGACACATCCGGAAAACGGCCGCTTCACTCGCACGATCGTCAACCGCATCTGGTACCGCCTCACAGGCCGTGGAATCGTACACCCGCTGGACGCGATGCAGTCGCCTCCATGGAACGCAGACCTGCTGGACTATCTGGCGGTGCGTTTTGCCGAGGAAGGCTATGATCTGAAGAAGCTGGTCGTCCTGATTGCCTCATCGGCGGCCTGGCAGGCCGAGACAGTGGTGCGACGCTCAGCCGGTGAATCGCAGCAGATCTGGCAGGGAACGTTCGCAAGACGGCTGACGGCCGAGCAATTCATGGACGGAGTGTGGCAGCTGACAGAAGCGGCTCCAACAGCCTTTGATGCTCCTGTCATCCGCGTCCGCCGGGAATCCGAGGGAGTGCCTGCAGCGTCGGCGGCAGCCGACGCTGTCGTCGCCCAGTGGATCTGGGGAGCGAGCGCGGCGAATGGATCCGTGCCGGCGGCGGGTGAATCGATTTCGCTGCGGAAAGTGTTTGAAGTTTCCGGAAAAATCACCGGCGCTGCCGCCCTGATCACTTGTGACAACAGCTTTACGCTGTACGTCAACGGCCGGGAAGCGGAACGCGGAGACAACTGGGCGGAGCCCCGCGTCGTCAATCTTCGCTCGCTGCTCAAATCGGGCGAAAACACTTTGCTTGTGGCGGCCGTGAATGCAGGCAGCGACCCCAATCCAGCCGGACTGTACGTTGATTTACGCATCCGCCTTGAATCCGGCGAGCCCCTGCGAGTGCTCAGCGATAACTCATGGACAACAAGCACATCCCTGCCGTCCGGGCGTGAAGGACGTGCTGGGGCAGTGCGTGGCCCCTGGGAACCTGTGGTTGTGGTGCCACCTCTGGATGTCTGGAGTCAGGCTGTGAATGCCGCCACCGGTGCCCGCCTTGAACAGGCGCTCGCCGGCGGTGTGCAGATGGTGCGGGCTTCGCTGCTGAAGAACGACTTCCTGATGCGGTCGCTGGGACGTCCGCAACGGGAACAAATCGTCTCGATGCGGCCCGAGGAATTGACGACGCTTGAGGCGATTGATCTCTCCAACGGTGCGGTGCTGGCGGATTATCTGCGTCGCGGCGCCGCCGGACTCCACAGTCGCTGGTCGGGAGACCGAGCCGGTTTGGTAAAGTATCTGTGCCAGTTCGCATGGTCGCGTGACCCGGGTCCGGACGAGCAGTCAGCGATGCTGGAATCGCTCAGCGAGAACCCTTCGGCAGCAGAGATTGAAGACCTGATCTGGGCGGTGATTATGACGCCTGAGTTTCTGCTGGTCCGGTGAAACCGGCAGGCCGCAGAGTCGCTGCTTTCGGCAGAACCGGCAAAACGGGACCCGAACCCTGAAATTACGCAGACCTTCGATCTTATCGCGTTGCCTGGCGGTGTCAGTCGACTTACACCCACAGTGCTCGAAACAGGGTCGCTGCGTCTGAGTGTGTGCCGAAGAGTCCGACAACAGGGTGGTTCCGGTGGCTGTCAAATTGTTCGGTGGTTTTATATTGCGCGGCAGGATGCTGCCAGGAATGCTGCTGGCAGTGCACCTGCCATTTGTGGCATTCCCGCTGCTTCGAACCGATGTGCGATCCTTGCACTTCTGGATTGCTCCGGTCTGCCTTGGATTCCTGCTGCTGCTCCTGCTGAGACGTCGATCGGTTGACGGAATTCGCTGGGGCAAACCGGAAAGCCTGCTGTTGCTGATCGACGCGACCTGTCTTGCTCTGGCCTTTTTCCGGCAGGATCCTGTGTGGGCCGGTCTGGCCTGCGTGTTTGCCACGGCAGCATTCGCAGCCTCCTATGTCGACCGGATTGGCAATCGACATCTGGGCGGTCTGGCGCTGCTCATCTGGGCAGCTATCGGGATTCCGGGCAACATCGCCAGTCCCCTGCAGCGACAAGCCACTATCGCTGTCACTCAGTTGGCCTCAAATCTTGCCTGGCGGATTGAGATCTCAAACTATCGCGAGGGGCAGACCCTGCATTCCATTTCCAGTTCTGTGGACATCGAGCAGCTGCTCTGGCATCCCGCGGCATGGACCTGCGTCTTTCTGATGACGGTATTCTGGGGAGTGCTGCTCCGACGTTCTGTCATGCAGACACTCGGTTTGCTGTTGTCAATGATCCCGGTCTTTCTGCTGGCAACCTCGCTGCAGGCTGTCTGGCTGCTGCAGCCGCGCACAGGCAGCCCGCTCGGTTCGACACTGGCAACATCGCTGTGCCTGTTGCCGATTTATCTGGGAATGCTGGCGAGTACCGACTTCTTCGTCCGCTTTGTGACGGCTCCTGTGCCGGTCGTCGCTCGGCAGGGAGAAGCTGCCAGCTGGGATAATCCGTTCATTCACTATTGGAACACGCTTGTGGCGGGCTTTGCCATGGTGCCCCTTCAGAAGACGACCACAGCCGTTTTTCGTTTGCCGCTGCCAGCCGCGGCGCTGTGTCTTCTGCTGCTGCCGGTTCCGCCGGTGCTGCTCTTTGCCCTCGCAGCGGGCGTGTTTCGTCAGCTTTCCTGACTGGTAAATCCTGGATTGACAGCATGAACCGCGAAACTGACGACGACCTTGACGCAGACGTCCGGCATGGGGCTGAGAATGAAAATTCTGCCTCGGATGACCCTGATCGTCCCCGCACAGAGCTTCAGCTGCCGCGACTGCGTACCATCCTGCTGCGGCCTTCACTGACATTCCAGTGGTTGCTGGCATCTGCCGAGGGCTGGCTGTGGACTCGCATTTGGTTCAATCTGATTCCGGGTGTGCCATTTCTGGCTGTCGCAGCCTTTGTGATCATTCTGCAGATCGAGACACCAGGCGATCTGCTGGAGCAGGTGAATCTGCTGCGTGGCAGCGTTCAGCAGCCGGAAAGTCGGCAGCAGCCGGATATACACGAACTGCGACTGCGCGCTCTTGCCGGACTGCTCCCGAATGATCACACGCCGCTGCTGACGCTGGGACTTTTTTTTGCCGAGCAGGGCCGCTTCGAGGAGGCAGCGAAGCTGATGCTGCAGCTGGCGGAATGGGGAGAGCTCGGAATCCCCGAAGCCCGTATGTGGCTCGTTCAGGATGCATTGTCCGCCGACCCGCATTATCGCTGCACTGAAGATGAAATTGAACGTCATCTCAGGATGACCCTGCGCGCCTCCCCAACACTTGTTGAAGCCCATGCCACACTCTCTGCTGTGCTGCTGAATCGAGGCGAGCTGCTGCTGGCCGAACGCAGTCTCGCAGCAGCCGCTGAACTGGCTCCGAAGTATCTGTTCCCACTGATCGAATTCAGGCGTTCGCTGGGACGACAGGATGTCACTCCGGATGCCATCCAGCAGGCGATTCTCAAGCTGGATGCCGCTGTGATTCAAAAACCAAACGACTGGGAAACCCGAATCGCGCTCGCGCGACTCCACGCCATGGCGAATGAGTTCTCTGCTGCCGTCCGCGTGCTGGAAGCTGGACGCCAGCTTTCAGACCGTGCGGCTCTGCGACGAGTTACGGCTGAAATGCACACCATGCAGGCGGCCTCACTGCTGCAGGAGGGCACCCTCAACCGTGACGAGGCGACGGGACTGATCGTCACAGCGCTGCAACTGGACCCGCTGAACATCACGGCCGTTGAAATTGCCGACCGACTCGCCCGACTTGATGCATGGTTACCGCCCGATGTGATCGTCGCCTGCACGGAACGCTGGCAGGATGCCTTTCAACGCTGGCCAGACCGTTTTGATGTGCGGCTGTCGCTGTGTCGGATGCTGGAGCTGAACAATGAGCCGGCAAGGTCCCTCGAACTGCTGCAGCCTCTGCTGGGCAAGTATCCGGAACTGAACAGCAAGGCCGTCGAACTGCTGGTGAAGGCAGAACAGCCGGAAACAGCTCGCGAAGTGGCCGAAAAGTCGTTCGAGGCACTGAGAAAGCAGTCTACGGACACGAAAGTTCGCAGGACCGCCGCAGAATGCATGCTGGTACTCGGAGATTTTGCCGGGGTGCGGCAAATGCTGCAGCCACAGGACAACACCCTCCCAACTGATCCCGAGGAACGGCTGCTGTATGGCATCGCCTGCCTGCAGGAGTTTGATGCTCTCAGCGGACGGCCTCGCAAACCAGGCCCCGCCACCGATTACTGGATTCCCGACTTTACCAGGCTTCCCGTCGAACGACCGCAGCAGCTGATTCAATTGCTGCGCATGGCCGGCGAAATCGATCCGATTCGGCTGGATGCAGCTGACCGCCTTGCCCGCATCGCACTGCTCGATCACCCCGTTTCCGAGGTCGCCGAACAGCTCATCCTGCAGTTACGCGCCCGCGAGAATCAGTCCGCGGAAATTCTGAATCAACTGGGCGGACATGCGATCCTGCACGAACGCTACGAAAAGGCACGCGACTGGCTCGAACAGGGCAGTCTCATCGCAGCCGGCAAAAACCCCGCAATCCTGAACAACCTCGCCATCGCTGTCCTTCGTGGCAAACTCGATACCCCGCAACGGGCACTCCTGCTGGTCAACGAAGCTCTGAAACTGCTTCCCAATAACCCCGAGCTGCTGTCCACACGCGGCGAAATCCATGTCGCTTTGAAACTCTGGCAGAATGCTCGCGAAGACCTTGAACTGTCACTCGCTGCCCGTGGCGGTCGCCCCAAAGTCCATCGCCTGCTCGAACAGGCCTTCCGCGGACTGCTGGATGGAACCAACGCAGACGCACACCGCACCATGGCGGAAGCCCTCGAAAAAGCCGAAGCAGCCAACGGAAGCTGAATCATTTCCGCACCCCGGCAAAGCCCCGGCAACGACTCCTGCCTGGAACTCGGCGCCCCCGTGCGGTAACATGCACCAGCTTAACCGCCTCGTCCCGCCGTCCCGGACAGGCGGAACTCCTTCCCACGGGAGCCCTCACCAATGTTTCACCGCTTTGCACTCACAGCTGCACTGCTGCTGATTTCCAGCTTCGCACTCCCAGGCTGTGACAATCCCGGTCCCCCTGTGCCCGTCTCGGACGCCAGCACAGAATCCGCCGCCGCAGATACGCAGGCCCCCGCGGCCAACTCGTCCCCCTCCGCCACCACTCGACGCATCGGCTACTCCGCGCTTACACTGACCAACCCCTTCTTTCGCATCATTGCCGACACCATGCAGCAGGAGGCAAAAAAGAGAGGCTACGAGTTCTCCGTGGTCTCCGGAGATCAGGACGTAAATCGCCAAACGGCCCAGGTGGAGGACTTCATCGTCCAGGGAGTCGCCGCCATCGTCCTCAACCCCTGTGACTCAAAGGCCATCGGAACCGCCATTCGCAAAGCCAATGATGCCGGCATTCCAGTGTTCACCAATGACATTCAATATGCCGGCACAGATGCCAAAGTCGAATGCCACGTGGCCACAGATAATCTGCAGGGAGGCAGACTGGCCGGCCAGGCAATTGTCAAACTGCTCCAGGAAACCGGAGGGAAGGTTGCAGTTGTGGATTATCCGGACGTCGAATCCTGCCAGCTTCGCGTGAAAGGCTTCCGGGAAATCATTGAGCAGCACAATTCAATGCCAGGTCAGCCACAAATTGAAATCGCCACAGTGCTGAACGGACAGGGAGCCCGCGAAGCAGGTCATGCTGCCGCTCGAGATGCCATTCAGGCTCATCCCGATCTCAGTGCTCTGTTCGCCATCAATGATCCATCCGCCCTCGGAGCCCGAGTCGCCCTCGAAGAATCCGGAAAAGCTGATCAGGTTCGCATCGTCGGCTTCGATGGCGCAATCGAAGGTCGACAGGCCATCCTCGATGGCAAAATCGTCTGTGATCCAGTGCAGTTCCCCGATCGCATGGCACAAACCACCATCGAGATGATCAGCCGCTGGTTCGCCGGTGACGAAGTGCCCCCCGAGATCCTGATTCCGTCCGAACTTTACTATCGCGAAGACGCCCTCAAAGACCCAACTCTCCAGCAGTCAGCAATCGCAAAGTAGGTGCTTGCCAGGAGCCTGATCAATATGACCGAACCCAGTCAGCCGGTCTCCGCTTCCCGAACTCTGCCGACAGCACAGTATCCGCTCACGGAAGACGGTGTGCTCAGAGTCTATTCCGCAGGACCTGTCACAGTTCTCGGTTTCGCCGGCATGGATACTCCCGCAGAATTCAATGCGGCTCAGTACCGCGCGGCTATCTCAGATCTGCTCCGCACACACAACAGCAATGTCGTCGCCTTCGACCTCACCGGTGTGCGGCTGGTCCCCAGTGGCATTCTCGGACTGTTCGTCTCACTCACACGCCTCCCTGACCTCACGCTGCGCGTGCAGGTGTTCAACCCCAGCCCCGAAGTTCAGGAAGTGCTGAGCATTACCCGACTGAATCGTCTCATTGAGATCCACCACGTGGATCTTTCCAGTGGTTGAAGAACCGGAGTTGCCCCATGGCTCGCTTTTCTGCCCGCGCCTCAGCACTGAACGCGGTTCTGCTGACGATCTCGGCGTTCTGCACGGTCGCTGTCTGCCAGGAACCAGTCCCGCAGATTCCAGCTGCCGGGGCCACCTTTCCTGCCATCGATACCCTTGACTCAGCTGCAGATCCCATCCCCGATGCCGAAGACTGCCTGAACGGGCTGCGCTGGAAACCAGGCAGGTTCGTTGTTGAATGTGAACCACCCTCTGAAACGGAAGGGGACCTCCTCATCCGCTTCCCGTCACCCATCGACTCCGGCGATCCCGTCAATGACCGTGTCTCAATGGAGTGGTACGTTGCACGCGACGCCGACAAACGCCCACTCAAAGCACGTTCTGTCATTGTGGTCCACGAATCCGGTCGCGGCATGACCGTCGGCCGGATCTTTGCCCGTGGCCTGAACGCACGCGGCCTGCATACCTTTCTGGTTCATCTGCCCGGCTACGGTGCTCGCTACACCGCCGCTGCCAACCGTCCCGAACGAATCCTCGACAGCATGAAGCAGGCCGTCGCGGACGTCCGCAGAGCTCGCGATGCCGCAATCGCACTCCCCGCCATCGCACCCGATGTCGTCGGGATCCAGGGAACAAGCCTCGGAGGCTTCGTCACCTCCACTTCCGCTGGCCTCGACAACGCCTTCAATCGCGTCTTTATTCTCCTTGCCGGAGGCAACCTGCATGACGTTGTCCTGCAGGGAAAACGCGACGCTGCCAAAGTCCGGCAACGACTCGAATCCATCGGCGTCACACCCGAACAAATTCGCGAGCTCGCCCGCCCCGTCGAACCCCTGCGAGTCGCACATCGCCTCCAGCCCGACTCAACCTGGCTGTACAGCGGACGCTATGACGACGTCGTTCCGCCAGCCTGCTCAAAGGCTCTCGTCGAAGCCGCAAAACTGCCCCGCGAAAACCATATCGAACTCGCGGCCGATCACTACTCTGGAGTCCTCTACCTGCCTCTTGTCATCAATCGCATCGCAGAACTTATGCAGGATCCCAAAGCGGTCCCCGCAGATCAAATCGCAGAACCAAATCAAGAATAATCAGCGTCGCCCGACTGGAATCAGCAAAGAATCTGCCGGACCATGTCGGTTACACCGGCTGTGCGCTGTGAGCCACCCCCCCAACCAATTTGGGAAGAGCCCGAGACCACTGGACCGATACTCCCAGAACCGCCGCAGGACGGCGAATTGCATCAGGGACTTCCCGATAAGCTCGGGAACAAGGATCCAGCTGAATGATCTCAACGGCAACCGCAGCACCGCCGAAATCGCCCGCCGATGTCCGCAACTGGGAACAACTTCGGCAGGTCATTCACCTCACACTCGGCCGCCGCGAAAATCTGCTGGAGTTCCATTTTCCCATGACGGAACTCGAACTGCAGCAGGCCGGACGCCGCTGCGGCGTCCAGTTCGTCCTGCACGGCCCCCGCAGCGTCAAACTCGCAGCCGTCTGGGCGGAATCCTCAAACGATCTCCTCTTCTACGATGCCACCGGTCATCGCTTCGCCAGAGTTCACCTCCCGAACAAACTCTGATTCCCCCCCCCAAAATGCCACTGACTTTCGGGCAAGTGGGGGTGTCGGGAGGGCGAAACTGGGATGGTGAAACGCACGCCTTTGATGATCGCAACCAGAGCCCAATGGCCTTGAAGTCCTTTCCGTCGCCGCAAAAAAGCGGGCGACGCGAGCGGGGAATGTCAATCCCCCGGTAATGGTTCGTGCCCGCTCGGCCAGCGCCGTAGCAGGAGCGCACCTGGGACGTTACCGGCCGATTGACATCGACCGCACGCCTCGCATGATCTGGCCCAGGCGTGTGAACGGAAACCAGGGCCTCCAGAACGTCTGAAACAACAGAAAGTCGATGCCATTGGGCGGAAGCCCCCGGTTGCGTTCGCGGCGAAGGTGCGCGCATTTCCGTCGCATTGAAAGGGCTCCTTATTCGCCCCTCCGAGACAGGGCCTGACCAACCACACTATTCCACAGCCCCCACGGTTTCCGCAGCCACAGGCCACGTCGCAGGTTCCACAGGACTTTGAAAGCTGGCCGGCTTCACAGCCAGCACACTCAGGTCACCGTGATCCACAAGCCGCTCAGCCGTGTTCCCAAGAAACAGTCCCCGCAGGCCGCTGCGACCAAAGGTGCCACACACAATTAAACCTGCCGCAATTTCACTGGCATACTTGCGCAGCTCGCGCCAGGGTTCCCCAAACACCGTCTCCTGCTGCACGACTGCGGACCCCGCCGGTACTTCGTGCAGAAAGTCTCTCAGCCGCTTTGTGGCCTCCTCGCGAATCACTTCCCGGATCGATCTCAGACTTCCCGCTCGATCCGCAAGGTCCTCCGGCACGTCCGCCGTGTCAATCACATGCAACACCCACACCTCGGCATTCAGCATCGCTCCCAACCACAATGCTCTGCTCACCGCCCGGCAACTGACGTCCGAAAAATCTGCGGCGGCCAGAATTCTCCGCGGCAGCTGCTGATGAGCGCCCCGCACCACCCAGACATCACACGGACAGTGCCGCAGAAGCTTCTTGGCCGTACTGCCCGTCAGTAACTCACTCCACGTCGACTGGCCCCGCGAACCGGCAAACACCACGTCGAATTGCTCCACCTGCACCGCATGCACCAGCTCCACCCATGGCTCGCCCAGGAGCGTCTGGGTCGATATCTCAACATCTCCCGCAACGGCCGCCAGAGCCTGTTCCTGCAGTTGAGCATCTGAACGCCGCCGCAGCTCCCGCTGAAAGGCGTCACCCTCCGGTGAATCAGCCGAAATCCGAGCGGCCCAGACTGCCGAATAGGCCGCCCGCCGCAAATGTGGCAGACAGTGTGCCAGAGTGACACCTGCACCGCACGCCCGCGCTGCCGCCACCGCACGCTGAAACGCTACAGTCGCGTCCTGCGAAAAGTCCGTCGCCGCAAGCACACGCCGCCATGGAAGCACAGACCATGCCCGACTCATCACGCCCCCCCCAACAATTACAACCTCAACAACAGCCCTAAACACGCTGTTGCTCGGGTTGGGCAAAAGGGATGCCGGTTGCGAATACCATCATTCCCACAGTTCAGTCGCGCAGTCGGTGGCCCGTGAGCTTCAGAAACAGGCGCTCCAGACTGGGGTCGTGCGTGCGAATGGAACGAACCACCACGGACCGATCTGCCAGCTCGTTCAGCAGCGCCGTAATCTGGCGATTGAGTGGCATCTCAGTGGCCATTCCCGCAGAACTCAAATGCAGCACCACCTCACCCTCATCCACCTCCACTGAAACCTCAGGGCCAAAACTGAGCTGCTGTGGGAGCGCTGTGGCCGCAAGTCTCACTTCAACCTCAAGGGGAATCTGCTGCAGAAGCGTCGGAATGCGGTCGCAGGCCTGCAACTGCCCCCGATCGATAATCGCCGCTCGCGTACACAGCAGCTGCACCTCCTCCATGTAGTGGCTCGCATAAATGATCGCCGTGCCCGACTGCTGCAGATTGCGAATGCAGTCCATCAGATGGGCTCGAGACTGCGGGTCCACGCCAACCGTCGGCTCGTCCAGGATCAGCAGAACCGGGGCATGCAGGATCGCTGCTGCAAAATTGAGCCGCCGCTTCATCCCCCCGGAAAATGTCTCTGCATGATCGTCCGCACGCCCCAGCAATCCCACCTGATCCAAAACCTCGTCCACCCGCTTCCGCAGCTCCTGGCCACCAAGGTGATACAACCGACCGAAAAACAAAAGGTTCTCCCGCGCTGACAAATCCGGGTAAATCGCCAGATCCTGAGGCACCACGCCCATCCGCGAACGACTGGCCGGTACCGTTCGATCCAGCAACCGCCCGTCAATTCGAATCTCCCCCTGATCCGCCGAAAGCACTCCACAGATCATCATCATCGTCGTGGATTTGCCTGCACCATTCGGACCCAGCAATCCGAAGGCCTCCCCACGCTCCACTTCAAAGCTTAAATCGTCTACGGCCTTGAGCGTCCCGAAGGATCGAGATAACTTGCGGACTTCAAGAATTGCGGTCATCGGGGGCTACCGGGGACAAAACATGGACGAAACTCGCCGCAGTATCGACACAACTCTCCACTGGTCAAGTCCCCTGCTTCCGCCCCATCGTTTTTTGTCGACACACATCGTGCACGCCTGGGTGACTGGGCGTTCTAAGCGACATGGGTGATCACTTAACCCAGGCTGCGCGGCTTTCTGGACCCGATGGGCTGGAACATTCCCTGCAGTCGACCATTTCGGCGTTCTCTGCCTCTTCAACCCGTCAATTGCCCGCACACAGGACTTCTCCAGAGTTTTTCGGTAGGAACTCGAAAAATTTCCCGATAAAATCAGACGATGTTGGTCCGTCCCTGCCGTTTCTGCCTCTCAGATTCCCGCGGCAACGGTGTTCGCTGCCCCATTCACCACTCGGTGTCGGCACAGGAGTTCTCCCATGATTTCGTTCCGGACAGCGTATTCCGTTGGCCTCACTGCGCTGCTCGCAGCCGGCCTGCTGCTCTCAGCAGCCATACCCGCCTCAGCAGTCGCCAGCGAGAAAAGCCCGCGACGGGTGATCGTCACCAATCCAAAATTCGACCCATCCGCCGAAACCGTTGACCTCTTCGACGGTCTCGATGACGGCCGGTTCCAAACGAAAGTCGTCGCCCAGGACTCCACAGGCGGCGTTGTTCTCATCACAAACACCACCGACGAAACTCTCACCGTTGACGTCCCCGAATCCGTCGTCTTCGTCCAGGTCCTCAAACAACTCGGCGCCGGCATGGGCGGCATGGGTGGAATGGGCGGCATGGGTGGCATGGGCGGCGGTGGTATGGGCGGCATGGGTGGTGGTGGCATGGGAGGCATGGGCGGCGGCGGCATGCAGAACATGGGTGGAGGCATGGGTGGCGGCGGCATGGGAGGCATGGGTGGAATGGGTGGCGGCATGGGAGGTATGGGCGGCATGGGTGGTGGTGGCATGGGCGGCATGGGTGGCGGCCAGGGCTTCTTCTCCATTCCCCCGGAAAAAACCATCAAAGTGCCGTTTCGTTCCGCCTGCCTGAATCATGGTAAGAATGAACCGAATCCGCATGTGGAATACCGGCTTGTACGCACTACCGAATACACTGATGATCCGGTGCTCGCCGAACTGATCCGCATGGTCGGCACCGGCCGACTGGACCAGCAGTCTGCTCAGGCCGCCATCTGGAATCGTACGGATAACCTGTCCTTCGAGCAGCTTGCCGGCAAGCAGGTGCGGGGGATTCAGGGTGTGCGTTACTATTTCCGTCCCGAACAGATTGCTCTCGGCCGTCAACTGGTGACAACCGCTCAGGCCCAGGTGCGTGAGCGGGGCGAAAACTCAGAGCCAAAGCAGGCGACTCCGGGTCGTGTCCGCTGATTCCCGTTGAGCTTTATCGAAAGTTTTCAGCAGGCCGGTCTGAGTTTCAGGCCGGCCTTTTTCATTGACGCTGGGAGGGTTTGGTGGTGGGGCAGAATCCGTCGTGGGCGGTGCGAGTGACCAAGGATACACTGGTCTTCAGTGCGGCGCATTTCATCACGTTCAACGGGACGATCTGTGAACGACTGCATGGACACAATTGGCGAGTGGAGTCGGCAATCGAGGGTGATCTGGACGAAAACCAGTATGTTTTTGACTTCATCGCTCTGCGGGACGGGTTACAGGCACTGGTGAGCGAGCTGGATCATCGGGTGCTGCTCCCGGCCTCTCATCCGCGCATCTCCGTGGTGGAATCGGCGGACGGGAGTGAGGTGACAGCTCGATTTGAGGAGCGTCGCTGGGTGTTTCCTAAGGAGGACTGCTGTATTCTTCCCGTCAGCAACACGACAGCTGAGCTGATTGCCCTCTGGCTGGCGAACTCGTTATCCTTGCGACTTTCGCTGGCGACGGTCCCGGGGATGCGTCGGTTGCGAGTAAGTGTTGAGGAAAACTTTGGCCAGTGGGCGGACTGCTGGCTCACCCTGAACCAGAATCAAACCTGAAAGCGCATAAACCGATGGCAGATGCATCCTCCGTGATCATCAACACGTCCATGGAGACATTTCGACAGGATGTGATTGAGCAGTCGCAGCAGCGTCCGGTGGTGGTTGATTTCTGGGCCGAGTGGTGTGGTCCGTGTCGTCAGCTCATGCCACTGCTGGAAAAGCTGGCTCACGAATTCAAGGGTGGGTTTTGTCTGGTTAAGGTCAACGTGGATCAGCTGCCGGAAATTGCCGGAGCGTTTGGGGTGCAGTCGATCCCCTTTGTTGTGGCGATGGTTCAGGGGCAGCCGGCCGCCCATTTCCAGGGGCTCAAGACCGAGCCTCAACTGCGCGAGTGGCTTCAACAGTTGCTCCCGTCGCCCGCGGAGGAAGCATGGAACGAGGGGCAGCAGCATGAGTCGGAAGGAAGACTGGAGGAGGCTGAGGCCTGTTACCGCAAAGCGGCCGGACTGGAACCGGACGCGGCGCCCATTCGCATCGCCCATGCCCGCATTCTGCTCGAACTGAATCGCGACCAGGAAGCTCGGGAAATCATCGAAGAACTTGAAAAACGCGGCTTCCTCGAACCCGAAGCTCAGCTGCTCAAATCGCAGCTGGAAATTCGCGATCAGGTGGAGGATTCCGGCGGGGTTGCCAATGCCAGAACTGCCCTGCAGGCCAATCCCGGCGACCTGACGCTCAAACTGCAACTGGCGGAAGCCTATGGGGCAGACAACCGCTTCGAGGAAGCTTTTGAGCTGCTGCTGGAAATCATTCGCAGCGATCGGGGCGGCGTCGGAACCCAGGCCAAGGAAGTGATGGTTCAGCTCCTGACAGTTATGGGGCCCAAATCAAAGCTGGCTGGTGAGTATCGCCGCAAGCTGGCTACGGCCTTTTATTGATCGGCATGAGCGGTATGTCTGCGGGTTGGTAATCGCGCCAGCGTTCGGCAGTTCCTGCCGCACTTGGCGCTCCCACCTGTGGCGATCGCTTTAATTATGCGGTTTGTGCCGACGGGTATCCGGCCCGGGATCGCCGATAGAAGATCCCAGCGGGAGCACCGCGCGTGTTGAGGTGCCTGCCTGCTTACGAAGCTCCTGCGGTCTCATCGCCGCTTCTTCGGGCTTCCGGGTCGTTGCCTTTCAGCTGTGAGTTTCCCATGCGATGCATTTCGAGGATTCTGCTGTCCGCAGTGCTGCTGACTGTTTTCAGCAATTCCCTCAGCGGTCTCAGGGCCGCGGACCGTCCGTGGGGAACAGATCCCGAAAAAGCGCTCCAGACCGCTGCTCAGACCGGACGACCGGTCTTCATGCAGTTCTCCGCTTCCTGGTGTGCCATCTGCAAGCGGATGGAGAAGTCGACGCTGGCTGATCCCGATGTCGCAGCTCGCATTTCCCGCAGCTACGTGCCGGTCCGAGTTGACGCGGATCGACACAGCGACCTCGTGAAGGATCTCGAAATCAAAGGCCTGCCCGCGATCCTGATCGTCTCGCCGGACCTCGAGATTCTGCATCGCATTTCGGGGTTCCAGACCGTGGACGCGATGCTCACGGAACTGGATGCGGCGGACCGAGTGGCGTCCCGAACGCGTCCCACACCTTCTCCCCGTGAGCGCCGCAGCGTTCTCGCTGAAGACGCAGAGGACGATGAGGCTTCCGAACGACCGGTTTCCCGCAGGCTTCCGGCCCGCAGCGCTTCTCGTACGCGGACTGAAGAAGAAATTGAGAATGCTGCAGCACCACGCACGTCAGCGGTCAGCCGCACGACAAATCAGCCCAAATCGAAACCCGCCAAACCCGCTCGCAATGTCGAAGAACTCCCCGATGACTTTCTGCAGATGGTGCAGGAGGAAACACGGAGGAAAGCGACTGAAGTGGAAGAAGAACTCGACGTCGTCGCTCCCCCGAAACCTCGTTCACCCGCTCCGCAAACGCGCAGTTCCCAGCGAAAACCGGCCTTCGACGGCGCCAGCCTCGTTTCTGCCGTCGATGATCGCGTGATTGAGCCGGGCATAAGTAAGTTCCAGACAACATTCCACGGACAAACGCTGTACTTCACCTCCGAACGGCAGCGTCGGGCTTTTGAAGATGATCCCGAACACTATTGGCCCGCTCTCGATGGCTGCTGCCCGCTGACGCTGCTCCGTACGGACCGCCGTGAGCCTGGCAGGCTGGAACATGCGGCCGTCTTCCGTGGCCAGGTTTGGCTGTTTGCTACGGAGGAGGACATGCAGGAATTTGTCAGCTCTCCGGCCGCTGTCATCGAAGATGTGCGCGAACTGGGCGTTGAGAACTGACTGGATGTCAGCCTGTGCCAAGCTGCACGAGTGGCGCCTCTGATTTGCTGGTGGGTCTGCCACGGACCAGCAGTTGCCCATTGCCGATGGTCAGCACTGAACGCTCCAGGAGCGGATGCTGGTCGATGAGCGTCTGCAGGGGCAGCAACTCTGTGGCATGCGAAACAGCATTGTCCACAACAAGCACTCCCGGCGTGAAACACCGCAGCAGCTCTGGCCACCATTCGATATAACTGGTCCGACTGCTGTCGAGAAACACAAAGTCCCAGTAGCCAGTGGGGCTGCGTCTGAGAAATTCAGCGGCATCCAGCGTGTGCAGCTGCACGCTGTCCTGTGCCTCCGCAGCCAGCAGATTGGCTTTCGCCTGAAGGTGCTTTTCAGGATTGTGGTCCACACTGTCAACAGCGATCCCCAGCTGTACGGCGGCGCGGAGCAGCCACAGAGTCGAATAGCCGTTCGATGTCCCCAGCTCCAGGATGCGGCGAGGCCGTTCGTCAAGAATGAGCAGTTCCAGGAATCGCCCGGTCGATGGTGTGATGTTGCGACGCTTGCGAGAAGGATCCGACTCCGCTGCGTCGAATTCCTGGCCCTCCCGCCAAAGCCGCTGCAGAAGTTCGTCAAGGTGCGAATCAGATATCATGGCCTGGGAAGTCCGCTGGGGTTGCTCAGTCGATCAGATCCCTGAATTCTATCCAGCGGTGCCGTCCTCAGCCAGCGGCAGACCACGCCAACAGCACCTGGAAAAGCAGATAGCCCGGGGCCAGCAACAGAAAACAACCTCTGTCAAGTGCCCTCGAAGCGACTGCTGGCTGAAGGTCTCGTGCAGATGCAACGACAGAATGCTGATCAGAATTGTGAGCAGTATCATAGTCCTACTCACAAAATTGATCGGATCCGCAAATGTCATCAACCCCGTATCCGGAATCAGCTCCGGTGCTGCCGGCTGTGTCAGCCCCTACTCTTCCAGATTTGGATTCAGCCGCTCCGCAAACCTTGACTGTGTGGCCCTGCGACAGTTCAACGCCCAGCGAATCCCCACGACGGTGCCCGTGATCTCCAGGACAAACAACACACATAGCGGAGCTGACAGTGAACGCCGAGAACGCAGCCAGAATGGGCAGAAATGCACAGTTGTCCTCCGGGGTCGCAGGAATACAGGCACTCGCAGGGCACAAGCAACCATTAAGGGATTATGAATCACCCGCCAACTCCTCGATTTCGAGGCAAATCAGATCGAAATCGCAGCACACAAACGCAGTGTCCATGCCCCAGCAACGGATCTGAACGCTCACCCTCTCACCCACAGATCCTGAACTTTCGCATGTGAGGGAATGCGAAGCACACCGTTGCTTTGCGAAGCAGCAGCTCTGCCCGTTATCCGTACAGGTGGCGGCGTTACAAATCCACGCTCTGGAAAAAACGACTGTTCGCGATTTCAGAAGTATCGTTTCGGTCCGCCTTTTGCTCCTTTCGCCTCTCGGGACGTGCCGCAGCGACCTCCCTTCAAAGTCGCTGATCGCCTCGCTTTAGAGTGCCCACCATCTCCTAAGCGACCGCCGTCCTGTCTCGGATGGGAATACGAGCCATGAGTGTGATGGTTGAAGACTTCCGACGCTGGAGACTCTGGTTTCCGCTGGGCTGGGTACTGATCGCCGCCGTTTCCGTTTACGATATCTGGCTCACCGTGCGCTATCGCGACGAAATGCCCTTCATGGAAGAGAATCCGCTGGGACTCTGGCTCATTCGGCTGGGCAGCGGTGATGTGCACCTGTTTGTGCAACTGAAGGTGGCCGGAACAATCGTAGTCATGGCGGTGCTGCTGGGAATGATGCAGCGACAATCCCGCCTGCTGGGCCCCGTCACCGGAACTCTGGCGTCAGTCCAGACAGGCCTCCTGCTGTACCTTACCCTCGCATAACGGTCGCCCGACAGAAGCACAACGGACCTCTCTGTGCTAATATCCAGTCGTCTCCAGCGAATATCCGCTGAAGTGCTGTTGACAAGGTACGCAAACAGAGAAAGCAGCCCGATGATTGTGACAACAACCCCATCCGTGGATGGGCACTCAATTCAACGCTACTGCGGTGTAGTAGCCGGCGAAGCCGTCCTCGGAGCAAACCTCTTCAAGGATCTGTTTGCTGGCATCAGGGACCTCGTGGGTGGCCGTTCCGCCACCTACGAGCGCGAGCTTCAGAATGCCCGGGAACTGGCACTTCAGGAACTTCAGCAACGCGCTTTGTCCCTCGGCGCGAATGCTGTCGTCGGTGTGGACCTTGACTATGAAGTCCTTGGGCAGTCCAATGGAATGCTCATGGTGTCCGCCAGCGGCACCGCTGTGGTCATCGCACCCATCAACTAACCACATCCCCATCCGTTCGGCGAACCTTCAGTCATCAAGCACAAGCGGACGGGCGGAAACGCCCGGTTGTGGCCGTTTTTAGCGGATGGGCGGAAGCCCCCGGCTGCGATTTCGCACCGAAGGTGCACGCGCTGCCGAGGGGCGTTTGCCGTCGTGTTTGCAACGCCCTTTGCCCGCGGACTGCCGTCCGGCGGCTGGAAATGCGAGCGGATGGGCGGAAGCCCCCGGCTGCGATTCGCACCGAAGGTGCGCACGCTGCCAAGGCCGCCGCTGCCGCGTTGACAGTCGCGTTTGCCCGCAGGCTGCCGCCAGGCGGCTCAGGCGGACGTGGGGGCGACTTTCCTCTGTGCATCCCCGGCCCTTATGCGTTTCCGGCCTGTCAGGCCAGCTCTTAGCCTCGCCTCTCAAACGCGCCGTTCGGTCGCCTGTGATCGACGTGCCCGGGTTCGCGTGCGGATCGACGCCGGAACGTACGCAGCGGCAAACAACACGCACCCGCGGCAACCACAAATCCACCATCGCCCCGCCCCGCAGCGCCCCGCAGCGCCCCACGCGCACCACCCCTCACACGGCAGGGTCCTGCTAAGAGCTGCCCTTGCAGGGCGAAGACGACTCGCGGACGC
>JBEIEK010000030.1:0-30284 GCA_040382995.1 Planctomycetaceae bacterium
CCAAAGATCTCCCCAAAATCTCCGTCCGTCTTTCAAGATCTCTCAACAGGCCAAACTCTGAGTCCCGTCTGACCAGTACACTGGTATGCCAAACAGAATCCTGCAGTCGCCGCCACATGGTTCAATGGACTCATTCAGCGGCTGATCGCACTGGCCGAAAACCCAGAGCAACACGCGGTCGCGCAAGAAACCGAGTTTCTCCCTGTGGAATTGCGACAGATGATCTGTGATCGGCGTAAAGAATGTCCCGTGCCGTCAGTTCCAGAGTCTGACACAGGAGGACGCCAGCCCCGCACCCGCCGTGAGATCTCCGACCGCATCGGCGGCTGGCCACTGACCAAACGCGGCAACTTCGATCAGCAGTTGATCGCACGGCTGCACGCGATCGAAGCTCCCGGCGACCCTTGCCAGTTCGCTGATCCTTCGTACATCTTCCGCCGGGGCCAGACGAACGCCTGCCACAGTCAGGCGTTCATGCAGGGGCCGGAAGACGAAGGATGGTATGACAGGGTGCAGGCTGGAGCGTTCAAATTGACAGGGGCTTTCCCGCCCAAGGTTGATTTTCCAGGCGTTCGGCGCTACCCTTACATGGGGTTCGTTGGGCGGTTTCTGATATCGGCGGGTCAAGCATGAGCGATCTGATTTCCAGAATCACAATTGATCCAACGGTTTGTCATGGCAAGCCATGTATCAGGGGGCTCAGGTATCCGGTTGAAAATCTGCTGCAGCTTTTAAGCTCAGGGATGACGATTGAAGAAATCCTTGTGGATTACGAGGACCTTGAGCGAGACGACCTGCTCGCTGTGCTCGCCTGGGCCGCCAGGCTTGCGCAGTCCAGGCGGGTGCAACCAGTGAACCAGTGAAGGTTTTGATTGACGCCCATTTGCCGCGTCGAATGGCTGAGTGGTTTGCGCGGGTGGGATGCGATGCAATTCACACACTCGATCTGCCCGCCGGGAATCGTTCGACTGATCAAGAGATCTCCAGCATTGCTGAGCAGGATCAGAGAATCCTGATCACAAAAGACTCTGATTTTGTCGACACACACCTGCTTTCCGGCACGCCACCGAAGCTGCTGCTGATCTCAACGGGCAACATCAGAAATTCGGATCTGGAATCGCTGATTGTTCCGTTGATTCCCGATCTCGTGCGACAGTTCGCTGAACACTCATTCCTTGAGTTGGGTATCGCAGGAATTGTGCTCAGAAACTAGTCATCTCTGATGACGTCGGCGAATTGCAGCGTGCCTGGTCGCAAAACCCACACGCGGCGACTGCGACCAGCAACTGATCGCACCGCTGCACGTCACTGAAGCGCCGGGCAACCCTTGCCGGTTCATCGATCCGTCATACATCTTCCGCCGGGGCCGGACGAACGCGCACCACGGGCAGGTGTTCACGCAGGAGCCGGAGGATGAAGAGTGGTATGACAGGGTGCAGGTTGAAATTCCGGGCTCACACTGCAGGTTGCGGGTGTCACAGTGGTGCACAGTCGCAAAATCGCGAATCGCAGCGGTGTAACAGAGTTCGAATCGCTGTGGAACGACTGGCGAAAACAAACTACTCCATCACCAAACGAAATCCGACGACGTGGTTACGGAGCTCCGGAGTGTTGCCGTTGCGGCTCGCAGAACGAATGCTGCCCGGCCCGCTGCACCAGGAGCCGCCACGCAAAACTCGAAAAGACCCAGCGTCCGGACCGCGAGGATCCATGAGCGGGGTGGACGGGTAATCGCCATACCAGTCGCTGCACCATTCCCACGCACTGCCGTGAATGTCGTGCAGACCGAACGGGTTCGCCAGCTTCTGCGCGACACGGTGCGGGTATTCCTCATCGATGTCCCATGTGTTTTCATCGAACCATGCATACATCCCCAGTTCTGGTTCATCGTTCCCGAAACTAAACGCCGTTTTCGTGCCTCCGCGGCAGGCGTATTCCCATTCGGCTTCCGTCGGCAGCCGGTACACCCTGCCCTCCTGTGCACTCAGCTTTTTGCAGAACTCCACAGCGCCGTTCCAGCTGACGTAGACAGCTGGGTAGTCGTCGCCTTCCTGGACGTATTGCTCTCCCGTCCACGGTTCGGTGCGCATGACTTTTTTCCACTGTAACTGAGTCACCTCGGTGCGGCCCAGGTAAAACGGTTTGCTGATGGTCACCTGATGCTGGATTTCGTCGTCGTCGCGGTAGCTCTCGCTGGCTGGCGAGCCGATCATGAAGGTTCCGGCAGGGATCGGCAGCAGTTTCAACCCGATCGTGTTGACCAAATCTTCGGGCTGTCCCTCAGTTGCTGCTGCAGGCGACTGTTTCCTGGCGGGCGAGCCCGGCTGCCCTGCACCCTCCTGCTCAATAACAGTATCCCGACAACCAACCGCCAGAGCACTGAACCACAACAGCCAGAAGCTCCGCATGGTCAGCTCCGGAAACAAAACAGCACCTGTGCAAGACCCGAACGAAAAATCCGCTGGAAAAGTATCACCGATTCGCCGGGAGTCAGTCAATCGAGCTAACAGATCGGGCCTTTTAAGTCCTGTTTCACAAGTCTCACTTCACCATCACCCAGCAGTCAGATTTCGTTTTTTCCAAAACTGCTGAGGGGGCGCAACGAGTGTGTTTTTGAACATCCTCAGCGGTCCAAATGGATGATAACCCGGGGCGATGTGAGAGTCCGCGAGGGGCGAGAGTTGCGGGGGAAATGGGTGCCGTGATGTGGTGGGCGGCTGGGGCTTCGACGGCGCACTGTTCGCAGGAGACGTCAGGATGTCCCAGGAAATGCCTGCCACCGGGGGCGCTTGCAGCCTAACGCCCCAGAACGACGTCGATGCCGGCAAGGACGGCAGCCAGTTGTCTGGGTGGCAGGCGTCCGACAAGTTCCGTCAACACAGATTTGTCGACTGCGACAATCAATGAAACATTGGCCACAGACTCACGATCCAGACCTGTGTGACGGGGCAGCAGCCTGACATTCCCCGGGGCGTCGGCCCATTTTATGTTGCTGGTCAGCGGAACACAGACAGTGGTTGAAATCCGACTGCGATTGAAGGAGTTGCATTGCACAATGAGCAATGGTCGCCTGAAGCCAGCGGTTGAGCCGGCAGGGGCATCAAGGTCAGCCCACCAAATTTCGCCCTGCTGGATCACCATTCCACCTGTCGCAGGATGGCGACGGCAGAGGCAGTCGTCTGCCGACTGTCGGACGAATCCGTATTCAGACTTCTGACCACATCGTTAAGTGCCTGAGTGGCCGCATCTTCGTCATGTCGAGCCACAAATTCCGCGATCGCACGCGAATACAGTTCACTGCGCGACGTTTTGAAGCGGGCAACGAGTCGCTCGGCATCGTTGAAGAGATCGTCCGGGAAGGAAATCGCAGTCTTCATACTTGGAGTATAACCGCAGTTTGAGGCGCAGTCAAGGACCGCCACATGTTCTGGTCAGAGGGGACTCAGAGTATTCGTGATACTTCATGCGATTTGCGTGCGCCGTGAAATGGCCGCACGCTGCATCTACCTCGGCGCGTTTGTCGTTTGACAACTTCTGAACCGTCGCCATGCGACGCAGGTCGCGAACAACACCGTGTACGTCGCCGCTCAGAATCCGCAGCAGGCGAACTCGGATGAACTCCTCCAGAGCCGCCTCACCCCGAACCAGACCCTTCGCGGCTTTCCCGAGGTACCCAGCAACTGATTTTCCTTTTCGAAGCTGCCGGACGTGTCGAGCAGCCCAGGACAAAGCAAGTCCGGTCACATCACATTGATTGACATCGCAAATCGCGGTCGTAAGACTGGAAGCAACTGATCGCTGCTCTTCTGCAGCAGTCCATCGAATACTTATTCGTCAGCACCGCATTCAAGAGGAATTTGCCACGTCAGCCGATGGGCCGATCAGACAATCCGATTTCAGCTGGTTGCTGAACGCGTTGGGCTTGCAGTACGCGATTCCATTGCCGTTGGCAGGGCTGATTTGTTTTCTGCTCGCACTAACTCCTGTGCTGCGTGGCGAGGGACCTATAGCAGGCGCTGGGCTCATGCTCTTCGTCCATGTGCCACCACTCATCGGCGTGTTTGCTGCGATGGAACACTTAAGGGCTTCGTAAACTGTGAATCAGGGCAGCTTACCGACACCAAATCCTTCAGCTTTGGCTGAGGGAGACTCTTCGGCGCTCGTCGCACCCATGGTCGGAATGGTGCTGATGGTTCCTGGCTGCGCGACCGCCGCGTTCGGTGCAAGCAATCGCTCTTTCGGCGCGGACAGCGCGCAAAGGTCCCCGAATCACTGATGAACAATCGATCCAATCGAACCGTTAGCCAGCAAGGGAAGGTGATGACAAATCGAGACATCTACGCTCCGGCTTTCGTCAAAGACCTGTTCGACGAAATGACTCAGACTTACGGCATCGTCAACCTCATCTCCTCGTTCGGTTTTGCGCGGCTTTGGCGTCGACAGTGCATTCGCTCGATTCAACTCAGTCGCGATGCCATCGTCCTCGACCTGATGACGGGCATGGGAGAACTTTGTCCACACCTCCTCAAATTGATCGGCAGGAATGGAACTGTATATGCGGTTGATCTGTCACCGGTGATGTGCGATCGCGCACGACAGCACATGAAAAACGGCGAAAAGCGCCTTCAGGTCATCGAGGCAAACGCTTTGAATTGCCCATTTGGAGATGAGTCTGTTGACGCTGTGGTCTCGACGTTTGGTTTAAAGACTCTTGATTCCGGTCAATTGACGATGCTTGCACGTGAAGTTGGGCGTTTGCTGCGACCCGGCGGTCAGTTCGCATTTTTAGAGATTTCTGTTCCGCCGAGCTGGATTCTTCGATACCCGTACATGTTCTACATCAACTGGATCATTCCTTTAATAGGCTGGCTCGCGGCAGGCAACCCCGACAACTACCGATTACTCGGCATTTATACCTCTGCCTTTCAAAACTGCAACGTGGCCGCCGCGTCTTTCGCTGCAGCCGGACTTGCGGTTAATTACCAATCGTATTTTTTCGGCTGTGCCACCGGCATTCGCGGGTTCAAACCCGGCCCCGAAGCCAGCTAATCGGTTCAACCCGCGAGGTGGCTGATGGCTCTCGAAACGGCTCTTGAAATGGGTCTTGTTTCACGGTGAACGCGCACCTGTGTGATTGGGGACATCCAGAGCGGTTCAGGCGGATGCATAGTGGGGCGGGCGTTTCGTCGGAGCGAAACGGGACGCTGCAGCCTGTGGGTGTCGTGATTGCGAATTTCCTCCCCGACTGGGCTCGCGAATTGATTTCCCCAGCCGTCCTCAGAGAATGCCCACTCTGGCGATTCTCGTAACCATTTTCGTCGATCCTGTCTTCCGGAAAATCTGCATGACTTACGCCATCGAATGCCGCGGATTGACTCGCACCTGGCCGGGTAACCCGCCGGTCGAGGCGGTGCGGGGGATTGACCTTGTGATTGAGCAGGGCATTTGTTTTGGGGTGCTGGGTCCCAACGGTGCCGGCAAAACGACGACGATCGAAATCTGCGAGGGTCTGCAGCGGGCGACCAGCGGGGAATGTCGGGTGCTGGGGCTGGACTGGGCGACGGACGCCGAGCGAATTCGGCCGCAGATTGGCATCTCACTTCAGGAAACTCGCCTCTCTGAAAAGCTCACCGTCCTCGAAACGCTCACACTCTTCCGCAGTTTCTACCCTGCAGGCGCGGAACCTGCTGAGGTGATCGCCAAGGTCTCTTTACAGGACAAGCAGCACGCGCGGATCCGGACGCTGTCCGGTGGTCAGAAGCAGCGTGTGGCGGTGGCCGCGGCGCTGGTTGGCAACCCCAGGCTGCTCTTTCTTGACGAACCCACAACCGGTCTGGATCCGCAGTCGCGTCGGGATCTGTGGAAGATCATCACGGATTTCCGTCAGAGTGGCGGCACAATTCTGCTTACCACGCACTACATGGATGAAGCCGAGCGTTTGTGTGACAGGGTGGCGATTTTCGACAAGGGCAGGATCCTGGCCATCGACACCCCGCAGCGGCTGATTGACGGCCTGGGGGCGCGGCACATGGTCATGTTCACGATGGATTCGGGCAGTGCGAGTGTGAGCGGGATACCGGACGATTTTGGCAACGGGCTGCCCGGCGTGATTGCTGTGCGGCGGGAGGGCGAGCATCGCTGTTTGTCGGTGCTGCAGCCGCATCTGGCGATCCCGGCGCTGCTGCAGGAGATCGCTGCACGTGGGCTGCAGCTCACATCGCTCACAACGCGCCAGGCGACCCTGGAAGACGTGTTTGTGCACTTTGCGGGACATGGTCTGAACGAGAGCACAGAGCAGGGGGGGCGATGATGTCAGGCTGGAAATCACATCCGCTGGTGCAGTTGTTTTTGGCGCGGTTTCGGGAGTTCATCAGGACTCCTGAGGCGGTTTTCTGGGGCTACGGTTTCCCTTTGGTGATGGTGACGGCACTGGGCCTGGCTTTTCGCTCGGAACCGGTGCAGCCAGCGATTGTGATGATTGAGGACGGTCCGGGTGCGGACGCGGCCGCGACCGCCCTAAGTGATTCCGCGCTGTTCCGGGTGCTGCGAGGCTCAGCAGACGACTGCCGTCGACAGCTCCGGTCGGGCAAGGTTGAAGTGGTGCTGGTGACCGCACGGATGGAAAGCGAGTCAGGCGTGGAATTTCGCTGCGACGAAACTCGTCCCGGCAGCCTGGCCGCTCGCGACCGCGTGAACGACGCCCTGCAGCGTGCCGCCGGTCGCCTTGATCCGCTCAGCGTGAAAACCGAAAAGATTACCGAACCTGGAAGTCGCTATATTGATTTTCTGGTTCCCGGTTTGATAGGCATGGGGCTGATGGGGGGCGGTGTCTGGGGTGTGGGCTACGCGATTGTTGACATGCGGATCCGGCAGGTGCTGAAACGCTTCCTTGGAACTCCGATGAAGAAACACCATTTTGTGGCAGCGATGATGGCCAGCCGGATGGTGTTTATGTTTCCCGAGATCATCACGATTCTGCTGATCAGCCGCTTTATGTTCGATGTCTCCAGCCACGGCGGTTATTTGCCGGTAATGGTGATTGTGGTGCTGGGGGCCTTCCAGTTTGCATCGATTGGTCTGGCGATCGCCAGCCGTGCGCGAACGCTGGAGGCGGTGGGTGGCCTGATGAATCTGACGATGGTGCCGATGTGGATTGGTTCCGGGATTTTCTTTTCCTCAGAACGCTTTCCTGACGCCGTGCAGCCGCTCATTCGCCTGCTGCCGCTCACCCCCGTGATCACATCGCTGCGGCAGGTGATGCAGGAAGGCGCCGGCATGGCCGCAATCGCCCCGAATCTTGCGCTGATGGCACTCTGGTCTGGGGTCTGTTTCGTGGTGGCTCTGAAGATCTTTCGCTGGGACTGATTGTCGGAGGCTGTTGATGCGGGTTCTGATTACTGAGGACGAAATTGCTCGCCGCGTGCGGGAGCTCGGGGCAGCGATTTCCGCCGACTACGCCGGCCGTCCGCTCACCGTGCTGGGAGTGCTCACCGGCAGCATTATTCTGCTGGCGGATCTGATTCGAGCGACGACGGTGCCGCTGCGAGTGGCGCTGATTTCGGCATCCAGCTACGGAGGGACTCGAACCACCCCGGGTGAGCTGCAGATCAACAGTTCGCTGGTACCCGACCTGCGGGGCCGCGATGTGCTGGTGCTGGATGACATTTTCGACACCGGTCGCACCATGCAGGGGCTGTTGCAGTCTCTGCAGGCGTATTCGCCGACCAGTGTGCGTACAGCGGTGCTGCTGTGGAAATCCGATCGCACCGAAGTCAGCTTTGCCCCGGACTACTACGGGTTTCAAATCCCCGACGAATTTGTGGTGGGGTATGGGCTGGACTACGACGACGAGTACCGACATTTGCCGTATATTGGTGTTCCGGGGGGTGAGGAACTGGGCCGGTTGGGGTGATCGTTCGTAAAGTGGATGTGGGAGAGGGTTTACGGTTGAAGGTGCCATGCACCTTTGGGAAGAATTTGGGAAATGCAGCTGGCCGTTTTGGGTGGTTTTACCACTCCCTGACGGTCGCGGCTCGGTTGGGACGAGGTTGGGACGTTTGCCGGCGGTTTGCCATCCCTCGCACGCCTTGTTGCGGGTGGTAGCGGTTTACCGCAGTGGATGGAGGGGTGAAGGCTGGCGGAGCGGTGTGCGGAGCGGTGTTACGGGACGGTTTCTGAGGGCATCAGGATGGCGTCGACGGTGATACCGGCCTGTTCGAGGGTTTGCTGGAGTGCCGTTTCGGCGGATTGTCGGGCGGTTTCGCGGCGGAGGATGCGGACGCGAATTCCGTTGGTATCGCCGGTGGTGCTGGAGGCGAGTGAGCGAATTTGTTCGAGCGAGGAGTCGCGATAGAGGGGTTCGGGTTCCGCGGGGACCTGGACCCGGTACGCACGTTCATCGATGAGCACGGTGAGTACAGGCTGTCCGGCCAGTGAAGTGATGGAGTTTTCGGGGTTGGCGTCGTCGTCAGCGGAGTCCATTGAGCGGGGGTTGGCGGAGGTCGATGCGGTGGTCGCGCTGGATTCCGTGGAGTTGCCGGCTGAGGCGCTGAATGTGCCGAGATTAATTCCCTGGAAGAGCAGCAGCAGGGCGCAGCAGATGAGCAGCATGCCACCGACGAGTCCGGCGCGGGGAGCTGCGGCGGCGATGCGGAGGACGTGGCGGAGTCGAGAGAAGGCGGTGGTAGGTGAATCGGGCATCGGAGGGCTTTCCCGTTGAGGTGGGGTGGGTCAGGGAGTTGAGCGTGGTGCGAGCGAATCCGGCAGAGTTCCGCGTGGGCGGTAGCCTGTGATGGAGAAATCATACCAGCGAATACCGGCGGCGTCACGGCGGAGTTGTTCGAGCAGGAGTGGGAGTCCGGCAATGGCGGATTGTCTGGGGCCGAGCTGCGTGTCGCCCCAGGAGAGCAGGACGATGGTGAGGCTGTGGGGAGCGGGGAAGCGTTTGGATGCCTGGAAGAGTCGGTCGGCGAATTCCTGGGGGGAGGTGAAGTCGGTGGATTCTGTGAGATTATCGCAGCGGAGTTCAGCGCGGCCGCTGTCGAGCAGGTGGACTTCGAGGATGGTGACGTGTTTCTGCATGGCGCTGGCGCGGGTGAGGAAGCGGGCGGCGCCGTCGGGTGTGGCGGAGGTGTGTTGTTCGAGTGTTTTGCGGACGTCGTCGAAGTCGGCGAGCTGTCGGGCGAGCTGGGCGTTTTGGGTGGGTGAGAGGAGCGTATTGAGGAGCTGGGCGGATTCGAGGTATTGGCGGTTGAGCGATTCGCGCTGGCGGTCCAGTTGCTCCTGCTGGGTCTGGAGTTCGCCGAGGAGTGCCAGGCGGCGCTGTTCGAGTGCCTGCTGTTCGGTGGCTGTGTGCTGGCGGAAGGCGAGGTGCTGAGAGAACATGACGATAAGCATCAGGTCGAGCAGCGGTGTGAGCTGCAGTGTGAGCCTGCGGCGGGGGATCATGCGTGCGGCTCCGGTTGTTCGGTGGCCGGCAGAGCGGACAGCTGGAGTTCACGGCGTGCCTGGGCGACGAGCTGGCGGACGCTGGTGCGGCATTCTGAGAGTCGGCCGAAGCGAACTTCGCTGAGGCTGCTGATGAACATCAGAATGATGGCGGAGAGCAGTCCGGCGAAGCTGGACCAGATGGAGTCGCCGAAGCGATCCATGACGAGAGAAACAGAAGCGGCGGCGGAGGGCGGTGGGGGCAGAACGGTGCTGGTGGCGACGGCGGCACTGGAGCCTGGAGTGGGGGCTGCGGCGGCTGAGGCATTGGCGGCGGATTCGGCGTGGAGTGCTGAGCCGATGGCGAGGATGGTGCCGAGGATTCCGCTGAGCGGATAGGCTTCGATCATACTGCGAGCGGCGTTCCAGGCGGTGTCGAAGCGGAGTGAATCGAGGTAGCGGCGTTTTTCGTCGAGGATGCGGAGTCGATCGAGCAGAGCGGCGCGGGAGTGGGCAAGGGCCGGGTTGGTAAGCACTTCGCGGATGTCCTGGACGAAGGCTTCGATTTGTGCGGGCAGTGAATTGGCGCGATCCAGCACGCTGCGGTGGTGGAGTGGACGAGTGAAGTCATCGAGGGTTTGGGTCAGGACTTGCAGGTCGCGGCGGCACCAGGCGCGGAGGAAGCCGAAGAAGGCGATGTGCAGCAGGGCGCAGAGGACGATGAGGGGGGTGGAGAGTGTGGAGCAGAACTGGAGCCAGTCGCCGAGGTTGAAGGACTGTGGCAGCGGGATGGTCATGGGGCGTTCCGGAGCACAGGCAGTGGGGCGGGGGAGTGGGCCGGGGTGGGCCAGTCAGGAGTACCGTACCACGAAATTGCCGGGAAGCCGACGGATGAGTCGGCGAACTTCGAGAACGGTGAGAGTGGCGAGCACCTGGGAGGATTCTGCGGGCAGCAGTCGGAGCAGTTCATCGACGGGTGTGGGCTGCGGTGAGATGTGGCTGAGGACCTGGGATTCGATGGCATTCAGGCTGAGTTCGCGGGGGGAGTGCAGGGCGGTTGTGGGTGTGATATTGACGGGGGTTGGGAGTGGTCCGAGGGCTTCGAGGATATCGTCGACGTGGCGGACGAGGACAGCTCCGTCGCGGATCAGCTGATGGCAGCCGGCGCTGGCGAGGCTGTCGACAGGACCTGGGACGGCGAGGACTTCACGGCCCTGTTCGTGGGCATGGCGGGCGGTGTAGAGGGCACCGGAGCGGGCGGAGGCTTCGACGAGGAGCACTCCGACGGAGAGTCCGCTGATGATGCGATTGCGCTGAGGGAAGAGTCCGGGGAGGATTTGCTGGCCGAGGGGCATTTCGCTGACGAGGGCTCCCTGTTGAGTGATTTCTGCGGCGAGTGCCTGATTTTCGGGGGGGTAGACTGAGTCGACGCCGCCCGGGAGTACGGCGAGGGTTCGGCCGCCGGCCTGGAGGGCGGCGCGGTGGGCTGCGGTATCGATGCCGCGGGCGAGGCCACTGACGACGGTGAAGCCGGCGCGGGCCAGTTGTGCTGAAAAGCGTTCGGCCTGGCGGAGACCGTAGACTGAGCAGCGTCGGGAGCCGACAACGGCGATGGCCAGCCCGTCAGCCGGAAGCAGCGTACCCCGTGTGTAGAGAACCTGTGGCGGATCGCAGATTTCCTGCAGGCGAGCGGGGTAGGTGTCGGTTCCGTGGAAATACAGGCGGACGGCGTTGTGGTGGCAGGTGGCCCAGAGTTGTGCGGCCTGGTGCGGCAGCGCGGGGCTGGAGATGGCGGAGGCGATTTGTGGACCGATGCCGCTGACTGTCCGCAGGCTGCCGGCGGATTGCCTGAGGATGTTGTGACAGTCGCCGAATTGAGCGAGCAGTTGCGAGAGCAGTCGCGGGCCGAGACCGGGTGCGAGTGAGAGCGCGAGTGCGGCGAGTTGTTCCGGGCTGGGCTGTGGGATTTCGGTGGGGGGCGCGGCAGGGGAGCCGTGGGAAGCGGACATGGGCGGCATCCTGGGAATGGGGGGACGTGGGTTGAGGCCGCTGTTTAGTGACTGATGTCGAGGCTTTGAACCTGGGCGTCCTGGACGAAGAGGAACAGTTGGTGGGGCGCTGCGGCGAAGCGGGCCCAGTCGTCGGTTTCGGCGGTTAGAACAAGCAGGGTGGCGGGCTGCACGGACAGGTCGCGACCGGACCAGCGGTACATGAGTCCCGAGATGCCGGGGTTGTGGGCGACGAGCATGATGGAGTCTTCGTCGGGGCACCAGTGGCGGGCGAGTGTGTGTGCGAGGCGTTCGGTGTGTGCGTTGTAGAGTTCGGGGAGTGGCAGGAGCGGCGCAGCGGGGCAGGCCTGGGCGGCAACGAGTTGTGCGGTGCGGAGCGTGCGTGGGGCAGAGGAGGCGATGATGCGGCGGATGTTGACGCCGTGCTGCCTGAGGATGGTGCCGGTGAGCGAGGCCATGTTTTCGCCGTCGGGCGTGAGTGTGCGGTCGAAGTCGGCCAGGTGGCTTTGTTCCGGGTGCGCTTCGGCGTGGCGCATGAGGAGCACAGTTTTCACGGTGGTATTCCGGCAGCAGTGTAGGGTGATAACAGATGCCGCCAAAGATTACCGGAGATGTGCGGTGATGCAAGCAGAAAAGGGGGAATTCTGGGGGGCAACGAAAAAAGGCCAGGGTGAAAACCCTGGCCTGAGCGGATGGACTATGGATTTGCCGGCCCCTGCCACCTGTAGTGGCGAGTGGGGTGGGGGCATATGCAGTTCTATTTGGATGCGGTCGATACGGGTGCGGATTGCTGTGGGGCGTCGAAGTTGCAGAGTTCTTCGCGGACGATGTTCGTGTCCTTTGGGGCTTCGATGCCGATGCGGACGGAGTTGGGCCCGATGCGGACGATGGTGACGACGACTTCGTCGCCGATTCGGATGCGTTCGCTGGTTTTTCTTGACAGAACCAACATGTGAAACACTCCTTTTGTCGAAAGAAATCATCCCTGAACAGTCAACCGCCGACTGACGACCCGTTTGCGACTGATTCCCGGGGAGAGGTGCCAGTCACCAATTGCGGGGGCCAGCACAGGTACCGGGGGAACGGGGTTGGGGAGTTTCGGCGGAGATCGCCGACATCAGATCGACGACGTCATCACTACGATAACACTCGCTACAACGAGTGCCAACCGAAAAATGCCTAAAGTTTGCGCATTCGGAAAAGTTTTCGGGTGCCTGTTTTTTGAGCAGCCGGCAGTTTGCAGCGGTGCTGAAAAAATCAGCAGTCGCAATGGGTGCCAGAATGGCAGCTCCTGCCCGCCGGTCAAAAAAAACACCAAAACACCCTCCGGACTGCCGTTTTCCCCTTCTTCGCTGTATTCTGTGGCTGCGAGGTTGCCTCAAGTCCTGCGTTTTCCATGTGGTATTCGGAGTTTGGGCCATGGTGCGGATTGGGATCATCGGAATTGGATTCATGGGTTACACGCACTTCGAGGGCGCGCGGGGGCTTGAGGGTGCGGCGGTGACGGCGATTGCCACTCGTGACGCGAAGAAGCTGGCTGGCGACTGGACTTCGATTCAGGGCAATTTCGGACCTCCGGGCGGGCATGTGGACACATCCGGCCTGAAGAAGTATGCGCACTACCGCGATCTCATTGCCGATCCGGACGTGGACCTGGTGGATGTCTGCCTGCCGACGGACCGTCATTTCGAGGTGGTGATGGAATGTTTGATGGCGGGCAAGCCGGTGCTGGTGGAGAAGCCGATTTCTGTTTCGCTGGAGGAGGCGGAACAGATGGTGCAGGCCAGTCGGCGACTGGGGGTGCCGCTGTACGTGGCCCACGTACTGCCGTTTTTCCCGGAGTTTCGTTATGCGTCTGAGAGCATTCAGGACGGGCGGTTTGGGGCTCTTTTGGCGGCGAATTTCCGGCGGGTGATTTGTCGTCCGGAGTGGTCCGGGGACATGTCGGATTTCCGGAAGCTGGGTGGATGGGGAATTGACCTGCACATCCACGACAACCACTTTATCGCTCATGCCTGCGGTCGTCCGTCTGCCGTGTTTTCGCGAGGCCTGCTGCAGGAGGGCTTTGTGAACCACGTGCATTCATCCTATATATATAGTGACGGCCGGGCGGTGACGTGTGTGAGCGGGGGGATTGCGGCGAAGGGGCTGCAGTTTGCGCATGGATTTGAGCTGTACTTCGAGAACGCGACATTGCTGTTCGACGCGGGGACACTCGCCGGCAACTGGGTGGTGAGTCGGCCGCTGAGTTTGCTGCAGAATGACGGGACGCTGTCACATCCGGAGCTGTCCGGGGGGAGTTCGTGGTGTGGTGCCTTCACGGACGAGCTGCAGCTGGCGGCGGACGCGCTGCGTGGGCGGCGACCTGCGGGTCCGTTGTCTGCGGAGACGGCTCTGGCGGCGTTGCAGCTCTGCTGGTCAGAGGCTCGGAGCATCGCTGCTGGTGCTGCCGTGGCGTTGTGAAGCCATGCCGCGTCGCCGTTCCACCGAGCACCGCAGTTCCGGGGTTCCCGACTCGGTTGGGGAGTCTGTGAGCGGGTATGGTACAGCCCTGCAGCAACTGGTGCTGGACTGGTATTCGGCAAACGGTCGTCGGCTTCCCTGGCGGGAGACGCGTGACGCCTATCGGATCTGGCTGAGCGAGATCATGCTGCAGCAAACGACGGTGGCTGCGGTGATTCCCTATTTTCAGCGTTTCATCCAGCGATTTCCGACGGTGGAGTCGCTGGCGGCCGCGGATGTGGGGGACGTTTTGAGGTGCTGGGAGGGGCTGGGCTATTACAGTCGGGCAAGAAACCTGCACCGGGCTGCGGGAGTGATTTGCGAGGAGCATGGCGGCACGTTTCCGCGTTCGCTGGCGGCTCTGCAGGAGTTGCCGGGGGTTGGCCGGTACACGGCGGGAGCGATAGCGGCCTTTGCGTGGGACTTGCCGGCCCCGATTCTGGAGGCCAATACGGAGCGGCTTTACGCGCGGCTGCTGGCCCTCGAAGAGCCCTCAGATTCCACTCCCGGCCGGAAGAAGCTTTGGGAATTCGCCGAATCGATCGTACCCGGGTCGCGTGCGGGCGACTTTAACCAGGCACTCATGGATCTGGGTTCGCGGATCTGCACGCCGGTGGATCCCGGTTGTGGTGAATGTCCGCTGTCGGGTCTGTGTCAGGCGCGGCAGCGGGGAAATGTGGAGCAGTATCCGCAGCGTCGTCCGCGACCTGCGGTGACGGAGCTGCTGGAGCTGGCGGTGGTATTTGAAAGACGCGGCGAGGTGCTCCTGCGGCAGCGGCAGCTCCGGGAACGCTGGGCCGGCATGTATGATTTCCCGCGGTTTGATCTGAGCCCTGAACAGCTGCGTGAGATTCCCTGCGTGGAGTCATTGGCAGGCGGGGGGAAGGTGTCTGGCGGTGCGGGGGTGCCGCGGGGGCGTTCGCTGTTTTCGGTGGCGAACGAGGAGCTTCCGGAGGATTTGCGGCAGCTGATTCTGGAATCGACGGGGATTCGAGCCGGGGTGGTGCTGGACGGGGTGCAGACAGCCTATTCGGTGACTCGATACCGCGTTTCGCTGGTGGTGGTGCGGTGTGCGGTCTCGGCATCCGCGGTGGCGAGTGCTGGCTGGGACTGGTATCCGCTGGAGTCTCTGGATGAGCTGGCGATGCCCACAACCGGCAGAAAAATCGTGAACTGGCTGCGGAGCCGTGCTGCGTGATTGAGAACCGCCGTCCCGCCCTGTATTCTGAACCTCAGGTCAGCTGACCACAACACTTTTTACAACTGGACGAAGCATGGCTTTCGCTCGACATTCCACAGGCATTCCGCAGCTTGATGAAGCGCTTGGAGGCGGCCTGATTCCCGGTACTCTGACGGTGGTCATGGGAGCCACGGGGATTGGCAAGACACAACTGGGAGTGCGATATGCGGATACGGGTCGGCAGCAGGAGGGCGAGCGGGGCGTTATTTTCGACCTGACGACTCGCGGCGATTCCCAGAACCAGCGGGAGTATGCGGAGCGGATGTGTGGCTGGTCGCTGCGGGAGCGACAGTTTGCGGGGCACTTTGAAGCCACTTCCGTGTGGTCACCCGCAACGGCCCGGGCCGACTACCTCCACGTGTTTACTCGCGGTGGCCGTCGTGTGACGATTGGTGACATGCAGCCTGAAGAGTGGCAGGAGTTCAAGGCGGACCTGATGCGTCGGCTGGACCAGACGATTGCATTTTTCTACGGCAACTTTGTGCACGGTGTGCGGCGGTGTGTGGTGGACGGTGTGGAGCCCACATCCCAGGACGCCGACTCATTCCAGTTTCACCTCTTCGACTACATCTACCATCAGGTGCTCCGCAAGGAACACGACTGGCTTGCGCGTGATTTGTTTCGGGTCCACTACCGCTCCCAGGAGTCTCAGGTTCAGCAGCATGCCTACGACTGCAAAAGCATCAGCGGGTTGTTTTTGTACACCAGTCATGAAGTGATGCTGGAGGATTTGATTTCGCGTCCGATTCGCTCGGGTGATATTCTTTCCAACGCCAACACGATTCTGCTCATGGGCAAAGTCCGCGATGGTGCTCGGATTGGCCGGGCCCTGTACGTGGCGAAGCACCGTGGGAGTGCCTGTTCAGAAGAGATCATGCCCTACAGAATCGCTGACGAGGGTCTGATCTTTGGATAGAACATCGCCAGACAACCTGCGATAATCAGAATTCACCAAGTTCTCCCTGAATACCTGCCCACTGGAAGCCCTCCTGAAATGACCTCTGCCGCCTCACCATCCGTGCTTTCTCCGGCGCTTGCGGGCAGTCGCTTTATGAAGGCGGTGCGTCGCGAGCCTGTGGACACGACGCCCCTCTGGATCATGCGTCAGGCGGGGCGATATCTGCCTGAATACATGCAGGTGCGTCGGCGCGTGACCTTTATGGAACTCTGCAAGTCGCCGGACCTTGCCTGCGAAGTCACCGTCACAGCTCAGAAGGTGCTCCAGGTTGACGCAGCGATCCTGTTCGCCGATCTGCTGCCCATTCTTGAACCGATGGGGATCAACCTTGAATATCAGCAGGGCGAGGGCCCGGTGATTCACAATCCGCTGCGGTCACCCGGCGACGTGGACCGACTGCACGCGCTGGTCTCCACTGAATCCCTGGACTACGTCTTCGCCGCGATTCGACTGATTCGTGCGGCGCTTCCGGCGGACATTCCGCTGATTGGTTTTGCAGGGGCCCCATTCACGCTGGCCTCCTACGCGATCGAGGGTGGCGGTTCAAAGAATTACGTGCACACAAAATCGCTCATGTACAATGACAGCGGTGCCTGGCACGAGCTCATGCTGCGTCTGTCTGACAGTGTCAGCCTGTATCTGCAGGAGCAGATTCGTTCGGGGTGTCAGTGCGTGCAGCTGTTTGACAGCTGGGCGGGGTGTCTGTGTCCGTCGGACTACCGTCGTTATGTGCTTCCGTATTCACAGCGGATCATCAACGCGGTGCAGGAGCATGCTCCGGTGATTCACTTTCTGAATGGCAACCCGGCGCTGCTGAAGCTGCAGCGTGAGGCTGGTGGTCAGGTGATGGGCACGGACTGGCGTTCGGACCTTGGAGAGGCGTGGCGGGCGTTTGGGCATGACGTGGCGATTCAGGGCAATCTGGATCCGGTGTCGATCTACGCTGACCTGCCGGTGTTGAAGCAGCGGGTTGCGGACGTGCTGGCAGCAGCCGAGGGCCGTGCGGGGCACATTTTCAATCTGGGGCATGGTGTGATGCCTGACATGAATCCGGATCACGTGAAGGCAGTGGTGGACTTCGTGCACGAACTGGGTCGCCGCACATGAACACCGCAGCGGTGACTACCGGGTCCGAATCGGTCCCGCGGCGGGTGGCGGTGATCGGAGGCGGCATCAGCGGCCTTGCGGCGGCCCATCGGGTACTTTCGGCGCACCAGCCGGCCACTGTGGTGTTGTACGAGGCTTCGCGGAGGCTGGGGGGCATCATTCGCACGGAGGAGGCGGATGGTTTTCTGATGGAGCTGGGCCCGGACTCCTTCATTACCAACAAGCCGGCCGGCGTGGAACTCTGTAAAGAGCTGAACTATCTGCCGCAGCTGATCGACACGGATTCCCGTTACCGGCGTTCCCTGGTATTGTCTCGCGGCAAACCGCTGCCGGTGCCTGACGGCTTTATGCTGATGGCCCCCGAAAAGCCCTTCTCGCTGCTGGCGTCGCCCGTGCTGTCGCTTTCCGGCCGTCTGCGTTTGCTGGCGGAGTACTTTATTCCTGGCCGACCTGCCGGGCGCGACGAGAGTCTGGCAGACTTTGTGCGGCGGCGGTTTGGTGTGGAAGCCCTTGAGCGGCTGGTGCAGCCTTTGATCGGCGGCATCTACACGTCCGACCCTGAAAAGCTCAGCCTGCGTGCCACGCTTCCACGATTTCCGGAGATGGAGGAGGCTTATGGCAGTGTGATTCGGGGAGTCCTCGCGCAGCGGCGAACGGCGCAGAAGCGGGGAAATGCGGGCAGCTCGGAGAATACCGGAAGCGGTGCGCGCTACGGCTTGTTCACGACACCGGCGAAGGGGCTGGGCGACCTGATCGGTACGCTGGAGCGACATTTGCGCGGCGTGTCGGGGATGGAATTTCGGCTGGGAACACCCGTTCTTGAGGTGGCTCCGTCCGCTGCGGCGACGGTCGCTCGACAGTCAGCTGACTCCGGTTCTGCTGAGATCAGCGCGTCTGGTGCAGCAACTCCAGCGTCTGCAGGTTCTGGCTGGCTGGTGCGTACAGCGGCGGGTGTGGAGCACTTTGACGCGGTGATTTCAACGCTCCCTGCATGGGCATCCGCCGAACTGCTGCGGGATGACCGCCTGCGGGGGCTCTGCGGTGGACTGCGTGCAATTCCGTACGCCGGAAGCGCGCTGATTGTGAGTGGGCACCAGCTGGAAGACTTTGCACATCCGATGGATGCCTTTGGTCTGGTGGTGCCGGCAGTGGAGCGACGGCGAATTCTGGCTGTCAGTTTCAGCAGTCGCAAGTTCCTGAATCGGGCTCCTGCCGGTCAAATTGTGCTGCGAACTTTTGTGGGCGGGGCGATGCAGCCTGAGCTGCTGGAGCTGGACGACACCGCGCTGCTGCGGGCGGTGCATGAGGAGTTGACGGCGATCTTCGGCATGCGTCGGGAAGCGATGTTTGCAGAGGTGGTGCGATATCCGCGGGCGATGCCGCAGTATGAAGTGGGGCACGCGGATCGCGTTGCGGCGATTGAACGGGAGCTGCGTGGCTGGGCAGGGCTGCGTCTGGCTGGCAGCGGGTACTACGGAGTGGGCATTCCGGACAGCATCGCCAGTGGTCGGCGGGCGGCGGATCAGTGCTTTGAAAGTTGACGGTCTGGATCCGAAGGAGATCACGGATGTCAGCAGAGAACAGATCGATTTCGCGGGAACTGGACGGCCTGTGCGATGAGTACGAGCAGCAGCTGGTGAGTACGGTTGTGCCGGGTGACGTGCCGGGGCAGCGGGCAGAGGAGTTGCTGCAGCGAGTGCCGGTTGCCAGTCGCGGGCAGCTCCTGCAGCTGCTCATGGAAATGGAATTCGAGCATCGGCTGATGCGCAATCTGCCGCTGGTGCATGCTGACTATGAGAGGCGATTTCCGGAGTACGTGGAAGAGTTGTCGGCAGCGCTGCAGGCCGCTCGGGAACGAGTGGCGGTTGCGGGGACGCGGCGGATGCCCGGGAGTGCTCTAACGGGTGTGTTGGCTGAGTCAGCCGAGGCGGGAGTTGTGGCGTCGGCAGTGCCGGCAGTGCCGCTCGTACAGCGGGCAGCGGTCGCTCCGATGGCAGCTGCGGCGCGGCAGCCGGCGGAGCCTGCGGCGGTCTGGTGCATGATATCGGGTGACGGAGTGATCGCGGCGGCGGACCGCAGCTGGGACGCAGAGATTGACCGGGACTTCAGTGTGGGGACACTGTTGCAGGGCCGTTATCTGGTCACGGATCTGCTGGGTCGAGGCGGCATGGGATGTGTGTTGTTGGCGCGGGACCAGCTGCTGCATCGGGACGTGGCGGTTAAGGTGCTGTTGCGGCGTCCCCAGTTGCCAGGTGGGAAGCCACAGGAATCGCTGGAGCGTGAAGCGCGTCTGGCAGCATCGCTGAATCACCGTGGGATCGCGGTGGTGTATGATTTCGGGCATCACGGCGGCCGAAGCTTTACTGTGTTTGAATACGTGCGTGGCCGAACGCTGCGATCGGTGCTGCACGAGTGTCGGCGGCTGGCGTGGGACGTGGTGCGGACGATCGTGCTGGAGCTGGCAGATGCACTGGATGCCGCGCATGCGGCGGGTGTGGTGCATCAGGACCTGAAACCGGAGAACATCTGCACGACTCTGGACGGTCAGCCGAAGATCCTTGACTTCGGAGTTGCGCGAGAGCTGCGGATTGACGCGGAGCGGATCGGGTTTTTCGGAACACCCGGCTATTCATCGCCTGAGCAGGCAGCCTGTTCAGCAACGGACGGTCGATCTGACCAGTACGCTCTGGCGTTGCTGGCGTTTGAGATGTTGTCGGGGCAGCGGGTATTTCAGTCGGGATCTGAGCTGGAGCTGTTGCGGAGTCACCGTGAGGACCAGCCGCCGCATTTGAGCGATGTGTTTGGGGATGTACCGGCGGACACTGCGAATGCGATTGCGAGGGCGCTTTCCAAGCGTCCGGCGGACCGTTATGCGACGTGCCGTGAGTTTGCGGAAGCGGCCTTTGGGTCTGCGTTGACGGGAACGGTGGCTGCACGAACGCTGGTGGTGGTTCCTGAGGCTGAGCAGCTGGATGTGTTTTTGTGCCACGTCGCCATCAATTCGCTGTACGTGCGGCAGCTGGCCGACTTTCTGCAGCAGCACGGTTTGAAGACGTGGTACTATCAGCGTGATGCGCGGCCCGGCGTGTCATTTCTGCGGCAGGCAACAAATGCCATACAGCGTTCGCGAGTGGTGGTGCTGCTGATTTCTCCAGCCTCGCTGGCGGCGGAGGAGTTTGGGTTGCAGGTACGTGCGGCCACGGAGCGTGGGCGGGCATTACTGCCATTGCTGCAGGGGATCACTGCGGAAGAATTTGAGCTGCGGCAGCCGACGTGGCGCGCTCTGCTGGGCCCTGCGGTGCTCACCGACGTCACCGGCACGGAGCGGCAGACGGGTTTTCTCCGTGTGCTGCAGCGGCTGGGATTGTCCGGGCTGGACGCGGAAGTGCCGCGGCGAGGTGCTCGACGCGCGGCTCATGCTGCGACGGATGCTCCGCGTGCGGCGGGTCTGTCGGCGGTGCAGAGTCAGATCTGGGCGACAGATTCGAGCCAGATTGATGTGGACGACCTGCCGCAGCTGGTGTTTCAGAACGAGCTTGTCGAGGAGTTTCTGAGCCGGCGGAATCGTTATTTTCTTTCGGGAACAAAGGGTTTGGGCAAGACGCTGCTGCTGAGTTTTAAGCGGCAGCTGATCGCGCGGCGGGCGGCGGAGGGAGATGGCGGTGCCGGCAGTATCTGCTTCATTCCGCACAGCGGGTCACGACTGGACCTGATGCACGAGATGCGAACGGTGAGTGAGAACTATGAAACCAGCCTGGCTGAATTGTCGGTGACGAAGCGGTTCTGGAGCGTGGCTTTGCGAATTTCCGCAATTTCACATCATCCCGGCTGTATTGCGGACGACGAGCGATTCGAGCTGGAAGCGTTTCCTCAGCGGTTTCGCCGCTGGCTTCGCGGCGCTCAGGTGGCGCCATCCGTGGTCTTCAAGGAGCTGACCAATCTTTCCGTGGGGCACGCCAACAGCCTTGTGGACAACACCGAAACCTTTCTGGATGAAAAGCTGCGATCGATTCACAGCCCCACCTGTTTTTTTGTGGATAAGGTGGATCAGGCGGTGCGTGAACGCAGTCGTGATGCGTGGATCCATATTCAGGCAGGTCTGATTGAGGCGGCCTGGGAGATTATGAATTCCAACAGTCACATTCGCGTGTACGCCTCCATTCGACAGGAAGCTTTCTCGAATTATCACTCCGACGTGAAATCGAATCTGCTGGGCGCCACGGTGCGGCTGCGGTATTCGGACGCTGAGCTTGAACACATGATGGATCGGCTCACCAGCTGCTACGAATCAAGCCGGGGTTTTCGGGACTTCGTGGGGCTGCGGGTGCTGCAGCATCCGGGGCGTTCCACACCGGAGGACGCCTTTCGATTTCTGCGGCGGCATACCTTTGGCCGACCGCGCGATCTTGTGGTGATTGCGGCTGAACTTTCCAGTCATCGCGGGCGACTGTCGGAAGCGAAGTACTGTGAAGTGGTGCGAACGGTGAGTGCCAGTAATCTGGTGACCGGGGTGTTTGAGGAAATGCGGGTCTTCATGGATTGCCTTGGAGACCCGGACAACCGTGACCGCTTCATTCGCTGTCTCACGGCCAATATCCTCAGTCGCAGCGACGCGGTCACGCTTTGTGCGCGATTCAACGGTGTGACCGAAGCGGTTGTGAAGGAATTTGGCGAAGATTCAGAAGAGATCTTTCACCCGTTTCAGGATCTGTATCTGGCCGGTCTGCTGGGTATCGTCACGCTGCAGCCGGAGACCGAGATGGTGATGCAGCGCTTTCGTCGACCGGATGATCTGGTGAGCATTGACGGAACCGATCTGCCAAACTCGCCCTGGTACTTCATACACCCGGCGCTTTCAGCCTACATCCGTCAGCAGGCGTGGGGCGGCAGCTTTCTGCATTATGAACAGGCTGCCGTCGGCGATGGACTGCCATGGAACGCATGGGATCCGATCTGCTGTGAAGTGGAGCGGCAGGCGCGTGCACTGGCTGAAACGGAACTGCGGCAGTTTGTCCTGCGGGTACTCAGGGAGGCTCGCGAAGTGCTCGCCAGCGGCACGTCCCGCAATCTGCAGGTGCTGCTCCAGGCCTTGCCCGAGTGGCAACCCAGTTTGCAGCGACTGCAGCGGGCCGGCCATGAAGAACTCGTTCTGTGGCTGGAAGAACTGGCTGCCTGCAAACGCTGAAACACCCAGAGCTCCGCTTCATGGAACCCACTCGAATACTCTGCCTGCGGTTTCCCAACTGGCCGATCCAGGCTCACAGGCTCCGCGTCAGCCGCGAGAATGCGACAGTGGCGTCAGCGACTGAGGCCTCCGCAGCGGTGGCCTCAGCGTCGGTGCCCTCAGCAGCGGTCCCGGCCGGTGTGGTCGCGGTTGCACTGCACACGCCGCTGCCGGATGCGCAGGCCGGGCAGTCGGCAGTCGCCGACGCTGACACGCTTCGCGACCTTGTGCTGCTGCGACAACTGTTTCCGGCGGCGCGATCAGGGCCCGCTGTCGTGGCTGTCAGCAGTGCTGCGTGGAAGCAGGGAGTGCGACCGGGATTGCCACTGGCGGAGGCGCGTAGTCTGGCAACTCCACTGCAGGCTGCTCCCCAGCGAAAATCAACGGCTCCCCGAGCGAAACAGCAGCCGGGCACGGGAACAGAGCCTGTGGTGTTTGTGCCGTGGAACCCGAGTGCGGACCGAGCAGAGCTGCAGATGCTGAGTGACCCGGTCCGGCGTTTTGCCCCCGTCGTGGGGCTGGATTCGCTGCCGCTGCCTGACTCGCTGCTGCTGAATGTCACCGGCTGTGGACCACTCTTTGGCGGCGAAGAACAGCTCGCAAAGGAGCTCCTGCAGATGCTGCGGCAGTGCGGGCTTCGAGGCCGTGTTTGCATCGCGGACAACATCGCAACGGCGTGGGCAGTCGCACATACCGATCTCGCGGGGGCCCCGGAACTCGTGGTTGTCGCTCAGGGGAACGCCCGGCAGCGGCTGGATGCACTGCCTGTGTCCGCTGCGAGGCTGACACCGGCTGATCTGGAGATTCTGCAGCACCTTGGGATTCTGCGGATCGGGCAGCTTCTGGCATTGCCGATTGAAGACCTGCCCGCGCGGCTTTCGGCCGAATGCGTGATGCGTGTCAGGCAGCTGCGTGGCGACGTGGTGGAGCAGATTGATCCACTCCCTGAACTTCGCCCTGTGCAGGCTGCGTGGGCAGGGGATGAGCCTGCGGTGGGCGTCCGTGACCTGCAGTGGATCCTGGGGCAGTTGTGTGTCGAAATCGCCGGGCAGCTGGAGGAGCGACGACTGGCCTGCAGTGGGCTGCAGTGCCAATTTATCGCTGTTGACGGCCGTTCGTTGTCAATGCCGGCGGGGCTTGTTCGCCCGGAGCGAACTTCTCAGCTGCTTGCTGACGTGCTCTCGCTCCGCCTGGAATTCCTTGTGCTCCAGGACCTGCGTAAGAAACAGTCTCAGCGTACCTCTGATGCACGTGTTGTGGCGCCGGGAAAGGGGGAAACGCGGACTGACAGTGTTTCCATGGAACAACCCGAGCTGCCTCCATTGGATTTTGGGGCACTGGCTGAGCAGCCGATTGTCGCGGTGCGGGTGACTGCGGTCAGCAGCCCGATTCCGGTGGGGCGACAGCGGCGACTGTTTGCGGACGCTGGCGAGCCCGCGGAGGATGTGACGGAACCGCTGGGGACATTGTTGAGTCGTCTGGCGGGGCGGCTGGGGGCGGATGCCGTGCTGACTGCTCAGGAGCGGGACGATCCCCGGCCTGAACACAGTCTTGGGCTGTCGTCGGTGGCGGGGGCTGGCTTTGAGGGATTGCTGGATCAGCTGGCGGGGACGAATGGCGGCCAGCCCGGTTCCGGTGGTCGTTCGCGGCGATTGGAACGCTCTGCTCCTGCGGAGCTTACTGGTGGGAGGATGAAGCGGGAATTCCGGGAAACTGGCAGGACGCCAGTGGTGAAATTTCCGGGGATTGGCGGGGGGGATATGTCGAGCATTGATTTCGGGCCTTCGCGTCCGCTGCGGTTGCTGCCGGAGCCTGCTGAGGTGGCGCTGGAGTGGGTGCGGGGGGCAGGATCGGCTGAGGGCGTGGCGGAGCGACCGGGATCGGAGGCGCTGCTGCGGTGTCTGGGGCGCGAATGGCGTGTTGTGGAATGGACGGGGCCGGAGCGGATTCAAACGGCGTGGTGGACCGATTCGGCCTGCCATCGGGACTACTATCAGGCGGTGGCAGCGGAGGGGGCGAGATTCTGGCTGTTTCGCGATCTGGCGGATGGGCGATGGTACCTGCATGGGATCTATGACTGATCCGATTCGGACGAACAAAATTTTCATAAAACTTTCGGACTTCGGAAAGTCCTGTGGAAAAGTCGAAAAGAAAAGCTTTGAGTATGGCGTCGCGGAATTGTGCGCCTGCATCATTTAGAAACTCCCGACCACGAAATCCCCATCAGACATGCCTCAAACCGTTGCGCCATCCTGCGAACTGAAAGTCCGCCAAAAGCTGGGCAAGTTTCGTATTGAGCGCAAACTGGGGACGGGTGGGTTTGCCAGTGTTTATCAGGCGATGGACACGGTTCAGGGGATTCGGGTGGCCATCAAGGTCCCGCATGCTCAGTACACCACGGAATCCGTACTGTCGGACTTCCGCCGTGAAATCCGCACGACCGCTCCTTTGGAGCACGACAACATTCTGCCGATCAAGGACGCCAGCATCATCGAGGACCGGCTGGTGGTCGTTTTTCCGCTCGGGGACGAAACCCTGGCGACACGAATGACGCGTCGCATCAGCCTGGAAACGGCGTTTGACCTTGGCGAGCAGATCCTTCGGGCGGCTGCGGTGGCCCATTCCCACCATGTGATTCACTGTGACATCAAGCCAGAGAACGTCATTTTGTTTGCGGGTAATCGGGTCAGGCTGGCGGATTTCGGAATCGCGAAGGTTTCTCAGCGAACGATCCAGGGCGGGGGGACGGGGACGATCGGCTATATGGCACCCGAGCAGGCGATGGGAAAACCCTCATTCCGTTCGGACGTGTTTTCGATCGGTCTGATTTTCTGGCGGATGTTGTCGGGGCACTGGCCGGAGTGGCCATTTGAATGGCCGCCAGAGGGATATTCCCGACTCAGGGGCCGGATTCATCCGGATTTCATTGATTTCCTGAAGCGGGCGATTGACTTGAATCCCAAACATCGCTTTCGGGACGCGCAACAGATGCTGGCATTATTTTTGAAACTGAAAACCCGCACTTTGCGGCATGCGCGCAGTCGGCGACGTCCGGCAACCGGACCGTGAGTCCGAGAAATTCCATTTTTCACCGAAACCTTTACCAGTGCACTTTGTTAAGGGGGTATGCCTGCTGAATTGTTCGCCAGTCGATTTCAACCTGAAAAGCATGGCGACAGTCTGTTTCAAGGCCTCAGCGGGATCTCCTGAAATGCTCAATCTGCCTGTCTTTGCATACCTCGATCCAGGTGCCGGCAGTCTGCTCCTGCAGGCCCTTGTGGGTGGGTTTGCCGGTCTGTTTGTGGTGGGCCGCCACTTTTTCCGCATGTTGCGAATGTTGCGACCTTCTCAGCCGCAGGTCGAAGGCAGTCAGGTGGCAGCTGAACATGCTTGATCTGGCGTTCCAGCCGGGATCATTTCGGGACCGTTCCTGTCGGGTGTTTCAATGGCACGGTGAAGTGTATCGGGCCCTGAATGCTGAATCGGCCGGGTACCACAGCCAACTGCTGCGAATGCCTTTTTTCACAGAGGCGATGGCGCGTGGAGAGATCATTGAATCTTCACCGGCTGCTGATTTGATTCCGCTGGTGCAGTCGGCAGGCTTCGACTCCGCTGTCAGGCATGTGCGAGTGCCGTTGATCAGCTGGCCATGGGAATGGAGCTTTTCGATGCTGCGGGACGCGGCGCTGCTGCATCTGCGGCTGATGCGTCAGGCACTGGCATCCGGGTGGATTCTGTGTGATGCGACTCCCTGCAACATCCAGTTCATCGGCGCGCGCCCGGTGCACATCGACACTGGCTCTTTTGTGCCATTGACACAGGGTGGAGCGTGGGACGGTTATCGTCAGTTTTGCCAGCAGTTTCTGTATCCGCTGATGCTGCAGGCGTGGAAGGGCGTCGATTTTCAGCCATGGCTGCGGGGGCGTCTGGACGGAATTTTGCCGGAGCAGTTTTCGCGGCTGTTGTCACTGCGCGATTTGTTTCGGCGCGGGGCCTTCAGTCATGTGTGGCTTCACGGATTGCTCACCAGCCGGGGACCTGTGCAGCGACCGATTCGTGAATCGCTGGCCACGGGCGGTTTCAGCACAGAGATGATCCTGCACAACGTGCAGGGGCTGGAGCGGATTGTCAGGGGACTGAAGTGGCGGGCGCCTCGGTCGGCATGGCTGAACTATGTCAGTTCCGAGCCGCACGTGCAGGCCGATCAGCCAGCCAAGGCTGCATTTGTGCGTGCCGCGTGTGAGTTTCTGCAGCCGAGGCTCACCTGGGATCTGGGCTGCAATCGTGGATTTTATTCGCGGATTGCAGCGGAGTATGGCCGGGTGGCAGCGCTGGATGCGGACCAGCCGACCATTGACCGTCTCTACGGGGAACTCAAGCAGGACTCGGTGGGGAGTGCCAGGCGGATTCTGCCGCTGGTGCATCACGTTGCCGATCCTGCTCCCGACCTCGGCTGGCGAGGCAGGGAGCGGGAGAGCTTTGAGAAGCGATCGCGGCCGCAGCTGATTCTGGCGCTGGCGGTGCTGCATCATCTGGTAATCGGCAGTGGTCTGCGGCTGGATGACATTCTGGAATGGCTGCAGGAGCAGAATGCGCATGTGGTGCTGGAGTGGGTGGATCGGGAGGATCCGCTGGTGCAGCGGCTGCTCCAGAACCGCCGTGATGTGTTCTCGGACCTGCAGCACGACATCTTTCTGAAATTGCTCAGCGGACGATTTCGCATTCTGCGAAGTCAGCAGCTTCAAAGCGCCGGCAGACGCCTGTACTGGCTGGAGCCGATCAACAGCTGAGTTGTGTCTGGATTTTTTTCGGAAGGAGACGTCGCTATGCGCCGACTCTGCCACCTGCTGGCTCTGAATGCGTTTACCATCCTCCAGCCGGCACTGGATCAGCTGTCGGGCAATCCCCAATACCTCATTCTGGAGGATTACAAACTGCCTGAAGTGGCAGTGGTGGTGCTGCTGCTGGCGACGGTTCTGCCATGCTTCCAGCTCGCCGCGGTGATGCTTCTTGAGTGGCTGGGAAAGAAGCGAGCGGCGGCAGGGCTGATGACCACCTGGCTGGGGCTTGGCGGCGCCTTGTTTGGCTTGATTCTGGGGCGCTGGCTGGCCGCTCGACTTCAGGTGTGGGAGATCAATGTCCCCCAGGTCGCACTGGCACTGCTGGCGATTCCTGCGGCGGTGGCCGTACCGTGGCTCTGCCGTCGCTCGGAACTTTTCCAGCAGCTGCTGGCCCTGTGCGCGGCGGGCGCACTGCTGTTTCCCGGTGGTCTGATCGCCGTGCCCGCAGTGCGTTATCAGGTGCTGGGGCAGCCGCTGTCGGCGAAAGCACCGCCCGGGCAGATTGGCAATCCGGTACCCGTGGTGATGGTCGTGTTTGACGGGCTCAACGGAATGTCACTGCTGAATGCAGAGCACGAGGTCGATCGCAGTTTGTTCCCGGGTTTTGCGCGACTGGCGGACGTCGCCACGTGCTACCGCAATGCCACCACCGTGCATACGCGCACCGACCATTCCGTCCCCGCAATGCTGACCAGCACGATACCGGAAGAGCGTCAGCAGCCGGTGGAAGCGGACTATCCACCGGGACTCTTTCGCCTGATTCATGACAGTCGTCAGTACGAGATGAGCGTGTTCGAGCCATTGACCAGACTGTCTCCGGGAGAACTGCGGCAGCTGTCTCATCAGCGGACCACTCCGGAGCAGATCCGGCTGTTGCTGGGAACGCTCCTGCGCGTCTGCATTCGAGTCTCCATTCCCCAGGAACTGCCGTTTCAGCCTGCCATCCCACGAGCATGGTTTGGACTGCTCCCGACGGCATCAGCGGACCGAAAACCGCTGAAAGGCCAGATCATCTATGGCTGGGACGAACGGCGGCATGTGCAGGCGGAGCATTTCGTGAGCACGCTGAAGTCCGGCGGGCGCCCCGGATTTCACTTTCTGCACATCGCCCTGCCCCACTATCCGTGGTCCCTGCTGCCGTCCGGCCAGAGTTATCTGGGCTACGGAACAGTCGCAACCAGCGTCTGGGGGCTGGACGGTGAAACATGGTGCAGGGACCCGTGGCCGGCCCGACTGGCGTGGCATCGAAACCTGCTGCAGATCCAGACCGCAGATCGGCTGATTGGCAGGATTCTGGATGTGCTGACGGAGACGCGGCAGCTGGATCAGACACTTTTCATTGTCACCTCGGATCACGGCATGTGTTTTGTGCCGGGGAAGGGGCTGCGTGATCCGACTCCGGAAACGCTCGCGGACCTGCTCCCGGTCCCGCTGTTTGTCAAACTCCCGGGCCAGACTCAGGGATTGATCACGGATCGCAACGCGGAAACGATTGATATTCTGCCGACCATCGCAGAGGTGCTGCAGATGCGGCCGGAACCTCAGTGGGAGGGCAGTTCTCTGCTGTCAGCGTCACCGCGGCCAAGGAAAACGGTTCGAGGTGTCCTCGACACGGTTCTGGAACCGGATTTTCCGGCGCGGTTTGGACATACGGAGCGGATGCGGGAATCGTTCGGTGATATGGACGCAGCACTGCTGATTCGCGGCCCACAGGCAATCCCCGAGCTTGTGGGGCGACGAATTTCCGAGCTGAGTGCTGATGCCGCGAGTGAGCCTGGTGAGCCAGGGGGCATCGGCGTGTCCAGGTGTATTGTGGTTCCGCGAACCGTTTCTCCGATGCTGGATCCTCCGGCCATAATTCCGTCGGACCCATTTGTGCCCTGTTTGATTCAGGGGCGACTTCTGGGACCTGTTCCGGAGGCACCCGTTTGGCTGGCGGTTGTGGCGGGTGGGAGGATCCTTGCGACAACCCGCACGAGCACCGACCTGAAATTTCGTCAGACGTGGGCGGCGTGGATTGATCCGGGGTTGCTGCCGGAGACCGAGACGAGACTGGAGGTGTACCGCATTGAGGACGTGCCGGGTGCCCGAAGACTAAAAAACATACCCATACGCGAACCTGCCAGCCCGCAGCAGCAGTGGGAGGCTGACTGGGTTTTCGTTGGCGATCGATTTGAGTAAATTTTGGGGGCGTGGCGGCCGATGATGCGGAGAATTCAACCCGGTTTGCAGAGAATGTGAAACCTGATCGGTTTGCCGTTTGACCGTTTTTTGCATTCTGGTACACTCACGGGTCCGAATTTTTGCCGTTGCGGAAGTTTCTGCACTGGCACCGGGTTTGTCGCCGCCGGCTGGTACTGGCGACGTGCTGCATGTCAGTTCTGCATTTGCAAGTTGACATTCACACAATTGTTCTGTGCTTTGGAAGACATCCAAAGCGCTGCGGAAGTCCGCAGAAACAGGAGATCGGCGATGGCTGAGATTGTGGTGAAGGACATTCTGGACGCGGGAGTCCACTACGGACACCGTTCCAGTCGCTGGAACCCCAAAATGCGACCGTACATTTACGGTCGTCGTAACCAGATTCACATTATCGACATCAAAGAGACCATCCGTGGTCTGATCCGCGCCAAGAAATACCTGTTGAAGGTAGCGGCTCAGGGCGGACTGATTCTCTTTGTGGGCACCAAGCGTCAGGCGGCGGCCTCAATCGAAGAGCTCTCCCAGGAATGTCGGATGCCTTACTGCACGGAACGCTGGCTGGGTGGCACGCTCACCAACTTCCGCACCATCCGTACCCGCCTGAAAAGGCTGGAAGAACTGGAGAAAACCCGCGAATCTCAGGAGATCCGCAATTACTCCAAGAAGATGCAGTCCACGCTGAACCGCGAATACCAGAAAATCTACCGCAACCTCAACGGTATGCGGGACATGGACCGTCTTCCGGAATGTCTGGTGATTGTCGACCCCACCAAGG